>NZ_UHIY01000001.1:3767150-4081079 GCF_900460525.1 Yersinia kristensenii
CTGTCACTACTGCCATCATCAACCAGAATAATTTCATAGGGTTGCGTTAGTAATTTACAGGCGGCCAATGTTCTTTCTATTAATGCTGGCAGACTCTCTTGCTCGTTATAAACAGGAATAACGATTGAGACTTTCTTGATTTTTTCACATTCAGACACGGTGCGACCCTATAATTGTTGCCAATGCATCAACTACCCGATCAACATCGCTGTCTAGCATGTCGGGGAAAAGGGGCAATGTGCATAATCTGGCGGAATTCCACTCAGTATTCGGTAAGTTAAGGCGCGGATAACGCTCACGATAATATTTTTGGGTATGCGCAGCTCGGAAATGCAGCCCGGTGCCTATTCCGGCATCTTTCAGGCGCGCCATCAGTGAATCCCGGTCAATACCACAACGTTCTTCATCAACTCGCACCATAAAAAGATGCCAGGCATGTAGATGGGCATAATGGGGAACAGCTAATGGTTGCAAGGGCGAATTAGCTAATGCCGCATGATAACGAGCCACGAGTTCTTGCCGACGGGCATTGATTTCAGGTAAACGCCCAAGTTGAACGACCGCAATGGCGGCGTGAATATCCGATAAATTGTATTTATATCCCGGCTCAACAACCTCAGCCTGCGGGCTGCGGCCTTGGATTTGGCGGTCAAAGGCATCAACCCCTAAGCCATGAAACTTGAGCCGACGCACTCTGGCTGCCAGCTCATCATCGTCAGTGGCAATTAAACCACCTTCAGCACAAGTGATATTTTTGATAGCGTGGAAAGAGAAGATAGCGGTACCTTTCTCACCAATCCATTGATTTTTATAACGCGTACCGACAGCATGAGCCGCATCTTCAATTAATGGAATGCCATATTGCTTGGCTATCAGACGCAAAGCATCGAGGTCACAGGGTGCCCCTGCATAATGCACGGGAATAATGGCTTTGGTTTTCGGTGTAATTGCTGCTTCAATATCCGCAGCATTCACCATTAAGGTGTCACGGTCGATATCAACCATTACCGGTTCAGCACCCAGCAACACAATCATATTAAGGGTTGAGACCCACGTCTGAGATGGCGTAATAACCTCATCACCTGGGCCAATCCCCAGCGCCATTAACGTAATATGCATACCTGCGGTAGCCGAACAGACAGCAACCGCATGTTTGCAGCCAAATGCGGCACAAAAATCGGTTTCCAACTGTTGATTCTGAGGGCCTGTGGTAATCCAACCGGAGCCTAGCACTTTTACTACCGCGTTAATTTCGTCCGTACCAATCGCCGGACGAGAAAAAGGCAAAAAATTCTGCATTGAGAAATCCCTAGGATACTTGGCACTTTGGGGAACTATATGCCCCTATAAGTTAACGGAAACTAAACACTACTCAGATAGATACATGCTTGGCTGAATATGAAGTCTAGTTTATTAACCTTAAATAAACCTTAAGATAGGATTTTTTTTGCCGTAGTATTTGGCGTCATTATTTCAAGTCGAATTTATCGTTTTTTTCAGAAAATTCAATCTAATAAAAAAGCATAATGACGCGGTTGGGATCACGATTAATTGTCTCTATCAGGGAGGAAGTATCGGAATAGAGACGACAGATAAAGCCCAGTTATTGGTGGGGGTAATCTAAGAATAATTAACAAATTTTACGATTAAAAACTTTTTGTAATGATCCAACTCTGTTGATTAAAACTGTGTATTTGGAAATCCACCTCAAATACCTCCGAGAGAAGATGGGGTTCCATCACCTGATGAGTCCTGCCTTGGGCCAGCACATTGCCACGCGCCATTAACCAAACCTGGTCAGCCTGTTGCAAGGTGTGATTAAGGTCATGGGCACTGATTATTGCACTGCGACCAGCAGAACAGAACTCGCGCAGCAAACTGTCCAATGCCACTTTTTGTGCGACATCAAGGCCGGTGTACGGCTCATCAAGTAACAACAACTTACTGTCAGGATTAATATCTGGCCAAGCTTGCAAAAAAACCGCCGCCAAACGCACCCGTTGCCACTCTCCACCAGAAAGTTGTGACAACAGGCGGGATAACTTGTCGGTTAATCGTAATTTCTCACAAAGATAGCCAATGGTAGCCGCAATGGCATCCAGGGGAACACCGGCAGGTTGATAAAGGGAAAGGTATTGAAAAACCGGCATCATTATCAGAGCCGATTGTTGTTGAGGCAAATAAGCCCGCAACCGAGCCAAATCATACCCTAAATAGCAGGATAATGATTTCCCCGCGAGGGTAATGTCCCCTTCCGAGGGCAATAAGCCCGCTAAAGAAGCAAGTAACGTACTTTTCCCTGCCCCATTCGGGCCTATCACATGAATTTGCAACCCAGCAGCTACTTGCGTAGAAAAAGGAGCAAGACGGGTATCTACATTGACATTGCTGAGTTGCATTAACATCAAAATAACTCTTTCATCCATAACAACTTAGTGAACAGCTAAGGCCCGAGTAATGGCATCGATCAAAATCGGATCTTCTGGCGTCATATCAGGAGCAAAACGTTCAAGAACTACACCCTCTCGGCTAATCAGGAATTTTTCGAAATTCCATAAAATATCGCCAGCCTGCTTTGGCTCACGCCCTTTACTCGCTAAGCGCTGATAGAACTCACTGCCTTCAGGTTTTACAGCAACAGGTTTAGCTGAGATTAATTGCTGGTATAAAGGATGCCGTTGTGGGCCATTGACTTCAATTTTGCTAAACATCGGGAAATCCACACCAAAAGTACCGCGGCAGAATGCCTGAATTTCCTCGTCACTGCCTGGCTCTTGCCCCGCAAACTCATTACTAGGAAATCCTAACACCTCAAAACCCTGCTGCTGATAAGTTTTGTACAGGTTTTCCAAACCTTCATACTGTTTGGTTAAGCCACATTGGGAAGCCACATTGACCACGAGCAAAACCGAGCCTTTATACTTTTCCAGTTTAACTGATTGGCTTTCAATTGTTTTTACTGGGATGGAATAAATTGAATTACTCATCAGGAGGAGCCCTTATTCAGCGATGATAAACAGATAAACCTACAGAAACATAAACTCATGTTAGGCCAATTACTTTACACTGTTCACCCGTGTCAGCAACCAGATAAATAATGGCGCGCCTAAGGTTGCCGTTACCACACCAATCGGCAACTCTGCCGAGAATAAGGCGATCCGCGCCACAACATCGGCTAATAACAATATTCCTCCCCCTGCCAAGGCACATCCCGCCAATAACCGGCGCTGATCAGTTAGCCCCGTCAATCGTAAAATATGGGGAATGACCAGGCCAATAAAGCTGATCACTCCCGCCAGGGCAACACTGATACCCACCAGTAGACCAATCGCGAGAACCAATAAATTCCGCCATAGATGAAGAGAAATCCCCAATTGCCGAGCTTGTTGTTCACCGAGAGACATAAAATTGAGCACATGACCTTGGCAACAGAGCCAAATGACAACAGGTAGCAATGCGAGCACTAACCCTTGTTGCCGCCAGTCAATACCGCTAAATCCGCCCATCATCCAATACATTAATTGACGTAAATCCAAACTGGTGCTGAAATAAACGGCCCAGGTCATAATGGCGCTACAAACAATCCCCAAAGCAACCCCAACTAGCAATAATCGGGCATTGGTTAATAAGCGTCTGCGGGCAAAAGCCAGCAGAAGTACCGTCATAAATAAGGCTCCCGCAATGGCACAAGCGCTTAAAAACCAGATTGGTAGCAACCCATGCCCCAATAAGACGGCCATCACCAGCGCAACACCGGCGCCGTTTGCGACCCCTAATAGGCCGGGTTCTGCTAATGGATTCTCAAATAATGCCTGCATGACAGCACCAGAAACAGCAAGACTTGCCCCTACCATCATCACTGCCAATGCTCGAGGCAAACGCAACTGCCAAACAAATAGTTGCCCGGTTTCGCTGAACCACTGAGTAGGCCAAATCCAAATGTCACCGACACATAAGCTAATAAAAAATGCAGAAAACAATATGATGACCAGCCCTTTGAGATAAAGGCGATCATGTTGTTGCTGTCGTTGTTGAAGTGCGGTAAATAACTGACTGGTTTGCATGACATCCTCGGCCATTGCCTCAGGATATACCTGAAGATACCTGATAAGTATCAGGGGCTAGTATTAATTGCTCAGCAATGATAGTAAGAGGTTCAAGGGATAAGGGGAAGTTTTGCATGAAAAAATTGATTTTTTTATTGAGAGAAAACGCTAGCGCTGCCCCTAATGTCAGAGGCAACCTGAGTGATATCTGTTATTTATTATCCGCGATAACCATTATTTTTCGGTGGGTAAGCTTGCTGGCTACCATTATTATTCTGACTCCCTGAGTTATTTGGCCCTCCCGGTTTGTCGGGGTTACCCACATCATGATTATTACCCAATTGACCATGTCTATTATTTTCATTGCGCTGTGACTGATTACCATGAAAACCATGCCCACTATATTCCTGTCCACGGAATGGATTATGACCATCATGTTCAGCGGGGCGCTGCCAACGCCCGCCATCCCAATAATAACCGCGTTCACTGCGATCACCGATATGAACACCACGGTGTTCATGCCACCATTGTGGTGGACGCCAGTCATAGCCATCCCAGTAATAGCCTCGGTTATCTTGGTCACCTAAATGTAGACTGACCCCAGGTATATTGATGTCCAGTGATACATCAGCCTGCGCGATCAGCGGCATTAATGACAAAATGCCTAACAACAGCAGATATTTTTTCATATTAATCCGAATGTATTATTCAACATTCATAATTTTATATCAGTGAAAATAATGTCTATCTATCGGATAATTTCCCATTTTCAATTTCATTGCACATTGCTAACGGAATCCATACAATCATTTCATATTGCCTATTTTTACTCTCTACTGTTCTTAGCCTTTTTTAACACATAACTAATAGTTACTAGTTTTATGTTTAATTATCATTATGAATGTTTTTAATCACAAATTAAAATAGCAAGGGAAATATAATTCAACACATGATATTAACGTAAAATGCGCTGTTATTGAGTGTTTCACCATCCAGCTATAAATCCTTGCTCATGTTTACTACATTGGTTTAAGTAGTGACTATTTTTTCTACTTCCAGAGACAAATTGGAAAGTAAGCAGAAAGAGGTAATGCAGTCGGGCTGGCAGCAATAGTGTTGGCAACACTCCAGAGTAATCCAGCATTCTTCCATTAGCTGGCTGAACATAAAATATTAATGAAAAGCCCTTCAGGACTTTTCATTAATAAGTATCTGCAAAACGTTAATTACCACATCAAATCATCTGGCACTTTAAAATCGGCGTAGGGATCTTCTCCATCTTGCTCTTCCTGACTCAATGCACTATTTAATACAATACTGCTCGCATCTCGCTGCGCAATTTTATCGGCTACGCTCGCGGGAATAATCGCGTATTCACTCTCTCCGTTGTTATCAACAACCAAACGAGCAATAGCAAGACGGCCACTAATCAACTGAGCTTGAGTCAGTTTATCCACAACTATTTTTTTAATTAAATTATTATCTGTGAAGTTAAAACCAATATTGCCTTTTGTTAGGCTGATTTTATTCATTTCAATCAACTGCTTCACCTGTGCTTTATATTCTTTAGATAAAGCCGCTTGTTTTTGTTGTTCGCTTAGCTGTTTATCACGCTCAACTTGTGCTTTCTTATTTTCTTCCACAATTTCTCTTGCCTCACGAGCCTGAACTCGTGATTTTTTAGCCGTCCTTTGGACTTTAGCCATTTTTTTGCTGGTCACTAAGCCAGCTTTTAGCATCTGTTCTTGTAAGGTGAGTTTTGTCATCTTCGCTTCTAAACCATTTGAATAATTTGTGGGATTATACCTGTAATTTTTGAGTCTGTACCCGGTTGCTGAACCGGAACTCTGTGTAGCTTGAGTTTGAGGTTCTATAAAGGCTGGGGTGACCGAGTATCTTTTGTAGCATCAGAATATTACTGTCGCCCATCCAACAGAACTATATTCGCATAACTGCTGGTACAAAGTTGCTAAGACTTGACTCCATTGACTTAATCTTGAAAATGCCATTTCAAATCAACTTTATTGTTTTTTGAAAGCCTGCCTCAGATAAGGCAGAAACACACATCAGGGAAGATAGCCCTAATTTGCGGTTAGAATGTGGGAGCTAACAAAATAAAATAGTTATATTTCAATCGATTAAACCCAAGAAAAAGGCCGCTTGCGCGGCCTTTTGTTTCGGGAAAAAATTCACTCTTTCGGAGTGGCACTCTCTACCCGGCTTTTTAGCTTTTGCCCTGGACGGAAAGTCACCACACGGCGCGCCGTAATAGGGATGTCCTCACCCGTCTTCGGATTACGGCCCGGACGTTGGTTCTTGTCTCTCAGATCAAAATTGCCAAAGCCAGACAGTTTGACCTGTTCGCCATTCTCAAGAGCACGACGTACTTCTTCAAAGAATAACTCAACCAGATCTTTTGCATCACGTTTGCTAAGCCCTAGCTTCTCAAACAGATGTTCTGACATTTCAGCTTTAGTAAGCGCCATAGGTTCAATCCCTCAAGGATGCTTGGAATCGCTGTTTTAACGCCTCTACGCATCTTGCGACAGTAGCGGCGATCTCCTCTTCTTCCAGTGTACGGGCGGTATCCTGCAACACCAGACTAATAGCTAGACTCTTATAACCTTCTGCTACGCCCTTGCCACGGTACACATCAAACAAGTTTACGCCAACTACCTGATTTGCGCCAACTTTCTTACACTCTGCCAAAATATCTTCTGCGGGAACGTTTTCAGCCACTACAACAGCGATATCACGGCGGTTTGCTGGGAAGCGCGAAATCTCGCTGGCTTGAGGCACAGCGCGGTCTGCAAGCTTATTCCACTGCACTTCAAACACCACAGTGCGGCCATTTAGACTCAACTTACGTTCCAGTTCAGGATGAACTACACCAATGAAACCAATGTGTTCCCCTGATAAATAAATCGCAGCACTCTGCCCAGGATGCAGTGCAGAATGAGCTTCAGCACGGAACTGAACATCTGATAATTTGCCAGTAAGTTCTAGAATTGCTTCCAAATCGCCCTTCAAATCATAGAAGTCGATTGGCTGACGTGCCAAATCCCAGTGCTCATCATAACGGTGACCTGTAATGACAGCAGCCAGCATGACCTCCTGTCGGACACCAAGATCTGCTTTACTATCAGGCACAAAGCGCAAACCACTTTCAAATAAGCGTAAACGAGATTGCTGGCGATTCTGGTTATACACCACCGCCGACAGTAAACCTGTCAACAATGATAACCGCATTGCTGACATCTCAATGGAGATTGGGCTGGGTAAGATGAGTGCATCTTGCTGTGGGTGCAGCAACGCCTGTACTTTTGGGTCAACAAAACTGTAAGTAATTGCTTCCTGATAGCCGCGATCGACTAAAGCGGTCTTAACTCGCTTCAGTGACAAGTTGGCTTCGCGGTGTTTCGTCATCACCAAATCAGCTTTAATAGGCACGTCTGGAATGTTGTTATACCCATAGATACGCGCAACTTCTTCCACCAAATCTTCTTCGATTTCCATATCGAAACGCCAGCTTGGTGCTACTGCCTGCCAGTCAGAACCCACTTCTGTCACCTGACAGCCGAGGCGGCGTAGAATATCGCTGACCTGTTCAGAAGGAATATGGTGGCCAATCAGGCGATCCAGTTTCTCACGGCGTAATGTGATAGTCGCGCGCTTTGGCAATTCTGCCGGTGCGGTCACATCAATCACCGGGCCGGCTTCACCACCGCAGATATCAATCAACAGCCGTGTAGCGCGTTCAATCGCTTTATGTTGCAGTGCCGGATCGACACCACGCTCATAACGATGAGAAGCATCGGTGTGCAGGCCATGACGACGCGCGCGGCCCGTAATGGAAAGTGGATTAAAGAAAGCGGACTCCAACAGTACGTTGCGAGTTTCTTCATTAACACCTGAATGTTCACCACCGAAAATGCCCGCCATCGCCAGCGGTTTCTGCTGATCGGCAATAACCAGCGTGTCTGCATTCAATTTGACTTTTGTACCATCCAGTAAGGTTAACTCTTCACCTTCAGCCGCCAGGCGAACAATAATCTCAGCGTCGATACGGTCTAAATCAAACGCATGCATCGGTTGACCTAACTCTAACAAAACAAAGTTAGTGATATCGACAACAGGATCAATTGAACGAATGCCACAGCGGCGTAATTTCTCACGCATCCACAATGGGGTGGCGGCCTTAACATTGATTCCTTTCACAACGCGCCCCAAATAACGCGGGCAAGCTTGTGGAACATCAACGCGGATCGGGAAGCTGTCATTAATAGATGGTACCACCGGCTTGATATCTGGCTCAGTGAGTGGCAGTTGATTCAACACCGCCACATCACGTGCGACACCGATAATACCCAAGCAATCTGCACGGTTTGGCGTGACACTGATTTCGATGGTTTTGTCATCAAGCTTCAGATATTCACGCAGGTCAACGCCAATCGGCGCATCAGCAGGTAGCTCAATAATACCGTCGTGATCTTCTGCAATAGCCAGTTCAGAGAAAGAGCACAACATCCCCTCAGATGGTTCGCCACGTAATTTAGCCGCTTTAATCTTAAAATCACCCGGCAGCACAGCACCGACCGTGGCAACCGCAACTTTCAAACCCTGGCGGCAGTTAGGTGCACCACAAACGATGTCCAACAAGCGCTCACCGCCAACATCAATTTTGGTTACACGTAATTTATCTGCATTTGGGTGCTGACCGCATTCCACAACGTGACCGATAACAACACCATTAAATTCGCCAGCTACCGCATCTACGCCATCAACTTCCAAACCGGCCATGGTAATTTGATGGGCTAAATCATCACTGCTAATGGCTGGGTTTACCCATTCGCGTAACCAAAGTTCACTGAATTTCATGAGATATTCCCGCCTTACTTAAACTGTTTGAGGAAACGTAGATCATTTTCGAAGAATGCTCGCAAATCAGTGACACCGTAACGTAGCATCGTTAAGCGCTCCATTCCCATACCAAATGCAAAGCCCGAATAAATCTCAGGATCAATACCTACGTTTCGTAATACATTTGGATGCACCATGCCGCAACCCAATACTTCGAGCCATTTACCATTTTTACCCATAACATCAACTTCAGCAGAAGGTTCGGTAAATGGGAAATAAGAGGGACGGAAGCGAATTTGCAGATCTTCTTCGAAGAAATTACGCAGGAAATCGTGCAGAGTGCCTTTTAGATTGGTGAAGCTGATATCACGGTCAACGATCAGCCCTTCCATTTGATGGAACATCGGCGTGTGCGTTTGGTCGTAATCGTTACGATAAACACGGCCAGGCACGATAATCCGAATAGGCGGCTGCTGACCTTGCATGGTACGAATCTGCACGCCTGATGTCTGCGTGCGTAGCAATCGCGTAGCATCAAACCAGAACGTATCGTGGTCAGCACGAGCCGGGTGATGAGCCGGGATATTCAATGCATCGAAGTTATGATAGTCATCTTCGATTTCCGGGCCAGACTCTACAGAGAAGCCCAATTCGCCGAAGAAAGTTTCAATACGATCAATTGTACGAGTCACCGGATGCAACCCACCATTTTCCATACGACGCCCTGGTAAGGATACATCAATGGTTTCGGCCGCCAGCCGGGCATTCAGAACCGCTGATTCCAGCTTTTCCTTGCGAGCATTAAGTGCTTCTTGTACTTCTTGTTTAGCCTGATTAATGACGGCACCTGCTGCTGGACGTTCTTCAGCTGGTAGCTCACGCAGCGATGTCATTTGAAGGGTCAAATGGCCTTTCTTGCCTAAATATTCGACGCGCACCAAATCCAACGCGGCAACATCCTGGGCATCTTCTACGGCTGCTTTAGCTTTGGCAACCAGCTCTGCGAGATGTGGCATTGTTTTCTCTTCCTCTGGCCGTATGGCCCGCTTGTAGTTATATCCGTTATATTTGGAGTTG
Organism: Yersinia kristensenii; assembly: GCF_900460525.1. Lineage (NCBI taxonomy): Bacteria > Pseudomonadati > Pseudomonadota > Gammaproteobacteria > Enterobacterales > Yersiniaceae > Yersinia > Yersinia kristensenii. Next base: position 3,777,134 of record NZ_UHIY01000001.1, read on the forward strand.
CAAAAGTATTAGCTGGTTCAGTTACCAGAATCACCTACTCATCTTGATCTTAAAAAAATAAGTAAGCTCATCGGGATTATGAACCTCATCAAAGGCTCATCCTGCGAGCCAGCGTAAGCGCTCTTCAAAATGGCTTACAGCCCATTTGTCATTCGCTTACCGACTTCCTGCCACTCGAATTATTTAGGATATATGTTATTAGTTAAAATCCGATAACCGAAATGAATCTTTTACATAAAATCAGTAAGGTACCCCATCAGTGATACCTCGACTCACATCACCATAAGGGCTGTTGAGCAAAAAACAAAAAAGCCTCCACTATGGGAGGCTTAGGCGCTATTTTTCGTTTCTATTCTTACGCGCAAGCCTCCTGAAATCAGACGCTAAAGTAAAAAAAGAAGCGAAAAGTAACTGCATACATCATAACGATGACCTTCTTACTAAGAAGCTAAAAATTAAAAGAGGGAGACAAGCTCCCTCTTCAATTCTGACTTACGCCAGAGCTGCTTTCGCTTTTTCGACTAGTGCAGAGAATGCCACTTTGTCAAATACTGCGATGTCAGCCAAGATCTTACGGTCAATTTCAATAGAAGCCTTTTTCAGACCATTAATGAATTTGCTGTAAGACATGTCATTCTGACGAGCAGCTGCGTTGATACGTGCAATCCACAATTGGCGGAATTGACGCTTCCGTTGACGGCGGTCACGGTAGGCGTATTGGCCTGCCTTGATCACTGCCTGGAAAGCAACACGATAAACGCGCGAACGGGCACCATAGTAACCCTTCGCCTGCTTTAAGATTTTTTTGTGACGTGCACGAGCTACCACACCACGTTTTACGCGAGCCATTTACTTCTCCTATCGTCTTAATTCAAACCAAAATTACTTATGCGTATGGCAGACATGCTACGACCAAACCTAGATCGTTCTTAGATACCATGCCTTTTGGACGTAAATGACGTTTACGCTTAGTAGCTTTTTTGGTCAAAATATGACGCAGGTTGGCATGCTTACGCTTAAAACCACCGGCACCGGTTTTTTTAAAGCGCTTAGCGGCGCCGCGTACTGTCTTAATTTTTGGCATTGAATATATCCACTTCGCATTGTTAATTACAACGAGCTAGCTAGGCGAACAGACTTCTTGCTATGCAAGCATAGAGAAGCCTGTTACTTGAGTGCCTTACTGTCTCTTCTTAGGTGCGAGCACCATGATCATCTGACGGCCTTCGATACGAGTCGGGAAAGACTCCACGACAGCCAAATCAGAATCTTCAGTCAGATCTTTTTTGACACGGTTAAGGACTTCCATGCCGATCTGTTGGTGCGCCATCTCACGTCCACGGAATCGCAGAGTGATTTTGGCTTTATCGCCATCTTCCAGAAAGCGAATCAGGTTGCGTAGTTTGACCTGATAGTCGCCATCATCGGTACCAGGACGGAATTTAATTTCCTTGACCTGAATGACTTTTTGCTTCTTCTTCTGTTCTTTTGTCGACTTGCTCTTCTCATAGAGGAATTTGCCGTAATCCATGATACGACAAACCGGCGGCTCGGCATTCGGACTGATTTCTACTAAATCAACACCAGCTTCCTCAGCTTTTTCAAGAGCTTCATTCAGACTGACAATGCCAATCTGCTCACCATCGACGCCTGTTAAGCGAACTTCTGTGGCGCGAATCTCTTTGTTGATGCGATTAGGACGCGCCGGTTGAACTCGTTTTCCGCCTTTAATACTTTATTCCTCCAGTTGATGAAGACTACGGCTGCGAATTTCTGCTAGCAGCTGGTCTACGACCACGTTGACATCTAAGCTTCCTAAGTCTTTACCACGGCGGGTACGAACGGCAATTTTGCCTGATTCGACCTCTTTATCGCCACAGACCAACATATATGGAACCCGACGCAACGTATGTTCACGAATTTTAAAGCCAATCTTCTCATTTCTCAAGTCCGCTTTTGCCCTAATCCCTGCATCTTGCAGTTTTTTGGTCACTTGTTGGACATAATCAGACTGACTATCAGTGATATTCATCACCACGACTTGTACCGGTGCTAACCAAGTTGGGAAGAAGCCTGCATATTCTTCGGTAAGAATACCAATGAAGCGCTCCATTGACCCCAAAATAGCCCGGTGAATCATTACTGGCACCTGACGATCGTTATTTTCGCCGATGTAAGACGCACTTAAGCGGCCCGGTAATGAGAAATCGAGCTGTACGGTACCACACTGCCACGCACGATCCAAACAATCATGCAAGGTAAATTCAATTTTCGGACCGTAGAAGGCACCTTCACCCGGCTGATAATCAAACGGAATACCGTTTTCAGTCAGTGCTGCGGCTAAATCGTCTTCAGCACGAGTCCATAAGTCATCGCTACCAATACGCTTTTCAGGACGTGTAGACAGCTTGACCACAATCTTTTCAAAACCAAAGGTGCTGTACATGTCGTACACCATCTTGATACAGCTGTTCACTTCATCGCGAACCTGTTCTTCAGTACAGAAGATGTGTGCATCGTCCTGAGTAAAGCCACGCACACGCATTAATCCGTGCAACGCGCCTGATGGCTCATTACGATGACAGCTACCGAACTCGGCCATACGCAGTGGCAGGTCACGGTATGATTTCAACCCTTGGTTGAAGATCTGCACATGCCCTGGGCAGTTCATTGGCTTGATGCAGTACTCGCGGTTTTCCGACGACGTGGTAAACATATGCTCAGCATAGTTCTCCCAATGCCCGGTTTTTTCCCACAGAACACGGTCCATCATAAATGGCCCTTTCACTTCCTGGTACTGGTACTCTTTGAGCTTCATACGCACAAAAGTTTCCAGTTCACGGAAGATAGTCCAACCGTCGTTGTGCCAGAACACCATACCGGGTGCTTCTTCCTGCATGTGGTAAAGGTCCAACTGCTTACCAATCTTACGATGGTCGCGTTTGGCTGCCTCTTCCAGACGTTGCAGATAAGCATTCAGTTGCTTCTTATCACCCCAAGCCGTGCCGTAAATACGTTGCAGCATTTTATTTTTGCTGTCGCCACGCCAATAAGCCCCAGAGGTTTTCTGCAATTTAAAATGATGGCAGAAACGCATATTGGGAACGTGCGGGCCACGGCACATATCAACGTATTCTTCATGGTGATATAAACCAGGACGATCATCGCGGCTGATATTCTCATCAAGAATAGCCACTTTATAATCTTCACCACGAGCAGCAAAAGTATCACGGGCTTCTTGCCAACTGACCTTTTTCTTGATCACGTCGTAATCTTTATCGGCAAGTTCATGCATCCGCTTTTCCAGCAGATCAAGATCTTCCTGCGTCAAAGTACGGTCGATATCAACATCGTAATAGAAACCGTTGTCGATAACTGGGCCGATTGCCATCTTGGTATCTGGCCAAAGTTGCTTGATAGCGTGCCCCAATAAGTGCGCACAGGAATGGCGAAGAATCTCCAAACCTTCAGCATCTTTGGCAGTGATAATGGCCAGTTGAGCATCCGACTCGATCAGGTCACCGGCATCCACCAGTTCACCATTGACACGACCAGCAATACAGGCCTTTGCCAGACCTGGGCCGATATCTAAGGCAACATCAAGGACAGAAACGGCGCGATCATATTGACGCTGACTACCGTCAGGAAGGGTAATAACAGGCATTCTAATTCCTTATCTACAGTGGTGACCCACACGACAGATCACATGCAAAAGTATAATACTATTCAAAATCAACATGTTATACACGCTATCCGACTTTACTTTGCCTGATATGTACACTCATATGTACACAACTCGTTTTGCACATATGGTGTGACGCTATAACGGACAAGACATACTAACATTCTCATTATTGGTTTATCCACTCAGAATGCTTTCTTTATTCTGCGCCCTGTCCCGCCTCTATAGTGTCGATCATATGCAAATCGGGTGCTACACTACTGCGCGTTTGAAGAAAAACCGCCTATGTATTCAGTTGATATAAAGAAAATAACTAATCGGGATCATTTTGTGGAATTTAGAAAAGATATAAATGGGTTACGCGCTATAGCTGTTATTGCTGTAATCATTTTTCATTTCAATCATTCGTGGCTGCCGGGCGGATTTGCGGGCGTCGATGTTTTCTTTGTCATTTCCGGTTTTTTGATGACAAAAATAATTCTTACTGGATTAGATTCAAACTCGTTTAGCATATTGAAGTTTTATTCAGCTAGGGCGAAACGTATCGTTCCTGCGCTCAGCGCTGTCTGTGCAATCTGTCTGCTCGCGGGATGGTTTATTCTTCTGCCCAAGGATTTTCTTGAGCTTGCTACAAATGCCATTAGTAGCATGTTATTTTACTCGAATTATTTGTATGCATCCCAAACCGGATATTTTGATACTTCGTCTTTAGATAATATATTATTACACACTTGGTCTCTTTCAGTAGAGTGGCAATTTTATATCGTTTATCCGTTGGCATTGCTTTTAATTCATTATATTCTCGGCGGAAAATTAACTCGCAGAGCTATATTTATTGGAGCCGCAATATCTTTCGGTATTTCAGTTTATAGAACCCCAATTTACCCAACAGAATCATACTTTACATTAAATGCAAGAGCTTGGGAAATGCTGTCCGGTGGAGTAGCATTCATTCTGAATGAAGCCAGAGTAATAAAAAACAGAGCAAGATTATGTGAGATTGCAGGGCTAACAATGATAGCAGCAAGCTACATTGTATTCACAAACGAAACGCTATGGCCCAGTTATAATGCGATGCTTCCCGTTCTCGGTACGGTTCTCGTCATCATTGCAAACAGAAATAACTCATTAGTAACATCAAATTTTGCAATGCAATTCATCGGCAAGATATCATATTCTCTGTATCTTGTTCATTGGCCTTTGATTGTATTTGCGAGAAAAGTTGATATTGATTTAAATCTATTAATATACGTTATTATCGCAGCACTATTGGCATTCTCTATTTATTACATCATTGAAACTAACAATCGATTTTCATTTGCTAACTTATCAATGTTCGTTTTAGCTGTGAGTGGTGCAATTTTTATACAGAAGACTATCGGTGCTGACTTTAGAGTTCCAGAAGAGTTAAGACTAACAAATGAGCAATTCAAGAGAAAATTCTATGGAGGGTATGGATATGAAGCAAGTAAGCCTTATTTATCAAATGCCGATAATGGTGTTGATTTTATAATATTTGGCGATTCGCTAGCAGCTCAATATGCAAAAGAAATTGATGAAAAGAAATTAAAATCCGTAAATATGTTTTTCCATGGATGCCCAATAATGCCTGACTACAGCAGATTCAAAGATAATAAAGAAGATATAAACTGCTCAAAGGCATATGGAGAACTAGTGGGACTCTTTGATAAGTATGAGAATGCTAACGTTATATTCTCATCAGCATGGGATAAATATAAAGACCAACTAATAAAAAGGGGGGGTAACCATGCTGAAAAGTTATCAATTGACCAGTTTTATGATGTGTGGATAGAAGAGATTAAGAAGATTATCGAAGTAGGCGGTGATAGACATTATTATATAATTGGAATACCAATCCCTACGAATCCAAATGCTTACGGATGCCTTGCGCAAAATGTTTTGCCTGGCTACGCGCTATTTGCTAAGTGCAGCCCGACAAGAAAGAAATTTGATATTGCAATTAATAACAAGTTAAAAGAGGCGTTTTCTAAAAATGAAAATGTTACATTCATTGACCCAAATACTTCTCTATGTAGAGACAATGAATGTTTAGTGACAGTTGATAAATCACCTGTTTATATAGACGGATTGCATCTATCGACATTTGGTTCAAAGATTGTTTTCGATGATATTTACAAGACAATTACTGATAGTAATATAAAGTAAAAACAGCAAGGTGCATTCATTAATTTTTGATGCACCTTGCTTTAATCTTCAGTTAATTACGTGTAATTTTCACCCATTGGGATTCGGCTAATTACTGGTAATGTTGAGTAAGATATTACTAGCTGATCACCCGGGGCCAACATAATTAAACCCGACGTGGTTCCTGTTACAGATGAGTCAGTATCTCTTTTAAATAATATTTGAGTTACATTCCCCCCGACAATCAATACATATTCAAAGCCACCAGATTCATTATTATAAGTGAACGGAGACCCTCCAACTGTTACTGGCGTTCTTACTTTTTGTGCTGCAGTGCATTTTAATACCGTATTATTCTTACCGTCACCAACTAAGTGAATGCCTTTTACTGACCAATTCGGCCCAGCGCTATAGCTGTAAACACCGGCCGGAATATATCCTTTTCTCTTCTTCGGCAGTGAAACTAAATAGTTGCGAAATGCAGTTATAGATGCAGCGTCGTCAGTTACGCCATCGCCTCTTGTCCCGAACCAAGTTAAATTAACTTTCCCTTGAAAGTCACGAACCCAACATCCACTCCCAGTAGGATCTGTTTCTCCGGCCCCTGTTAAGTACGCTGCTATACTACTTTGCAGCCCATCCCACGGGACTGTTGGGCTAATATGTGTGCCGCCATTATGTTTTGCCTTGGGCACATTAGCTCTATATATGAATGAGCCACCGCCAACTGGCTTCCCCTCAGCTGTTGCCGCCCATCCTTTGTGCCACGATTTGAGATTTACTCTCGCGCCATCTTTCTTACCCGCTAAATCATTGGGAACGCTGTATTTATGCCCATCAAAACAGAATAAGGATAAGGAGTTGATATGGACTATTGCAAATTGCCCTCCGGTATAAGGAAAATAAGGAGCCAGAAGGGTTTCTCTGCACAAAATAACTCGTTAATGACTTTGCTTCTGTCTTCCGGGTGTGTGGCGGTTTGGATGATCTGATAACATTGGTCCAATAGAAAACTGTTTAACTCATCAATACTATTAAAAGCCAGGGTCGGTTCAAACAGTTGTTTCCGTAATGTTCTCACTTGGCGCTCGACCTGTCCTTTCTACCATCCAGACGCTGGCGTACAGGCAACCGGCTCTATAATGAAATGATTCATCATGCTTAAGAATTTATCATTAAAAATTCGTTCTTTACCCATTCCTATATGTTTAACAGCCGTCTTCATATTGTCATAAATACCTCTATTGGGTGTACCACCAAAATAAGCAAAGGCGTGATTATGAGCATCAATAAGCATATCAAGCTTCTCATTTGGGTAAGCTCGAATAAAAAATGCTCTGCTGTGACATAAACGAAAATGGGCAACTTTAAGTTTAACCAATAACCCATTTAATTTGACTGTTTCGAAACTCCAATCAAATTGATAGGCATCTGCTGCACTGAATCGTTGGGGAATAAAAACAACGTGGGGCGCGGGTTGATATTGTTCTTTGAACTGCCTAATAAAAGAGGCGACTGCACAATAAGCGCCTTGATATCCCTCCGTTCTGAGCCTTTCAAAGTGACGCCTGGCCGTTAATCGTTGTTTGGCGGGTAATTTGGTTTCATCAGTTAGGCGTTGTTTTAATACTGGAATGAACTCACCCAGTTTGGGGTAGTGAGTCTGTGTCCGGTTGTATGTTGGCGGTTCTTTGGTTTCAATTGCGAGGTATTTACTGACGGTATGTCGAGATATTTGTAGCTGTTTGGCTATGGCTCTCTGAGAGAGCCCCTGTTTAAGAGAAAGCCTTCTGACTTTAAGTATGGTTTCCATGCACAGCATCCAAGGAAATCTCCGTAAAAACGGAGAGTTTATCAATAATCAGGGTGGTGCACTTTTACACCATAATTCCCCGATCCCTTGGTCTACTTTTGCACAATATTTAGCAGGCGTGCTGGTCATAAACGGCCAGTACGCCACCGAGCTTATGACCAAGAACTTTTTCTGACACATGGGGAAGGACACCCAGTTCGCTCATTTTTGTTTTTGCTGTGCGCCGCAAGTCATGAATCCCCCATCCATCCCCACCCATTTCATCACTCAAAACCATCGCCATATTTATCAAAACACCCGCAGACATGGGGCGATCCTCTTGAATTATTGCCGGGGGGAAAACCTGTCGGAAATCAGGATAGAGAGAGAAAGCCTCTTCCAGTAACTTTGTTGCTTCTTTAGATAACCCCCTGGCAAAAGGCTCTCTTGTTTTTGAGTTTTCTGCAACCACCATCCAAACTCTGTTTTTTAAATCAAACTCTGTTTTTTTGGCTTTTCTTAACTCCACGCCCCTGCAAGCTGTCAATAGAAGCAGCTTTATAAAGATTTTGTTCTGGTGAGTTATTGTAGAGTTGTTGAGTGTATTCCAAAACAGTCCTATTTCTTCATCGCTGAAATGTCGTTTTCTGGCTTTGACTGGCCTCCCAACATCCTGAACCCTTAGATTAACCACTGGATTTACTTTTATGTATTCAGTGCGAATGCCATACGAGAACACCTGCTTAAGCTTTGAAAGCATTATCCCAGCAAAGGTTTCCGCGCCATTCTCTCTCATTCGCTTAAATACCGGTTGCCAGTGAGATATCTCCATATCATCAACGGTCATAGATCCAACGTATGGATTGACGTGCCTTTCGAAGGCTCTCTCCCAATAGTCATGCTTAACCAGCAGTTTTGCTTGAGCGCTTTCCAGCCAGTGCTTGATACAAAGTGACACCGTAACAGATGCAACTTTATTTTCCAGCTCCATCTCTTTTACTATTATTGGGTCTCTTCCGGACAAAAGAATGCGCTTGGACTCTTGAACCATTTCACGTGCTTCTTTCAACGACAGATCATCGTACACGCCAAGAGTCATCCGCCTTGGCTTTACGCCGAAGCGATAACGATATTGAAATACAACCAGACCTAAAGGGGTTACCCTTATCGATAACCCTCCACTGTCAGGCATCTCTATCAATTTTGGGATTGGCTTACCTGATAACTTCCTGAGCTTGGCGTCACTGAGCACTGTGTACATCTCCACATTATGTACACTCATATGTACACAAATTGCGTGGCATAGACAAGTATGAGATGAAACAGGTTGAAACGGTAGGTTGGCGGTAACCCAGTGTAATCACTAGCTTGCCGTATTTGATTGAAACAGGATGGAACGTAGTTGAACTGATGGCATTGCTTACACGACAGATCACATGTAAGACGTAATTATTGTTTAATTTCAATAAGTCGCGACATCAATTTAACCCACGTTTGTTATATTGGTACGCAACTGTGTGCACAGTTTACTTTGTGACACAGTGAGTGCCATAAAGTGAAGCCATATTATCACCACTTAATGCAATGGCAATAAAACCTAGCGAATAATCTATTAATACTGCAACCAAACAGTGATAATGATCACCGACAAAGTTATCATGCTTAAACTGCTCTACGATCAGCATAATATCAACACCGTATAACTGAGGGTCTACTATTGCAGCGACAACCTGTTACCTCCTCCAGAATTTTGTCGATTGGTTATGATCCTGAAAATCGCATGCTGGAGATACAGTTCCGAGAACAAGGGATTTATCAGTATCTTGGCGTCCCTGAGCGTGTTCACCAAAATTGCATGTCGGCCGTTTCGAAAGGTCGTTTTTTTGATGGCGTAATAAAAGGCAAATTTTTATGCCGGAAAATTGGCTAGTCAGAAAATAATCAAATAAAAACATATCACTACACCACACTGAAACGGTTACTTCTATGATAAGTATTGGCAAAGGAGTCTGCCGTTTCAGAAATCTCTCTGTCCCCTGCACTGATCCTCAAATTCCCCTAACCTGAGCACCACCAACAGTCAAAGACATCAAATACTCGTTAACATCCATCACGATAATAATGGATTGCAGAGTGATGTCTCGGAATATCCCTTTGGAGCCGCGTAAAGGTGTTTATCCTTACCAACAATGATTTACATTATGATCTATTGCTTTTGAGTAGCACTGGGTGTATTGCTATTTCTACAGGATATGCCCATAATCAATTTCCGTTTCCGTGTAGCAATGGTTACTGGAACGCCGCCCCGATTGTTTACGCAATCGGGGCGTTTTATTTGGCCCAGACCAAGAATTACATGCTTTGTTTTCTCTCTCCTCGTCAATGTCGCCTCACTGATTAAAATGACAGCGCCCATAAATACTGAACAATAAAATATATTCCATCCGTTTTTCTTCCGCATTTTAGTACCTATGATTGGCATATTGGTCAATAAGAGGGAGAAATACGATGAAACAAACTAACGACGTTCTGTCGGGCCTCGAACTTTACTTTCGCCGAACACATCAACAAAACACTGAGAAAACACCTTGGTTTACTCGCTGGTTGTATATTCGGATAGAAGAAAGGATGCAGATACTGGATGACTTACTGATGCCATACCCTACTGCAGAGCACCAAAAGAAATAAACTATGCGAGTGAGGGAAAGAATATAAGGAAGATCGTGGTTGAGATGCATTCACTCTGATGAGTGCATTTTGGCCAGATCAATAGCGGCTTGGATTGCTGAGCGCGCTTGAGGGCTATTTTTCCAACACGTTGATCCCACCATGGCGGCCGCGCTGCTAACAATCTCATTCATATCAGCCTGACCCAGTTGAGCCAGTGAAGTAAAACCGAGTTGCTCCAAACGTGTAATAACAGTTGGCCCAACCCCCTTGACGGCCAACAAAGCGCTACGTTCATTATCAGTAAATGCCATGTAAGCCTCCGGTGAGATAAGTAGAAAGTTAATAAAAAGATGCGTTATTTAAAGTAAAACCATGCCGTTACAATCAAGCTATCATTGACTTCAAAAACAGCCATACTTTCTATTGGCTCATCACTTAATCCATAAATTATTTCCAAATCGAACACTTTATTACCCAAAACGCTACGAGAGATCAGTTCAGCTCTTAATGTGGGAATATTAAAACGTTGTGTCCGATAAAATTCTGTCAGTTGTTGCTTTCCCACCAACGATGGTGTGGTAGACGGCATTCTGTAAGCAACGAATGAATCACTGAAATTTGCCACGAAAGCGGCTAAATCATGCTGATTATAAGCATAAAACTGTTTTTCTACCGGTAATAATGCACTTGACATAAAACCTCAAAATGAATTTAAATTCACAAAAAATGAAAATAAATTCATTTTAGCTTATTGTCAAACAAAACCGACTGCGAACTCAGTTAAAAAGTAATTAGAGCCGCTTCTTGGACGCATTTTCCGCACTGAAAAACCAGAGTTCGGGTAAACGATTAGGATAAAAGCGGATTTCGTAAGTATCTTTAAGCGGCGCTAAGCGCCAGCGGGGACGGGCTTCACGTTTAGGTTTTAAAAAACGCAAACGGCCACGGTCACGTGCGGCTTGAGTATCTAATACCCACGCAGCGGAAGCCGATAATGGCTGACGGATATATTCATCTTCAACACTGATATCACAAATACACAAAACCTTATTCCTTGCAAAAATTGATGCTGACATGATTATGTTCTAAATAATTCAGGTTGCAGGAAGACGGCAATTGAGCGAGTCCCCCGGCGCTTACTCAGGTAAGTGACAGGGATAAACGAAAGCAACCAACACACATGCAGCTTGAAGTATGATAAGTATATTCTGGATCGGCGGTATTGAGCCAACCGTTGCCAGCCAGAGATTTGATCTACATCACATATCTTCGGGTAGTTGTTATCACCGTTACGCTAATTACAGGGAATCGATGCCAATGACATTGGGCAATAACATCGGTATCGCGTAGAGTGGCAAGGTAAGTACTAATTGTGATTGCGTGTACGGGCATATTTGCCTGATGTACGGTTAATTACCTGATATGTTTTACTTTCATTGGGTTGGTTTGAGGTTATGTCCGGAGCAAGATGAATGCACAGTATTCTTGAGTTATTTAAAGCCATTGGCTTGGGGTTAGTTCTCCTGCTGCCATTGGCAAATCCATTGACGACAGTGGCGCTATTGCTCGGTTTATCCGGCAATATGACCAGCGAAGAGCGTAATCAACAGTCGAAGATGGCATCAATTTATGTCTTCTTTATTATGACTGTCGCTTACTACGCCGGTCAGGTTGTCATGAGTACCTTTGGTATTTCGATTCCTGGATTGCGCATCGCGGGCGGGTTGATTGTTGCATTTATTGGTTTTCGTATGCTTTTCCCACAGCAATCAGCGGAAGATACTCAGCTAGAAGCAAAATCACAGGATTTAAAGCAACGAAAATCGATCAATATTGCCTTTGTGCCATTGGCAATGCCCAGCACTGCCGGGCCCGGAACTATCGCCATGATCATCAGCTCAGCGGCCTCTGTAAAAGGTCATGACATGCTCAGCCCATGGGTGGTGACAGTCGCACCAGTGCTGATTTTTCTCAGTGTTTCACTGATTTTATGGGGGTCACTGCTCAGTTCTGGCGCCATTATGCGTTGGGTCGGGAAAAGTGGTATTGAAGCCATTTCACGGCTGATGGGATTCTTGCTGGTGTGTATGGGCGTGCAATTTATTATCAACGGTGTGCTGGATATTATTGCGAACTACACCCCTGCTGTTGCATAACCCATTATTTAAGATATAAGCCCTAAGTCATTCGAATTGCGGAAGGTAGTAAGCGAGAAACAAATCAGTCGGGAACCGATTTGAACAGCATTTATGCTCGTCCGCAGGGTGAGCCTCAAGCATGAGGCTCATTAAACTCGACTAACCGGTCAGTGATTCGGGTTATTAAACGCAGCTAACGGTGTGTAGCTTGAGGTTTGACGGGTATAGAGGGAAACGCTAACCGATATTTATACTGATACACATATTACAGTATCCATAAACGACATCGGTTAGCGTTTTAATATTATTCTGACATCGCCCGGTAAGCGGTATCGACTTTCCACAAATAACGTGGCGCTTGTGCGGCCGGATGTTTCTTTTGTATATGCTGATAAAATTCGTTCGGGCTAAGACTATTAATTTTATTCACTGCCAGTCGTTTATCTGATGAGAACGTCCGCAGCATAGCACCCGCGCCATTGGCGTAAGAAACGATAGTCGCATAACGCAATGTTTGCGGATCACTTATCCCCGCTAACTGCTGATTTTGCAAAATATTGATATAAGCCGTCCCAATATCAATATTCTTCACGGGATCTTTTAATTCGCCAGAGCTTGGTTGACCATTGCGCCCTTTCATCCGGTACGCATCACGGCCCGCAGTAGACGCTTTAATTTGCATCAAACCCACGGCATTTGAAGTACTGACCACATCAGGATTATAACCAGACTCCACTTGGATAATGGCTTTAATCAAAGTTTCATCAACACCATAATGGCTGGCAGCTTGTTTAATTACATCGCTATACGCAACTGTACTTGAACCTGCGCTGCTTTTCTGTGCATTAAGGAAACCACCTTGGGGCGCGTTCTTCAGCCACCCATTATTTGCTTGCGGTGGCGGGGTTTGTTTGGCACACCCCGCCAGCAATAAAATTGCCATTAGGCAACCGACTTTTGAATTCACAGTATTCCCCGAGCTAATAAGCCGTTTGGTAGCATATACAAGTTGTCACCTCGTCCAAATAGATTTTTTGCGCTAGTTTGACCATTATTAACATAATGATCAGGCTATATTCGGTAACTATCGGTAAGTTTTAGTTTATTGTATGGCGGGGCTTGACTTCATCGCTAATGATATTGATAATCATTTTCATTTAAAGAAAGGGAACATCGCCATGTTTACTAAGCAAAAAATACCCTACCTGCACTCTATTAGCGGCTTTAGGCCTGGTTTTTTACGTGTCATCGCCTTGTTAACAGCTGTAGCAATTTCATCACTGCTCAGTACCTCAGCGTTGGCAGAAAATAAGCCCAACGACCCAGATAAAAAATTCAAAATTGTGACGACATTCACGATTATTCAGGATATCGCGCAAAATGTCGCCGGTGATGCTGCCGTGGTCGAGTCGATAACTAAACCCGGTGCTGAAATCCATGACTATCAACCGACCCCACGCGACATCGTCAAAGCGCAGTCAGCGGACCTGATTTTATGGAATGGCATGAATCTGGAGCGTTGGTTTGAGCGCTTCTTCGAAAATATTAAAGACGTCCCTTCTGTTGTAGTGACCGACGGTATTACCCCACTCCCTATCCGTGAAGGGCCATATAAAGGTATTCCTAACCCACATGCCTGGATGTCCCCCTCAAACGCATTGATTTATATTGAAAATATTCGTAAAGCGTTGGTTGAACACGATCCTGCTCATGCTGATACTTATAATCGCAATGCCAAAGCCTATGCTGAGAAAATTGCCGCACTGGATGCCCCATTGCGTGAACGTTTATCCCGAATTCCAGAACAGCAGCGCTGGCTAGTGACCAGTGAGGGTGCTTTCAGCTATCTGGCAAAAGATTATGGTTTTAAAGAAGTTTATTTATGGCCAATCAATGCTGAGGAGCAAGGTTCCCCGCAACAGGTACGCCATGTTATCGATACCATGCGCGCCAATAAAATCCCGGTAATATTTAGCGAAAGCACTATTTCTGATAAACCCGCCAAGCAGGTCAGCAAAGAAACTGGAGCGCTATACGGCGGGGTGTTATATGTTGATTCTCTCTCGAATGAGAAAGGCCCTGTTCCTACTTATATCGATTTGATTAACACCACAGTGCAAACTATCGCGAAAGGATTTGGTCAATGAACCCTGCTGTTTTTGTCCGCCCGGAGTTGGTCGTGGATAACGTCACTGTTACCTATAACAATGGGCATACGGCTATTTATGATGCCAGTTTTTCCCTCACTGGCGGGACTATTTGCGCATTAGTCGGCGTCAATGGTAGCGGTAAATCGACTCTGTTTAAAAGCATCATGGGGCAAGTCAAACCCAGTGTGGGCAAAGTCGAACTGAGTGATAAACCGGTTAGCCACGCCTTAAAACAAAACACCATCGCCTATGTGCCGCAGACCGAAGATGTGGATTGGAACTTTCCGGTCTTAGTTGAAGACGTGGTGATGATGGGCCGCTACGGGAAAATGAATTTTTTGCGTATCCCGAGTCGAGAAGATAAGGCTCTGGTTGATAAGGCTATTGAGCGGGTCGGATTAACCGCATTGCGTTCACGGCAAATCGGTGAACTGTCTGGCGGGCAGAAAAAGCGGGTATTTCTGGCGCGAGCACTGGCTCAGCAAGGCACTGTATTACTGCTGGATGAGCCTTTCACCGGGGTTGATGTCAAAACGGAAAATGCCATCATTGATTTACTGCGCGCACTGCGCGATGAAGGGCATCTGATTTTGGTTTCAACTCATAACCTCGGCAGTGTGCCGGAGTTTTGTGACCACGTGATTCTGATTAATCAGACCGTGCTGGCGGCAGGTCCAACAGAGACCACTTTTACTCAAAAGAACCTTGAAATGACTTTTGGTGGCGTCTTACGCCATATCAATCTATCGGGGAATACGCTACACGACGATAATGACCCGCGCACCGTGACGGTCATTACTGATGACGAACGCCCTGCGGTATTTTATGGTCATACCAAAAATGATCCACCGGCGCAAAGCCAGTCGAAGGAGAACACGCCCTGATGCTGGAAATTTTACTGCAACCCTTTAATTACAATTACATGGTGAAAGCCATTTGGGTGAGCGCGATTGTCGGTGCGGTCTGTGCTTTCTTATCTGCTTATTTGATGCTGAAAGGTTGGTCACTGATGGGAGATGCACTCTCGCACTCCGTCGTGCCCGGTGTGGCGGGTGCTTATGCCCTCGGTCTGCCTTATGCCGCTGGCGCATTCTTTACTGGCATGCTCGCAGCATTGGCTATGACATTAGTCCGCCACATCACCCGCCTGCGTGAAGATGCCATCATCGGTTTTATTTTCTCCACTTTTTTTGCCGTCGGGCTGTTAATTGTTTCGCTCAATCCCACCTCCGTCAATGTGCAGTCGATTATTTTCGGTAATATTTTGGGCATAGCCGATGAAGATGTTTTACAAGTCGAAATCATTATTTTGGTCTCTTTTGTGATTTTATGTCTGATTTGGAAAGACTTGCTGGCGGTGTTTTTTGATGAGGGCCACGCCCTGTCGATTGGCCTGTCACCCCTGCGGTTAAAGATTTTATTCTTCACCTTGCTGAGTGCCTGTACTGTGGCTGCGCTGCAAACTGTCGGGGCAATTCTAGTGATTGCCATGGTAGTCACGCCGGGGGCAACAGCCTATTTGTTGACTGACCGTTTTAGCCGTTTACTGGTGATAGCTATCGCCATTGGGGCTTTTACCAGTGCCTTTGGTGCTTATCTCAGCTTCTATCTTGATGGGGCAACCGGCGGGGTCATTGTGACCTTACAAACAGTGGTTTTCCTGCTGGCCTTTGTCTTCGCCCCTAAACACGGCTTGCTGGCAACGCGTTATCAAACGCGCCAGAAGCGCCGTCACCCTGCGGCCCCACGTCCGGAGGATAATATATGAATACCTTGTTCAGCCTGGTCAGCGAACCTTTCGCCTACCCCTTTATGCAACGGGCGATAGTCGCAGCCATCATTACCGGTGTGGTATGTGCGGTATTATCTTGCTACCTGGTGTTAAAAGGTTGGTCATTAATGGGGGATGCTATCTCTCACGCCGTGCTACCGGGTATTGTATTGGCCTTTTGGTTGGGCATCCCATTGGTTATCGGGGCTTTTATCTCAGGGATCTTTTGTGCTGTCGCCACGGGCTATTTAAAAGAAAACAGTCGGGTTAAAGAGGATACGGTCATGGGAATTGTATTTTCAGGCATGTTCGCTTTTGGTCTGGTGCTATTTTCCCGTATGGATACTGACCAGCATCTGAGTCATATTTTGTTCGGTAATATGCTGGGTATTTCACTGGCAGAACTGAAACAAACCTTATGGATTGCCGGGTTCACTCTGTTAGTGGTGCTGTTAAAGCGCAAAGATTTCATGCTGTACTGCTTTGACCCAAACCACGCCCGTGTCATTGGGCTGCCCGTTAAGCTATTGCACTATGGTTTACTGTGTTTGCTGGCATTAACTATCGTGGCTTCATTGCAGGCGGTGGGGGTTATTTTAGTTATCGCCATGTTGATATCTCCGGGTATTATCGCTTTTATGGTGTGCCGCAGTTTTGATCAAATGCTGGTTGTTGCCACTCTGGCTTCTGTGCTTTCATGTGTATTAGGGACGTTAATAAGCTTCCATATTGACGGCGCGACAGGCCCCTGTATCGTCATTATTCAAGCATTATTCTTTGTCATTGCGCTCATATATAGCCATATAAAACCGACGAAGGGCCGCCCAATAGCTTTGAAAGCCCAAGATGACGGTGCTAAAAATACGCCAAGAGGTAACCTGCTATAATGAATTGAGCTTTAATATACTTGCCGTATTGAATTCACGCACTACGGCTTATTATTGCTTACTATTTTCCAGGTATATTTCTGTTCTCATGGTAATAAGCCAAAGCAGCGATAGGGGCCCAATAAATAGCAGAATCCGTCGTTTGTTTGATCTTGCATGGCTATCCCTGTGCACGGGCTCTTGTTCTTCACACCATAAAAAAGTTAACCTGATATTCTGTCCCTAAGGCCATGGGATAACAGGTAGGCAGCAAGCGAACCACTCTTCAATCATCACGTTTGAAGGGTATAACTGGCAGCTGATAGGGGGTGAATCATGTGGCAAGCAGTGAATCGTCTGTTAGGTGAATATTTCGGGCCCGCTGAAATCCGAGAAAGAACCGAACTGCCCGGCGGAGATATTCATGATGCCTGGCGTCTCAGCTATGGTGATACTGAAGTTTTCGTCAAATGTGATACCCGTGAAATGCTGCCCATATTTACCGCCGAGGCAGATCAACTCTCTCTATTGGCCCGCAGCAAAACCGTCCAAGTGCCTGAAGTCTATGGTGTGGGCAGTGATCGTGAATACAGTTTCTTGCTACTTGAGTATATCCCGCTTAAACCCTTAGATGCCCATAATGCTTATTGTTTGGGTCAACAATTAGCACATTTACATCAATGGAGTGAACAACTGCAATTTGGGCTGGATTTTGATAATGATTTATCCACCACACCCCAACCCAATAGCTGGCAGCGTCGCTGGGCGCAGTTTTTCTCTGAACAACGTATCGGCTGGCAATTACAATTAGCTGCCGAGAAAGGTATGTCATTTGGCGATATCGAGCATATTACTCATCTTGTTCAAGAGCGTTTACAAAGCCACCAGCCACAGCCTTCGTTATTACACGGCGATTTATGGCCCGCTAACTGTGCTTCCAGTGCCAATGGTCCGGTGATTTTTGATCCCGCCTGTTATTGGGGTGACCGCGAGTGCGACCTTTCTATGCTGCCGCTCTACCCAGCTCTTCCGGCACAGATTTATGATGGTTATCAGAGTATCTGGCCCCTACCTGGCGGTTTTATTGAACGCCAACCTATTTATCAACTTTATTATTTATTGAACCGCAGTAATCTGTTTGGTGGTCAACACTGGATTAATGCGCAAGTTGCGGTTGAAAAACTGCTGCATCCAGAAAGATTTTAAGGCAGCCGCCCCGAAAGTGGCAGGTTAGGTTGCTTTTGATCGGGGGATTGATAGAAAAAGGCCCTTATTATGGGCCTTTTCATTATGATTAGCAGACTCAGCGGTGTTATCAGGTAGGGTTGCTACCCTTGAGCCATCGCCTCTAATAGCTTGATAACAAAATAGAACGCCACACCTATCACTAATGGCAGGATATATAAGGTGAAAAACTGCAAAAAGATGGTGTGATGCGGTAAGACTATTTTCTCTTCCAACTGTTCGCGGCTACGCCCTTCACTGCCCTTGGCCTGTTCTAAAATCATTTGGTCTTCAATACCTTCACGAATATGACGGACTTGTCGTGACATCCGCGCACCAGAGGCTTGCAATGACAAACCAACGAAAATCAACATGTAAATGATAAAGAACATGATGTTCGATGCTGAAAAGCCCTGCTCGAAACTCGGCACCGGTGAGTTGTACCAGAAGATATCCAGAAAAGTTGTGTTGAAGCGGATCATGTCCGTTATGACGTGGATAAAATCCAGCATAACCGCATTAACCCCAGTGCTTTTTTGACTATATTGATAGGCAAAATTGATAATTGAAATCAATGTTGACAGCAGTGCTGGAATAAAAACGAGCCACCCGGCTATCCGTTTGATAACAGCGACACGCCCAGCCTGTTGATAGGTCATGACTTCTCCTTGTAAATACCACAACTTATGTAGCTTTAGTTTACCCGCTACCTCGCGGTCATGTGCAGAATTTTGCTGAAGTTCTTACGATTAACACCCACTCAAGCCTAGCTCATCCAGCGCAATATCATTAAGTTAATAAATTATATCGTAAGAAAGACAAAGAATTGCGTTCCACCGGTTCAATCATTATGAACCAATGTTACAGTGTTAAATCCGTAGCTAGAGACCAAACAGGAGTAACAATAAATGGCGACCCCTCATACTATTAAGGCCGCAATTTTCGATATGGACGGCTTGCTGATTGATTCGGAGCCTTTATGGCTACAGGCTGAACTCGATATTTTCACTGAGTTGGGGCTGGATACCTCTTCAAGAGATTCATTGCCCGACACCCTCGGATTACGCATCGATTTAGTCGTGAAGCTGTGGTTCCAGTCTATGCCATGGCAAGGGCCGAGTCAGGCAGAAGTTTGCAACCGTATTATTGCCCGGGCGATAGATTTGGTAGAAGAAACCAAGCCGGTATTACCCGGTGTAGGATATGCATTGGATCTTTGCCGCGAGCAAGGGCTGAAAATTGGCCTGGCATCCGCTTCTCCACTGCATATGCAAAAGCGCGTTCTGGCGATGTTAAATATTGAAAAATACTTCGACCGCCTGGTTTCCGCAGAATACCTGCCCCACAGCAAACCACATCCAGAAGTGTATTTGAATGCTGCGGCTGACTTAGGTGTTGACCCTCTGGAATGTGTCACGCTGGAAGATTCTGTCAATGGGATGATTGCCACTAAAGCAGCACGTATGCGCTCTATTGTCATCCCTTCAGAAGAATATCGCGCCGACCCGCGCTGGGTCCTGTCGGATATTCAGTTGAACTCATTAGAACAATTGCGTAAGGAACATATTTCGTAGCGGACGGTTAATTATTATCTTGGCGATAAAGGGCGGTCAGAGTTGATAACTCAACCGCCCGAATACGTTTTACAGGAAATCATCCCGCTTAGGCGTAAAGGTGTCGATCAAAATACTATTATCTTCCAGTGATACCGCGCCGTGCATTTCGTTCTTAACGGCACGATACGCATCTCCGGCTTTCAAAATACGTTTCTGCCCGTCGATTTCCACTTCGAAACTCCCCGCCGCCACATAAGCAATCTGGTCATGAATATCGTGCTTGTGCGCAACACCAATGGCACCTTTATCAAAGTGAACACAGACCATCATCAGCTCATCGCTCCAGGTCATCACTTTACGTTTAATGCCATTGCCTAACTCTTCCCAAGGCGTTTCATCGTTAATAAAAAACATCTTCATTATTTCTCCTCATTATTATGCAGAATAGTCTGTAGCCCAGTCACAGTTTTACACTGAATTCAGCCCATTCTAAGGCCAAAATCCGCAGTTCAATCATAATTAATCCAAAAATCATGACGCCCCTCAAAAAATAATAAAACATCATTTCATTTTAATTGAATTAACTTCCCGCAAATACTATCATCACCACATCAAAAGAAACACCGGTCCGAACCGAAAGAGAGGCACCGATATGCAAATTCGTCAAAGTATTCATAGTGACCATGCCAGGCAACTCGATACCGCCGGCCTGCGTCGTGAATTTCTGATTGAAAATATTTTTGTCGCAGATGAGTACACCATGACCTATAGCCATATCGACCGCATCATTGTGGGAGGTATTTTGCCGGTCGATAAAACGGTCAGCATTGGCGATGAAGTGGGTAAGCAACTGGGTGTCAGTTACTTTTTGGCGCGCCGTGAACTGGGCGTGATCAATATTGGTGGGCCGGGCCTTATCTCAGTTGATGGGCAAGTTTATGAAATTGGCAATGAAGAAGCCTTGTATGTAGGTAAAGGTGCAAAGGATGTAACCTTCAGTAGTCTTGAGAGTCAAAAACCGGCCAAGTTCTATTACAACAGTGCACCGGCACACACCTCTTACCCCCATAAGAAAATCACGCTAGCAGAAGCCACACCACAAACATTGGGTGATGACGCGACCAGTAATCGTCGCACTATCAATAAATACATCGTGCCCGATGTGTTGCCAACCTGCCAACTGACTATGGGATTGACCAAACTGGCCCCCGGAAATCTTTGGAACACCATGCCTTGCCATACGCATGACCGCCGCATGGAAGTGTATTTCTACTTTGATATGGACGAAGAAACGGCCGTCTTCCACATGATGGGCCAGCCACAAGAAACTCGCCATTTGCTCGTCCACAACGAACAAGCGGTAATTTCACCCAGCTGGTCTATTCATTCTGGCGTGGGTACCAAGCGTTATACATTCATCTGGGGCATGGTCGGTGAAAACCAAGTCTTCGGTGATATGGACCACATCGCCGTTAGCGAACTGCGCTAAATGTTACGAATAGTATTAAGCGTCACCAACTGAATCCGTCCTTTGGACGTTTTCTTCCCCAATATTGAAATCGCGGCAATCGTTGACCGCCTTGAGAGAGATGTTAGCTATGATCTTAGATTCCTTTGAGTTAAAGGGTAAAATTGCTCTGGTTACCGGCTGTGACACAGGTTTGGGCCAAGGTATGGCGATTGGTTTAGCCGAAGCAGGTTGTGATATCGTTGGTGTGAATATTGTTGAACCAAAAGATACCATTGAGAAAGTGACCGCATTAGGCCGCCGCTTCTTAAGTTTGACTGCTGACCTGAGCAAGATTGATGGCATCCCTGCCCTGTTAGAACGTGCTATCGCTGAATTTGGCCAAATCGATATTCTGGTCAATAACGCCGGGATTATCCGTCGTGAAGATGCGATCAACTTCAGCGAGAAGGACTGGGACGATGTGATGAATGTGAACATCAAAACGGTGTTCTTTATGTCTCAAGCGGTTGCCAAGCAATTTATCAAACAAGGTACTGGCGGCAAAATCATCAACGTTGCTTCCATGCTCTCTTACCAGGGCGGTATTCGCGTACCTTCTTACACCGCATCGAAAAGCGCAGTGATGGGTGTGACCCGTCTGTTAGCAAACGAATGGGCTAAACACGGCATCAATGTGAATGCGGTAGCGCCTGGTTACATGGCCACCAACAACACTCAGCAGTTGCGTAAAGATGAAGAACGCAGCAAAGAGATCCTTGACCGTATCCCTGCGGGTCGTTGGGGTCTGCCTGATGACCTGAAAGGCCCTGTAGTCTTCCTGGCATCTAAAGCATCGGACTATATCAGTGGTTACACTATCGCTGTTGATGGCGGTTGGTTAGCTCGCTAAACGCAGAAATATCACTAATTTGAGTTAAGGACTATTTCCTACGGTTATTCGCAATATTCCAGCTCAAAACCCCATTCAGGCACAACTGCAGTTGTGCCTTTTTTATTACTTATTTATCAATTGGTTAACAAACCAAACCTGCGAAGAAACCCTTCAGAAAACGCAAAAATAAAAAATTCAAAACAACGTTCCGACTCTGATCACACTTTTGTCATTCGCCCAATGACTCGCCAGTAAATACAAATATAATAGATTGAAACGGCGTTTCTATTTATAAGGAACCTAAAACCGGTTCCAATCAGATATTTCTATGATGGGGTTATGGTGATGAATTTTGTCGGCAACATTAAAGGCAGTGACGCAGTGATGATTAACTGGCTTAGCGCTATCCGTAGCTATGTTGATTTAGTCCAGTCTGTTAGCCATAGCCATCAAAACCCGACCCCACTGATGGCGGATGGCTTTGATGTCTTGACTCACCAACCTGTGACCTGGAAATTCCCAGATGGTCGTAATATTCCGATATCTAACTTTGCCAGTCAACAAAACTGGCTACGGACATTAGACGCGCTTAGCCTGGTCACGCAAGATCCGCAATATCATCAACAGGCGCGGGTACAAAGCCGTTATTTCATGCAACACGGTGTTCATGAGCAAAGTGGGTTGTTTTATTGGGGGGGGCACCGCTTCTTGAATCTGGACACTTTACAAACTGAAGGCCCAGAATCAAAAGCACAAGTGCATGAACTTAAACATCATCTGCCCTATTACGACTTACTGCTCAATGTCGATCATGAGAAAACGCTTAATTTCCTGCAAGGTTTTTGGCACGCCCATGTTGAAGACTGGCAAACGCTGGATCTGGGCCGCCATGGCAGCTACGACAAGCAACGCGACCCTCATGTTTTCACCCATGCGCGCCATGATGTGGTTAAACCAGCAGCATTGCCACAATTACCGGAAACTAAAGGCCTGACCTTTGTAAATGCCGGTACCGATCTCATTTACGCAGCGTATAAATATGCTGAGTACACGGGTGACATCGCCGCCGCTGCTTGGGGCAAACATTTATACCGTCAATACGTCTTAGCCCGGAATCCTGAAACAGGGTTACCGGTTTATCAGTTCAGCTCGCCGCAACAACGTCGACCAATACCCGCTGATGATAATCAGACCCAATCTTGGTATGGCGATCGCGCCAAACGCCAATTTGGCCCTGAGTTTGGTGAAATTGCCCGTGAAGCCAATGTTTTGTTTCGTGATATGCGGCCATTGCTGATTGATAACCCATTGGCAATGTTAGATATATTGCGCCAGCAGCCTGATGCGGAAGTTCTGCAATGGGTTATTGATGGCTTAAAGAATTATTATCGTTTCGCTTATGACGTTGAGAGCAATACATTGCGCCCGTTATGGAACAATGGGCAGGATATGAGTGGCTACGTTTTACAACGCGATGGTTATTATGGTGTAAAAGGTCAGGTTATTTCGCCATTCCCATTAGAGGTGGATTACCTGCTACCGCTGGTTCGGGCCTGGCGACTCAGTGAAGACGAAGAATTATTCGATCTGATTGGGGTTTTGCTGCACCGCTGGCAGTTGGCAGAATTAAACAAACAAGAACGCCGCGCAGTACTCATCAATGACAAAAAATCAGCGATTACTTCTTCTTTATTGCTGGCCTTAGTTGAACTGGCTGAGCATTGCCAATGCCCTCAATTATTTGAACTGGCTTGGCAAACCGGGAATGACCTATTTAAACAACATTATCATCGCGGCTTGTTTGTCGAGTCAGCACAACATCGTTATTTTCGTATCGACAATCCGATTGCATTAGCAATATTGACCTTGATTGCTGCCAAACAAAATAAACTGGCAGCCATCCCTCAATTTATTACCAATGGTGGTTACATCCATGGAGATTATCAGGTGAACGGAGAAAGCCGCACTCTGTATGACATCGATTTTATTTATCCGACACTTTTGAATCAGTAGTTTTATTTATCTTTCATGTTATTAAAAATAGGTAAGCATTATGAATGAAAACAGAATGCTGGGGTTAGCCTATATATCACCTTATATAATAGGGTTGATAATATTCACGGCTTTCCCCTTTGTATCATCTTTCTTTCTCAGTTTTACTGAGTATGACTTAATGAACCCTCCCGTTTACAACGGGATCGAGAATTATCGTCATATGATCCTTGAAGATGATTTATTCTGGAAATCCATGGGCGTGACTTTCGCTTATGTATTTCTGACTATTCCATTAAAACTGGCATTTGCTCTGGGGATTGCTTTTGTACTGAACTTTAAATTACGCGGTATTGGGTTCTTCCGTACTGCCTTCTATATTCCGTCAATTCTCGGCAGTAGCGTCGCTATTGCGGTGTTATGGCGTGCTCTATTTGCCATTGATGGTTTGTTAAATGGTTTTATCGGGGTATTTGGGCTTGACCCTGTCAACTGGTTGGGAGAGCCAGCGCTGGCACTGACATCGGTAACATTACTGCGTGTTTGGCAGTTCGGTTCTGCCATGGTTATCTTCCTCGCCGCATTGCAGAACGTACCGCAGTCACAATATGAAGCCGCCATGATTGATGGTGCTTCTAAATGGCAAATGTTTATGAAAGTTACCGTGCCACTAATTACGCCGGTTATTTTCTTCAACTTTATTATGCAAACCACCCAAGCATTCCAAGAATTTACGGCACCTTATGTCATCACCGGTGGTGGGCCAACCCATTACACTTATTTATTCTCGCTATATATATATGATACCGCGTTTAAATACTTTGATATGGGATACGGTGCTGCGCTGGCTTGGGTATTATTCCTGGTCGTTGCTCTCTTTGCCTCAATTGCCTTTAAATCTTCCAAATATTGGGTCTTCTACTCCGCCGATAAAGGAGGAAAAAATGACTGACGTACACGAAAACTCCAACCAGAAGAAATTAGATCTGGCGCAAGATATTGCTGATGCAGAAATTAGCCGTACATTACGCAAAGCTAAAGTCAGTGCTGCTATCCGCTATATCGTTTTGATTATTGTCGGGCTGATGATGCTTTACCCATTGCTGTGGATGTTTTCCGCCGCCTTTAAACCTAATAATGAAATCTTTACTACATTAGGATTATGGCCAGAACACCCAACCAGTGATGGTTTCGTTAACGGTTGGAAAACCGGCACGGAATATAATTTCGGTCACTACATGCTTAACACTTTTAAGTTTGTTATCCCGAAAGTCATTCTGACGATTATTTCCTCCACCATTGTGGCGTATGGTTTCGCACGCTTTGAGATCCCATGGAAGAAATTCTGGTTTGCCACATTAATCACCACCATGTTGCTGCCAAGTACTGTGTTATTGATTCCTCAATACATCATGTTCCGTGAAATGGGCATGCTGAATAGCTATATGCCGCTGTATCTGCCATTAGCGTTCGCGACACAAGGGTTCTTCGTCTTTATGTTGATCCAATTCCTACGCGGTGTTCCTCGCGACATGGAAGAAGCGGCACAAATTGACGGATGTAACTCCTTCCAAGTGTTGTGGTACGTGGTAGTGCCAATCTTGAAGCCAGCCATTATTTCCGTGGCATTGTTCCAATTCATGTGGTCAATGAACGACTTTATCGGCCCACTGATTTACGTCTACAGCGTAGATAAGTACCCGATAGCACTGGCTCTTAAGATGTCAATTGACGTGACCGAAGGCGCACCTTGGAACGAAATTCTGGCAATGGCGAGCATCTCCATTCTGCCGTCCATCATTGTTTTCTTCCTGGCTCAACGCTACTTCGTGCAAGGCGTAACCAGCAGCGGAATTAAAGGTTAATAGAGGATTTATCATGGCTGAAGTCATTTTTAATAAATTAGGCAAAGTTTACTCCAACGGTTTCCGCGCGGTTCATGGCATTGATCTGAAAATCCATGATGGCGAATTTATGGTTATTGTCGGCCCATCTGGTTGTGCTAAATCCACGACCCTGCGTATGTTAGCCGGGCTGGAAACCATCAGTGATGGTGAAGTTCGAATTGGTGATCGGGTGGTCAATAATCTGGCCCCGAAATCACGTGGTATTGCCATGGTGTTCCAGAACTATGCGCTGTACCCGCATATGACCGTGAAAGAGAACCTGGCTTTTGGCTTGAAGTTAAGCAAACTGCCAAAAGACCAGATTGAAACGCAAGTTGCTGAAGCAGCGAAGATTTTGGAGTTGGAAGACCTGCTTGACCGCCTGCCACGTCAGCTGTCTGGTGGTCAGGCACAGCGTGTGGCTGTTGGCCGCGCCATTGTTAAAAAGCCCGACGTATTCTTGTTCGATGAACCCTTATCAAACCTGGATGCCAAACTGCGCGCCTCCATGCGTATTCGTATTTCTGACTTACATAAGCAATTGAAAAAAAGCGGTAAAGCAGCAACCACAGTTTATGTAACCCACGACCAGACTGAAGCAATGACCATGGGGGACCGAATCTGTGTGATGAAACTGGGCCACATTATGCAAGTGGATACACCAGATAATCTCTATCACTACCCAACCAATATGTTTGTTGCTGGTTTTATCGGCGCGCCGGAAATGAATATCAAACCGAGCACGCTGGTAGAAAAAGACGGGGAAATTGGCCTGACCGTCGGCCAATACACCTTGGTATTGAATGCAAGACAACAAGCCAAAGTCGCCGCCCACACCGGGGAAAAAGTGTTCTTTGGAGTTCGTCCTGAATTCGTCAGCATGTCTATGAATCCATTTACTGAAAATCACTCTCAAGGTGAATTGGTACGAGTGGAAAACATGGGTCACGAATTCTTTATGTATATCAAAGTTGATGATTTTGAGCTGACTTGCCGTCTGCCATCTGACGAAGCACGCCCTATTATCGAAAATGGTCTACATCGCACCGTGTACTTCCAGTTTGATATGGATAAATGCCATATCTTTGATGCAAAAACAGAAAAAAATATCTCTCTTTAACAGGAGCAGTACCCAATGAAAAAAGCGATCCTACACACGCTGATAGCATCCACTCTGGCACTATTATCACATCAAGCCTTTGCAGCACAGGACGAGGTTAATTTACGCATGTCATGGTGGGGTGGTAATGGCCGCCACCAAGTTACCTTGAAAGCATTAGAAGAATTCCACAAACAACATCCGAATATTAATGTTAAAGCAGAATACACCGGTTGGGATGGTCATTTATCTCGTCTGACCACGCAGATTGCCGGTGGAACTGAACCCGATGTTATGCAAACTAACTGGAACTGGTTGCCTATCTTCTCTAAAGACGGTACCGGATTCTATAATTTGTTTAGCGTAAAAGAACAATTAGATTTATCGCAATTTGATCCGAAAGAACTGCAACAAACCACCGTTAATGGCAAGTTGAATGGTATTCCAATTTCAGTGACTGCGCGTATTTTCTATTTCAATGATGCGACCTGGGCTAAAGCTGGCTTAGAATATCCTAAAACTTGGGATGAGTTACTTGCGGCAGGTAAAGTATTCAAAGAAAAACTGGGTGACCAATATTATCCAGTGGTATTAGAGCATCAGGATACTTTAGCGTTAATCCGCTCATATATGACGCAAAAATACAACATTCCGACCATTGATGAAGCTAATAAGAAATTTGCCTATACACCAGAACAGTGGGTCGAATTCTTTACTATGTATAAAACCATGGTCGATAATCATGTTATGCCATCCACTAAATACTATGCTTCATTCGGTAAGAGTAATATGTATGAAATGAAGCCATGGATTAATGGTGAATGGGCGGGTACTTATATGTGGAACTCCACTATAACTAAGTATTCGGATAACCTGACCAAACCCGCTAAATTGGTGCTTGGCCCCTATCCGATGTTGCCAGGAGCAAAAGATGCCGGCTTATTCTTTAAACCAGCACAAATGCTTTCAATTGGTAAATCAACTAAGTATCCACAAGAAAGTGCTATGCTAATCAACTTCTTATTGAACAGCAAAGAAGGGATTGAGGCATTAGGTCTGGAGCGTGGCGTCCCATTAAGTGCGGCCGCAGTGACCCAACTACGCGCTACCGGCGTGATTAAAGATGAAGATCCTTCTGTTGCCGGTTTAAATATGGCATTGGAATTGCCACATAAAATGACAACTTCACCATACTTTGATGACCCACAGATTGTTTCACTATTCGGTGATGCCATCCAATATATAGATTATGGTCAGAAGACTGTACAAGAAACCGCGGAATATTTTAATAAACAAGGTGACCGTATTCTGAAACGCGCCATGCGTTAATAAATCAGACTAAATTTAACTTAAGTAACTATTAAACCCTGCCATTAATTTGGCAGGGTTCTTTTGTTTTAAACAAAATAAATAGCCAATTAGATCGGCATCACAATTTAATATCTGTTTAGAAAATTAATTGCCAACACAGACATGGATCACAAAAATAATTATTAATATAAATAGAATGTATATTCACAATAAATGAAACGTCGTTTCTTTGTTTGTGAGCTTGTTTTTTAGTCGTATGTTGATTTTTTATAGAATTGTTAATTGATTTTGATTTAAATAACCATAACCCCTGGGATTATATAAAAATGAAATTTAAACTACTGACTCTGGCAGTGGCATCTGTAATCAGCTTTAGTTCTGTTGCAACAACAATTGACTACCGACACGAAATGAAGGACACCAGTAAATCTGATCATAAAGATCGTTTGCTGATTTCCAACCGCTTTGCTAATGGCTTTGGTTTGTCTTTAGAAGGGAAATGGGGCCAGCACAGCTCTGACACCACTCCAAATAAACCATTCAATGAACAAGTGAGTAATGGCACCGAAGTCGTTGCTAGCTATGTTTACAAAATCAACAAAACTTTCCAAGTTGAGCCAGGTTTCTCATTAGATTCAACCTCAGACTCCAATAATTACCGTCCATATTTGCGCGGTAAAGTGTCCTTCACTGATGATTTTTCAACATCACTACGTTACCGCCCATATTACAAACGTAACCAACCTGCTCAGACTAAAAAAACTGAGAAAGGCCATGAGTTCACCATGTTATTTGCTTATAATTTCTTGAAAGATTATTCAGCTGAATACGAGCTGAACTACAAAAAATCTGAAGACGAAATTCTGGCCAATAAAGAAAAATACGAATGGGCTCATGATGTGAAAATTGCCTACAAATGGGATAAAAGCTGGAAGCCTTACGTGGCTATCGGTAACGTCCCTGGCAGCAAATCAACTGATGAGCGCCAAACACGTTACCGTGTTGGTGTGCAGTACACTTTCTAATTTCGACCGGCTAAAATGACCTGTCGATATTAATAAATCTGTAGCTGTTAATAAATCTGTAATTGTGAATAGATCTGTAGTTATTAGTACCCTCATCATTATTTGTTAATTATGCCCCACCCGCATGACTTTGGGGAAAAGCTGACTACCCGTTGCTTTTCCCCTTTTTTAGGCCCATCCCTGTGTGGGAACGGTTGTAGCAAAATTGCCCCCCTACCTGATTCCGTTAATTCATCCCAAAACCCGATATTCACATGATTGAACCTCATGTTAAATGACACTTCCTTAGTCCACGTAAAATGAGACATTTAGTTACAGCGTAACGGCTATTCATGTCATTAAAAATCTCATATACTGGATAAATCAACAGCTACAGATTCGGAATTCAAGTATGACAGGGGAAGGACACCTTATTTTTTCTGTCGCCTGCGTTATTTTTGCCAAGAAAGTCGGCCTCACGCCTGAACTGGCACATGGCGATTGGTGGCATATTATTCCTGGCACCCTGCTAACTTCCCTGCTGCCAGACATTGATCACCCCAAATCAATCCTTGGTCAGAGATTAAAGTGGATATCCACACCTATTGCTCGTGCATTTGGCCATCGCGGGTTTACTCATAGCCTGTTGGCGGTGCTCGGTGGTATCGCGCTTTTTCAAATGGATATTTCTCGCGACTGGATTATTCCCGCGGATGCATTTCACGCAATGATTATTGGCTATTTCAGTCATCTATTGGCCGATATGATTACACCTGCCGGTGTCCCGCTCTTATGGCCATGCCGTTGGCGTTTTTCTATTCCTATATTACGGCCACAAAAAGGTAATCAATTAGAGCGCGTATTATGTGTTCTATTAGTTTGTTTTTCTGTCTATTGGCAAACTGACACAACGATTCCTCTGCAATCCTATATGGAGCAATTGAAGAATTTTAGATTTTGATCACACTTTAACGGTTAAATAATAACCAATTTGTGCTAATTACATACAAATAATGCAAGAATTTTATATAACATTCTTTTTGAGTATAAGTGAGTCTCCTAAGTAACTGCTAACATACGCGACTAATTTGCGCAGTTGTCTGTGCGTGGCTCTATTCTAGATAAAAATAGAAATAGAATATGTGGCCAGTATTTAAAATAATAATTTGGAGATTTGGGGATGAACCTACCGCTTGTGATTAACGTGCTGTTATTTGTAGCACTGCTATTACTGTTGGCACAAACCCGGCATAAACAATGGAGTCTGTCCAAGAAAGTCTTGGCCGGTCTGGGGTTGGGTGTACTATTTGGTCTCGGGCTACAATGGGCCTATGGCTCAGATAATCCGGTACTGAAAGAGTCGATCACTTGGTTTAATATCGTGGGTAATGGCTATGTGCAATTACTGCAGATGATTGTTATGCCACTGGTATTCGCCTCAATCTTAAGTGCGGTTGCCAAACTTCATAATGCCTCTTCATTGGGTAAAATCAGTGTATTGACCATAGGTACATTGCTATTCACTACATTAATCGCAGCTCTGGTCGGTGTGCTGGTGACCAATCTATTTGGCTTAACGGCTGATGGTCTGGTGCAAGGTACACAAGAATCAGCGCGTTTGAGTGCTATCGAAAGCAATTACCTTGGTAAAGTGACTGATCTGACAATCCCTCAGTTGATTCTCTCCTTTATCCCGAAAAACCCGTTTGCCGATTTGACCGGTGCTAGCCCAACCTCAATCATCAGTGTGGTTATCTTTGCCACTTTCCTGGGAATAGCTTCCCTGCAATTACTGAAAGATGATGTAGAGAAAGGCCAACGTGTGTTAGTAGCTATCGATACGCTGCAAGCTTGGGTGATGAAGTTGGTGCGTCTGGTGATGAAATTGACCCCTTACGGCGTACTGGCCTTGATGACCAAAGTGGTTGCCGGTTCTAATATCCAAGATATTATCAAGCTGGGTAGTTTTGTTGTTGCCTCTTATCTTGGCCTGGCCATTATGTTTGTGGTACACGGCGTGCTGCTGTCTTTCACCGGTATTAACCCGCTGAAATTCTTCCGCAAAGTTTGGCCAGTGCTGACGTTTGCATTTACCAGCCGCTCCAGTGCTGCCAGTATCCCACTGAATGTAGAAGCACAAACTCGCCGTTTGGGTGTTCCTGAATCTATCGCCAGTTTCTCAGCATCCTTCGGGGCAACTATCGGCCAAAATGGCTGTGCAGGGCTTTATCCTGCAATGTTGGCCGTAATGGTGGCCCCCACTGTTGGGATTAACCCGCTAGACCCAGTATGGATTGCCACGCTGGTCGGCATTGTCACTATCAGCTCTGCCGGTGTTGCTGGTGTTGGCGGTGGTGCAACTTTCGCTGCGCTAATCGTACTACCAGCGCTGGGCTTACCCGTCACTTTGGTTGCTTTGCTTATCTCTGTTGAACCATTGATAGATATGGGGCGCACTGCATTGAATGTCAGCGGTTCAATGACTGCCGGTACCATTACCAGCCAATTGATGAAACAAACAGATAAAGACATTCTCAACAGTGATGATGATGGCGATTTAGCCCATCAATAAACATCGCTGATGAGTCCTTAAAAGCCAGTCATCCGTGACTGGCTTTTTATTTTTAAACCACTCGCTGGAACCTGTACCCCACGACTTCAAGGATGAAGGGGACGATATTTTTCTACCAATGCCAATGCAATAGCTTCCGTCTCTACATCCGGCACACCACTGAAATCTTGCGGCCGGAAGTGCATTTGAAATGCTTCGATAACGTGCTTGCTCTCATCATCTAACTCGCCACTTTGGGGAATTTGATAACCATAACGCGCTAATGCCTGCTGGATAATAGCGACAGATGCGAGATCATTTTTATTTCGACCATCAATATACTTTGTGACCGTCGCATCATCAGGCCAAGCCCCGATGCCCTGCTCCGCTAAACGCTTCCACGGAAATAATGGTCCAGGATCTGACTTTCTTTGTGGCGCAATATCGCTATGAGCGACAACATCAGTTGGATCAATATTATAACGCTCAACAATGTCCTTGGTTAGCCGCTCAATCAATTGAATCTGTGATTCGTTGTATGGATACCACTGCCTACCCAACATCTTCTCAGTAAAGCCCTTATTGACGATTTCAATGCCTATCGAGGTATCATTGAGGCTATTACGCCCATGCCAATAGCTAACACCGGCATGCCAGGCGCGTTCAGATTCAGGAACTAATTGTAAAACGATAGGTTTGCCATCAAGGTTATCAGGATGTGTTTTGACCAAATAATGGGCGCTAACATCACCTTGTGTTAGTAATCTCAGTGACTCTGCGTCATCTGTTGCGGTGTAGTGAAGAACCAAAAACCTCACTCGCGTATTTTGAGCAACAGAAGGGATATTGGTATCCACTTTATACTCACCGCGATCAATCAATTTATTCGGTTTATCACGATGAGAGCTACTACAGCCAGCCAGTAGCAGTAATAACCCTATGCTTAATAACTTCCTCATCTTTTTTCTCCCTGTAATGATGCTTAAGCACGGTTATAGTGAACCCACTAAATTAAATGGCCCGTCAACAGTATGTTCAAATGATAACTAATATCATCAGATAAGACTTATATCTATAAATTAGTTGATGTTGCTGTTACATACAATTCGAATAAAAAACGGCTCCTGATAAGGGGAGCCGTTTGGAATATGGGAAGGAATAAATAGTTATAATTAACAGCTGACTTAAAATATCCAATAATTATACAGTATTTACCCTAAAAAGAGATTTCCTCAGAAAGGATAATCGCGATACCCCATTTGTTCAGAAATATTACGTGCAGCGCGATGCAAAGATTTCACAATATTACTTTTGCTGTCTTCAGAGAATCGCAACGTCGGATATGAAATACTTAAACCCGCAATGACGACACCGAAACGGTCAAAAACCGGCACAGCAATGCAGCGTAAACCTTCTTCTTGTTCTTCGATATCTTCACCGAAGCCTTGCTCACGAACCTGATCTAACACTGGCAACAGGGCCGCGGCACTGCCCAGCGTGTGTTTGGTGCTGCGGGTAAACTCGACATGAGACAAGATTTCTTCTACTTCGCCACGGTCACGCCACGCCAACAATACTTTACCAATGGCAGTACTGTGCAGTGGATTACGGCGGCCAATACGAGAATGCATCCGCAGGTTATACATAGAATCGATTTTATGGATATAAACGATGCTATCTTCATCCAAGGCACCCAAGTGAATAGTTTCACGAGTTTCATTGGATAATTCACGCATTTGTATATCAGCGCTACGGATCAAATCGACGTTTTGTAATGCTTTAGCGCCTAACTCAAATAACTTCAGAGTCAGGGAATATTTCTCTGATTCGCCTTCCTGTGCGACATATCCCAAAGACTTCATGGTCTGGAGGAAGCGGTACACTGTACTCTTAGGCATCATTACACGCTGAGAAAGCTCGGTAATACCTATTTCCCGCTCTTCACCCAAGGCTTGTAAGATGCCAAAAACTTTCAGAACCGACGAAACAGAGTCGGGCTGTTTATCTAAATCTGCAATAGCCATTTTTTGGTTACCCTACTCATTTTCTGTGTTTGATAAAACAATATGTTTTAAAAAAAATAGAACAGTGGTTTTATTATAAAGGGAAGTCGTGAGACTGTGCAATAAACCAATGTGAATAATAAGATATTAGCCTTGCAGACAGCAAATTAGCCTCTTCCCATGAAAGAGGCTAGTGTAAAATTCAACTATTTCCAGACTGATTCAGGCAATGTAGCTAAATATAATGCCGGTTTACCGTGAACATCCGAGGTAAATAGGATTTGCTTATCATCCGGTGTAAAGGAAGGGTGTGGATGTGTGACCTGGCGATCACCTTCGAATACTTTCCATGAGGTGTCGTGGCGAGCAACACGATGCTGAGTGCCATTCTTCAGGTTGAAAACATACAGGAATGGATCATTTTCAATTTTATACCCGCTGTCATCTTGCACATCGACCGGCGCATCAGAACCATCGCCCACCAGTAACGTGCCGTCATAGTTGCTCATCAGATGCGAACACGCTGGCATTGAGGTCAATTGTCGGTTTTCCAGTGTTTCTGGATCAGCGCTGTAAATAAAGCGATCTGGGCTGCCTTTTAGATAGGAAACAT
Source organism: Yersinia kristensenii (assembly GCF_900460525.1). Lineage (NCBI taxonomy): Bacteria > Pseudomonadati > Pseudomonadota > Gammaproteobacteria > Enterobacterales > Yersiniaceae > Yersinia > Yersinia kristensenii. Next base: position 3,811,950 of record NZ_UHIY01000001.1, read on the forward strand.
ACACCAGCGCTGAGCCATCTGGCACCCAGAATTCATGGGTGCAACTTTCGCCTTCTGCATGGGTTTTCACCTTGCGCATATTACTGCCATCTTCATTGATGAGCCACATCCGCGCATCAACCAGATCGTGGGGGCCTTCATGGCAAAACGCAACTGTGTTGTCATCATAAGGACGGTAAATTGGATGACCGAGCCATTGATTTTCTTGTAAAATCACCGCCGATTCACCTGTTTTAAGGTCAACCCGCATCAGGCGGCAGCAAGGTTTAGTAAAGTAGAATTCGTGGAATTTCTTCCAGTCCGTCAGAGGCTGCCAATCTTCGCGTTTGATCTCAATGCCAACCAACTTGGTACAATCTGAATTAGCCACCCAAGTACCGTAACCAACCCACTCTTCAGGCACTTGATAAACCACATTTTCTTCTAATGTAGCAAGGTCAACACGCATCAGATTACGGCCATCTTTGACATAAAACAGCGCGTCATCATCCGGTGATAAAAAACCACCAAAGGTATTGTCGCCGCGCCCTTCTGTCAGTTGTGTGGCCACCTGAGTATTAAGATCCAGCAAGTAGTAGTTCCATGGGCCATCAAAAGCGCCGCCGAACAACAACTTACTGCCATCACGGGTGAAACATTTTTGATAGAAATAGTTACGGTGGCAAGTCACATCAGGGGGCGTCAACCGTGTAACTTGTGCGCCGGTAGAGGCATCCTGATAAGTATGAAATGTCAGAGGGATTTGTTTACCTTTAGCCATCCGGAAAGTCCTTAAAATCATCAGAGAATTAAAATTTACCTGCAGGAGAACCTGTTCGGCTAATATTACCCCACATTATAGAAACGATGTTTCATTTTTCCGTGATCGCGGTTCTATTTTTACTGATTTACATAAATCATGGTCTTTATCAGGCGGTTAATATGGGCTAAAAGGGTGATTCACTTCGATCTTCCATCTAAAAATGGTCTTTTACAAATAACCCTGGCCGCAAGAGTGCATTCAAGCACGATAGCCGTTAGCATGGAAAGATTCTGCTACCTTATGACTTTTACAGACAAAATCTATGAGCCCATCTGCAACCGATGGAATGCCGGTTCCACAACGCTATGCCGCCGTCGTTGTTATTGCTTTAGGTATTATGATTGCGGTGCTGGACGGCACTATCGCCAATGTCGCATTACCGACCATTGCCCGTGACCTTAATGCCAGCCCCGCCACTTCTATCTGGGTCGTGAATGCTTATCAGTTAGCCATCACCGTATCTTTACTTTCAATGGCATCACTGGGCGATATTATTGGTTATCGACGGGTTTATCAGGCCGGCTTACTGGTATTCAGTGTGACATCCCTGTTTTGCGCCTTGTCCGATTCCTTATGGACTCTCACATTTGCTCGCGTACTGCAAGGGTTGGGTGCCGCCGCATTAATGAGTGTGAACACCGCTCTGATCCGAATTATTTATCCCAAAGCTCAGTTAGGGCGAGGTATCGGCATTAATGCCTTGATTGTGGCGGTTTCTGCGGCTGCGGGGCCAACCATTGCCGCCGCAGTGTTGTCAGTTGCCTCCTGGCAGTGGCTATTTGCCATAAACGTGCCGATAGGCCTGGTCGCTTGGGGGCTGGGCATGAAGTTCTTACCTGCCAACAATATGAAAAGCAACGGCAACCGTTTCGATGTCACCAGCAGTATTATGAACGCGCTGACCTTTGGTTTACTGATAACCGCCATCAGTGGTTTTGCCCAGGAGCAAAGCCCGACACTGATTGCCGCTGAAGTGATTGCATTGCTGGTCATCGGCTTTTTCTTTGTGCGCCGCCAACTCAACCAGCCCTTCCCCTTGCTGCCCGTGGATTTGCTACGCATTCCTATTTTTGCGCTGTCGATCGGCACATCAGTGTGCTCCTTTGCCGCACAAATGCTGGCCATGGTTTCGCTGCCTTTCTTTTTACAAACAGTATTGGGCCGTGATGAAGTCGCCACCGGGCTGCTATTAACCCCGTGGCCACTCGCCACCATGGTGATCGCCCCTATCGCCGGGCGATTAGTTGAGCGTTATCATGCCGGATTACTCGGTGGGATTGGTCTGGCAGTATTTGCCAGTGGGCTATTTCTGTTAGCCATATTGCCAACCAATCCCAGTGATATGGATATTATTTGGCGCATGGTGGTGTGCGGTGCAGGTTTTGGCCTGTTTCAGGCACCCAATAACCACACGATTATTTCTGCTGCCCCCCAAAATCGCAGCGGTGGAGCCAGTGGTATGCTGGGCACCGCACGCCTTCTGGGGCAGACATCAGGGGCTGCATTGGTCGCTTTGATGTTTAATCTATTTGCAACTAATGGGACACATGCATCACTCATCCTGGCGGGCTGTTTCGCCAGTATTGCAGCACTGGTCAGCCTACTGCGAGTCAGCCAGAAACGCAGTTAACCTGGCTGCTCAACCATAAAAAAACCCCGCCGAAGCGGGGTTTTTTATTGAGCTTCAATGCAGGTTATTTCAGGTATTCACCCGAACGCAAAGCTTCAATACGTTTGTCCAGCGGTGGATGGGACATAAACAGCTCGCTGAATGATTTAGATTTACCGTTAATGCAGAAAGCCATCAGAGTCCCTGCTTCCTGCGGCTCATAGCTGGTTTTTAACCGCTGCAATGCGGCAATCATCTTCTCACGCCCGACCAATCTGGCTGAGCCGGCATCGGCATGGAATTCACGATGACGTGAGAACCACATGGTAATAATGCTGGCAAGAATACCAAACACCAGCTCCAATACCATGGATACCGCAAAGTAAACCATTGGGTTACCTGAACTGCTCCCTTCATTATCACGATCACCCGACAAGAAGCCGGCAGCCACCTGTGCAATCAAGCGCGAAATGAAGATAACAAAGGTATTCACAATACCTTGAATCAAGGTCATGGTGACCATATCACCATTTGCCACATGGCTGATTTCATGGGCAATAACTGCCTCGGCTTCATCGCGGCTCATGTTCTGCAACAAACCGGTGCTGACGGCGACCAGTGAAGCATCACGACGAGCACCGGTGGCGAAGGCGTTAATATCCGGCGCCTGGTAAATAGCCACTTGTGGCATAGCAATGCCTGCCTGCTGAGACTGACGGCGAACCGTCTCCAACAACCAGCGTTCAGTTTCATTACGCGGCTGTTCAATCACTTCACCGCCCACGGAACGCAGCGCCATCCACTTGGACATCAGCAACGAAACGAATGCGCCGCCGAAACCAAACAGACCGGCCATGATCATCAGCCCCTGCACACTGCTGGACTGAATACCTGTCAGGCTAAGCACCAACCCGAACACCAACATGACAGCCAGGTTGGTGAGAAGGAATAGAGCGATACGCATCATAAAAAGTTATTTCCTTATTCTGTTAATTGACGACCGTATTAAATCGACATCGTATAAGCCAAAATCGTCATGATGACTTAGCTAAATGATTACTGAGATATGCTGATCGTATGGGCATCTGACAAATTTTCAAGGCTTGTTAAGTTCTAAGAGAGGAAATCAACATAACTTTACAAACTTGGATACTTTTTATTACATATTAAGCTATTTTTTCATCAATCAAAGGGTTGTGGCATGAAAAAAAAGTAAAAAAAATCCGAGCTCTAAGAACCCGGATTATGTTTATCATCCGCTAATTATTTTGCGGCGGTTGCTGACTGCGCAGGTGCTGCTGGTTGGGATTCAACCTGCGGCTGCGCTTTTTCTTTATGGGCCAAATCCAAGGCGATATGAACTGTCTCGTCCAGATAAGGGTCCGGCTCTTGATAGTCTTTGGGTAAATCTTCCAATGACTTCAGCGGCTTTTTACCTTCACGTTTGAAGCGCTCATTTAAACGGTTCAGCCGCGTGGCATCATCCTCATGGTTCTCTTTTTCACGTTGAGCGTAATTAAGAGAGACAATGTTCTTCTTATCTTTCAGTGCCTTATAACGCTCAATATCTTGCTGAATATGTTGGAATTCAGGATCAGCGGCGATACGTGCGGCATGCGTTTTGAGCAACTCCGGCTCCAGCGGTTTCAAGTCGCCCGTCTTGGTATAGCTGGCAGCATTAATGCTGTCCCAAGGCAAGGCATTATCTTCGAAGCTTTCACCGGTTTCTGCCGGATCAACCCCCGTTGGCATCACGATATCTGGGACAACCCCTTTACGTTGAGTACTGCCGCCATCTACCCGATAGAATTTCTGGATAGTGTATTGCAGTGAGCCCAATGCTGGCCATTCAGGGCGCAGCATTTGATCGTAAATGCGATTCAGCGAACGGTACTGCTGAACCGTGCCTTTACCGAAGGTCGGCTCACCGACAATTAATGCACGGCCATAGTCTTGCATTGCAGCAGCAAAAATCTCGGAAGCAGAGGCACTATAGCGGTCAACCAAGACCACCAGCGGGCCTTTGTAATACACCACGCCATCAGTATCACTGTCTTCGCGCACTTTGCCATTGTTATCCCGTACCTGAACCACCGGCCCACTCGGAATAAACAAACCCGACAGCGAGACAGCTTCAGTCAGAGCCCCACCACCATTGCTGCGTAAGTCAATGATAATGCTGCTGACATTTTCTTTTTCCAGCTTCTGCAATTGCACCTTGACGTCTTCGGTCAGGCCAACATAGAAGCCCGGAATATCCAGCACCCCGACACGTTCTTTGCCGATGGTTTTCACCGACATTTTCACCGCGCGGTCTTCCAAACGAATACGCTCACGCGTCAAGGTCACAGTGCGCGGTTTAGTCCCTTTACCAGCAGGTAAAATTTCCAACCGGACTTTACTGCCCTTCGGCCCTTTAATTAGCGCGACGACATCATCCAGACGCCAGCCGATGACATCCACCATCGGTTTGCCGGTTTGCCCTACACCGATCACCCGGTCACCCACGGCGATAGTTTTACTTTTCGCTGCCGGGCCCCCTGGAACCATGGAGTTGATTAATGTGTAATCATCATCCATTTGCAGAACTGCACCAATACCTTCCAGAGACAAGCTCATTTCGGTATTGAACTGTTCGGTGTTTCGTGGGGATAAGTAATTGGTATGTGGGTCAATTTCGTGAGCGAACGCATTCATAATCAGCTGGAAGACGTCTTCGCTATTACTTTGCGTCAAGCGCTTAATGGCAGCCTGATAGCGCTTGGTCAACGTCTCTTTGATTTCTTTATCCGTTTTACCGGTTAATTTCAAATTGAGTTCATCATACTTGACTTTAGCGTCCCAAAGCTTATTCAGCTCAGCTTCGCTAGTCGGCCAAGGCGCTTTGCTGCGATCAATATCAATGGTGTCATTACCGGTGAAATCCATTGGCCGGTCTAAAACTGACAGCGCATATTGATAGCGTTCAAAACGGCGTTTTTGCGCCAGATTGAATAATGCATACGGCGTATCTAGCTGGCCGGATTTTAACTCGTCGTCCAGCGAATGTTTTTTATCCGCGAACTGTGCCACATCTGATGCCAACAACACGTTATGGCTGTAATCCAGCATGTTGAGGAAGCGATCAAATATTTTGGCGGAAAACTGATCGTCCAATGCAAACTGACGATAGTGAGAGCGAGTGAAGCGCGATGTTACGCGCTCACTCACGGTTGCATGCTCTGGTTCCTGGTGCAATTGAGGAAGTTGATCGATGCGATACGTTGTATCAGCCGCGTAACTTGCCCCCGCCAGTAACAAGCCTGCGATTGCTGTTAGTCTGACAAATTTGTTCATGCCTAGGTTGGCCTCCGTATCAGAACTGCAAGTGTTCTGCGCGCACAATCATCGCCAGACCTGAAGACAGCTGCACCCGTACGCCATCTTTAGCGATTTCTAATACGGTTGCGTCCATCGCGCTCTTGCCTGCTCTGACTTTGATTTCTTGACCAATTTGCAGTTTAGAGATATCTGTGACCGGCACAGGGCGTGGCTGGTTTTCCTCGGCCTGTGGACGAGGTGGCCGAGCCTGTTGTTGATTAGCCTGTTGTAGGCGAGGTGACTGACGCGGCTTGCGGTTTTCCACCGGAGCACCCGCTTCACGACGCGGCGCAGGTTTTTTACCTGCCGGACGTGGGCGACGTGGCTCTGGGGTTTCACCCGCAGCAATGGCAGCTTCGCGCTTTTTAGCTTGTTGTTCAGCACGTTGTGCCTGAACACGGGCTTTCGCCTCTTCCAGCTGTTTGCGGGCATGTTCGACATGTTGTTCTTCCAGCACACCACAAGGGTTGCCGTCTAAATCAACACGCTCAGCACCGACTTTGACCCCATAAAGATAACGCCAGCTAGATGTATAGAGACGCAGCGCAGAACGCAATTGCGTTTTGCTTAAATTCTGTTCCCCCTGAACACGTTCTACCAGATCTTGAAAAATACCGATCTTCAGTGGACGTGCTTCGCCTTCGGCGGTGAAACAAAGCGGGAACCGCTCAGCCAAAAAGGCTATGACTTCTTTACTACTGTTCAACTTAGGTTGATTTTCCATGAAATTTCCTGATTACAACGGGTTTGCCAACCAGCGCAGGCATGAACAGGCGTCATTATAATGACGCCATCAGCAATTGCCACGTTATCCGTCTATCAACTTGCACTCTTTGTAACATATTTTGAACTGTCACAAAGCTCAAGATGCTCGCAAAGCCCCGCCACGACTGAGATTAAGCCTAATTCGTCGTCTTTATCAAAGCGATCATAAACAATGCTGTCGATATCCAAAACGCCGATAACTATTCCTTTAACTGTGATTGGCAGCACAATTTCAGCATTACTGGCGGCATCACAAGCAATATGACCGGGGAATGCATGCACATCACCGACCCGCTGAACGCGATTTTCTGCCACCGCAGTTCCACACACCCCTTTCCCAACAGGAATGCGTACACAAGCGATTTTCCCCTGGAAAGGGCCTAATACCAATTGATTGCCATCGAGCAAATAAAACCCCGCCCAATTCAAACCCTCAAGGCGTTCATAAATTAAAGCGCTGGCATTAGCCAATGTGGCGATAAAGTTGGTTTCACCTGCAATCAGGGCACTCAAATCACGTTTTAATTCCGCGTAGAATTCTGCTTTTTTCATGTAATAACCGTTAGAAACCTAAGAATAGCTAGAGACAATTGATACGCCTAGCTTATATAAAATAATCATTAAATGCGCGTTGCTACAAGGTTATTCGGCGCTTACCCTGTAAAAGATTTGCTCACAGAGGGGTTTGCCCCTTTTTGCCCCTTGTTTTGACTCATTGCTCTGCTACCATCCGCTTTATTATTTATATATTGGGTCAGGGTTCTTATCTGATGAAGATACATGCCATTCAACGCCCATTGTCCACCGCGAGGGGTCAGCGGTGCTGTCAGTGCGATGCGCTGTTTACCTTGCCCCCTCTCAATAGCAGGCAGACTGCCTATTGCCCGCGTTGCAGTGCGAAAATAGCCAGCGGTCGCGATTGGTCATTGACCCGCCTGACAGCCATCGCTGTCGCTATGCTGTTATTGATGCCGTTTGCCTTTACTGAGCCGCTCATTACTATCCGCCTGCTCGGTACGCGCATTGATGCCAGTTTGCTGGAGGGGATTTGGCAGATGAGCAGTCAGGGCCACCCGATTACCGCCAGTATGGTGGCATTTTGTATTTTGGGTGCACCGATTACATTGACCGTCTCAATACTGTATCTGCGGATTGGTAGCCGGATTGGCATGAACCTGCGTCCCATTTTGCTGATGTTGGAGCGCTTGAAAGAGTGGGTCATGCTGGATATCTATCTTATCGGCATGGCGGTGGCCTGTATTAAAGTCAAAGAATACGCCGACGTAATGGCCGGTAGCGGATTAATAGCCTATCTGACCTTAACATTGCTGAGTATTCTGGTGCTGGTGCATTTGAATCTGGAGCAATTGTGGGAGCGCTTTTATCCGCAAGAGCCCCCCCCCGGCCCTCGAGAGACACTGCGAGCTTGTCTCTCCTGTCATTATACTGGGCACCCTGATGTGCAGGGGCGCTGCCCGCGTTGCCATACACCTTTGCGCCATCGCCGCCGTCACAGTATCCAAAAAACTTGGGCGGCATTAATTGCCTCTATTGTATTGTTATTGCCCGCTAACCTATTGCCGATATCAATTGTTTATGCCAACGGCGTGCGCATGGAAGATACTATCTTCTCAGGCGTGGTTTCTCTCGCTTCATCGGGTAACCTGCCTATTGCCGCCGTGGTGTTTATCGCCAGTGTGCTGGTGCCCTTTACCAAAGTTATTGTCTTAATAACATTGTTGCTGAGTATTCATCTCAAGACACAGCACAGTCTGAAAACCCGAATGCGGTTGCTGCGCCTAATAACCTGGATTGGCCGCTGGTCGATGTTGGATCTCTTTGTTATTGCACTAATGATGTCGCTGATTAATCGCGATCAGCTCCTTTCTTTCACTATGGGGCCAGCAGCCTTCTATTTTGGGTCTGCGGTCATTTTGACTATCCTTGCTGTTGAGTGGCTGGATAGCCGATTGATTTGGGATGCACATGCAACAGGAAACGCCGAATACACCGACTGAGGCACAAATTAAACATAAACGCCGGATATCGCCGTTCTGGTTACTGCCTTTTATTGCCCTGCTGATTGCGGGGTGGCTGGTTTATAACAACTGGCAGGAACGTGGCACCGAAGTCACTATTGATTTCCAATCAGCAGCGGGGATTGTCGCGGGGCGTACCCCGATTCGCTATCAAGGTGTGGAAGTTGGCATGGTGCAATCCATCAGTCTGGATGATGACCTGCGCAATATTAAAGTCACCGCCAGTATCAAAAATGATATGGAAGATTCGCTGCGCGAAGGGACTCAATTCTGGTTGGTGACCCCAAAAGCCTCATTGGCTGGCGTTTCCGGGCTAGATGCCTTGGTGGGCGGCAACTACATCGGCATGATGCCGGGAGAAGGCAAACCCCAAAGCCACTTTACCGCGTTAGATACCCAGCCCAAATTCCGTCTGAATACCGGTGAGTTAATGGTGCATCTTCACTCGCCTGATTTAGGTTCGCTCAATAGCGGTTCGCTGGTGTATTACCGTAAAATTCCGGTGGGCAAAGTTTATGATTACAACATCGCGCCTGATAATAACGGCGTTGTCATTGATGTGCTGATTGACCGGCGTTTTGCCAAACTGGTCAAGAATGACACCCGTTTCTGGAATGTGTCTGGTTTTAAAGGCGATTTCAGCCTAAGTGGCGCTTCTGTGCAAATGGAAAGCCTGGCCGCCTTAGTCAATGGCGCTATTGCCTTTGATTCCCCGCCAAACAGTCAGAATGCAAAGCCCGATCAGCCTTTCCAGCTCTATCCCGATTTAGCGCATAGCCAGCGCGGTGTGGCTATTACCCTGGATTTACCCAGCGGTAGCAGCTTGAGTGAGGGGCGCACCCCACTGATTTATCAGGGTTTACAAGTCGGAACTTTGACAAAAATGACCCTTCAGCCGGACAGTAAAGTGACCGGCGAATTGACCATTGATCCGTCAGTGGTGGATTTAATGCGCACTGGCACGCGTATTGAGATGAACAGCCCACGAATCAGCCTTAATGATGCCAAACTGAGTGAACTTTTAACCGGCAATACACTGGAACTTATCCCCGGCGAGGGTGAACCCCAACAGCGTTTTACCGTGCTGCCCAGCAACAAAAGCCTGTTACAACAACCCAATGTGCTTGAATTGCAACTCACCGCACCGGAAAGCTATGGCATTGATGTGGGTCAGCCAATCTCACTGCATGGCATTAAGATTGGTCAGATTTTGACGCGCGACCTGTCCACCGATGGCGTCAGCTTTACGGCAGCAATTGAAGCGAAATACCGGGATTTAGTGCATAAAGACAGTAAGTTTGTGGTGAACAGTCGACTGAATGTAAAACTCGGCATCGACGGCATTGACATCCAAGGTGCCAGTGCGCAGGAGTGGATTGATGGCGGCATTCTGATTCTGCCGGGCGGCAAAGGCGAGCCGCTCAATAAATACCCGCTGTACAGCAGTGTGGACAAAGCCCTTGATGGCATTTTAGGCAACAGCCCGGCGACCACCCTCACCTTGACGGCCACCAGTTTGCCCGATGTGCAAACCGGCTCCGTGGTGCTGTATCGGAAATTCCAGGTGGGTGAAATTACCCAGATTAGGCCGAAAGCCAATGAATTCGAAGTGGAGGTTTATATTGAGCCGGAGTATCGCAAGCTGCTCACCGATAAGAGTATTTTCTGGGCCGAGGGCGGTGCGAAAGTGCAATTTAATGGCAGTGGCCTCACCGTGCAGGCCTCCCCACTGAATCGGGCATTAAAAGGCGCTATCAGCTTTGATAATCTCGAGGGTGTCTCGCTGGATAAAGGCGCAAAACGCACACTTTATGTTAATGAAACCGCCGCTCGCGCCGTCGGCAGCCAGATTATCTTACGCACCTTTGATGCCAGTAAACTGGCAGCTGGTATGCCAATTCGCTATCTCGGCATCAATATTGGTCAAGTTGAATCACTCAAACTGGCCCCTGAGCGCAATGAAGTATTAGCCAAAGCGGTGCTCTATCCAGAATACGTGCAAAGTTTTACCCGCGCCGGTACCCGCTTCTCGATTGTGTCACCGGAGATCTCCGCAGCAGGGGTCAATAATCTGGATACGCTGTTCCAGCCCTACATTAATGTCGAGCCGGGTAAAGGTAATACATTGCGCACGTTTGAGCTGCAAACCGCCACCATTACCGACTCGCGCTATCTTGATGGCCTGAGTATCATTCTCGATACCGCAGAAGCAGGTTCGTTGCAAATTGGCACTCCAGTGCTGTTCCGTGGGCTGGAGGTGGGTACCGTCACTGGGTTTAATCTGGGGGCAATGTCTGATCGGGTGCAAGTTTCTCTGCGCATCAGCCAGAAATTCCAGCACTTAGTGCGGCAAAATACCGTATTCTGGTTGGCATCCGGTTATAACCTTGAATTCGGCTTGACTGGCGGAGTAGTGAAAAGTGGCACCTTCCAGCAATTTATTCGCGGTGGCATTGCTTTCGCTACCCCCCCCCACCACACCACTGGCCCCGAAAGCCAATGCGAATCAACACTTCTTGCTGAATCCACAAGAGCCCAAAGACTGGCGAAACTGGGGGACGGCAATACCACGGTTCTAATACAACAGGCCTACAGGGCAGCGAATGTGCTGCCCTGATAGCTATCATCACAGACATCCAACACACATTTTCGCAACCAGCGATGTGCTGGGTCAGCATCCATTCGTGGATGCCACAGCATAGCAACCCTGATAGTCGGTGAGGTTATTGGCAGCGGGAAACTGTACATTCCATCGCGCAAATTCAGGGTGTGACGTTCAGGAACCGTGGCCACTAAATCAGAGCCTTTCACTAAGGCCAGTGCGGTCGAGATACCATCAACATAAGTGACCGCGTTTCTTTCAAGACTCAATAATTGCAACGCATCATCAACCGGCCCTTTATGACCCTGACGCCGTGAAATCATAATATGGCCTTGGGCAGCATAGCGCTCAGCGGTTATCTCCCCCTCACTCAATATATGCCCTGCCCTGACCACGCCGATAAAACCATCCCCAAATAACGCCCGCGTGCGCAATTCAGGGCTGGTAGAAGCCCCCACCACTCCGGTTTCCAAATCGACAATACCATCGCGAAGTAACGTACTGTCTTTGTTCATTTTTTGCATAAAGCGCAACCGCACACCCGCCGCATCCTGATTAACTCGGGCTAACAACGCCGCACCAAAGTTTTCCACAAACCCATCACTGGTTCGCAAGGTGAAAATGCGCGTCAGTTGCGCAAGATTCAGTGTCTCCGCCGGGCGCAGAGCCGATGTGGCCTCTTGTACCAATTGGCTCACTTGCTCACGCAGCTCAAGTGCTCTTGGCGTCGGAACCAACGCCCGCCCCGCCCTAACCAATAAAGGGTCGCCGGTGGTTTGGCGCAATCTGGCCAGTGCCCGGCTCATCGCCGATGGGCTCAGCCCCAATCGCTGAGCGGCTCGCACCACGCTACCTTCCGCGAGCAGAACATTGAGCGTGATAAGCAAATTGAGATCAGGTTTTGTCATCCAGTGACTCTAGCATATAACGCCATGACATAGCGTTGTATGCATCAATAAACTGCATCCAGTGCGTCTTCCGCCCTACCATGTAATGAAATAGTCTCCTCAATACGTCTTATTTGGAGCTAATCCACACATGAAAACGATTTCCCACCGCCTAAACTCACTCAAAGCTGACAATGCCGCGCTACGAAAAACAATTCTCAGTCTCTCACTGCCGATGTTGCTTTCTTCCCTGGCCACCAGTATTGCTAATGTCGGATTACCCACATTGACCCAAGCTTTAAATGCTTCGTTTCAACAGGCGCAATGGGTGGTATTGGCCTATTTACTGGCGATGACCACCTCGGCAATCAGTATTGGGCGCATGGGCGATATTATCGACAAGCGCCTATTGTTAATCGCGGGAATCGGATTATTCACCCTAGCGTCACTGGGGTGTGCATTTGCCCCCACCATCGAAATGTTGATTACAGCCCGCATCCTGCAAGGTTTAGGGGCCGCCGCCATGATGACACTCACTTTAGCGTTAGTCGGTGAAACCATTAGTCAGGAAAAAACAGGGCGCGCCATGGGGATGCTCGGCACAGTATCCGCTCTCGGCACCGCCCTTGGCCCCTCTCTCGGTGGCATGCTAATTGCGGGCTTCGGCTGGCCCGCTATGTTTTTCATCAATATTCCGTTTGGATTATTGGCACTATTCCTGGCATTGCGTTACTTACCCACCAATCAGACTCAAATACTGCAACCTCGCTCAGGTTTTGATCCCATCGGAATGTTGCTGTTAGGCCTGACTCTCGCACTGTATGCGCTGTCAATGACTTGGGGGCATGGCACGTTCACTGCTGATAATTTAGGGCTATTAGGCGGGGCAGCTATCAGTGCCGGATTATTGATCTGGGCAGAAAAGAGCGCGAAAAACCCCTTGATTCAAGCCGCCATATTGCGCCATTCCGTGTTGCGCGGGGGCTTAATCATGAGCGCGTTGGTCAGCACCATCATGATGTCGACCCTGATTGTCGGGCCATTTTATCTTTCAGGTGCTTTGGGCTTGCCCGCGCAGTGGGTTGGGTTAGCGATGTCTGCTGGCCCAATAGTCGCGGCGCTGTGCGGTATTCCGGCTGGCTATGGGGTGGATAAATTGGGGGTTCGAATCATGGTTACCTGCGGTTTGGTCGGAATAACTTTCGCGGCCATAGTATTGGCGATAATCCCCACAGGTTTGGGTGTGCTTGGCTATATCATCCCCGTTTGTGTGATGACGGCGGGTTATGCCATTTTCCAAACAGCCAATAATACCTCAATGATTCAATCAGTTGGCGCAGAACGGCGAGGGGTTGTTTCCGGCATGCTCAATCTTTCACGTAACCTTGGGCTGATAACCGGCGCATCGGGCATGGGGGCTGTTTTCGCCCTCGCGTCAGCATCTCAAAATAGCCAATTAGCAACAGTGATGAATATTACCCAAGGAATGCAATTAACTTATGGCGTCACAGCACTATTAGCCGCGTTAGCATTAGGAATTTCCATCATTCCATTAAGTAATAAAACTAATCAATAAGGATTTTCACCCCACAGACACGGCAGACTTATGACTCTGCTGAAAGGATTCACATTCAAAATCAAAACCATAAAACATCAATTTTCCTTGAAAATAGACTTTAGGCCACCCACATTATTTTTCCAGTAAAAAACATATTAAATGATAAATATGAGATGGATGCGTAATTTTTTATTAAAATTAGACACTTTTCACATCTTGCTGCTATTAATTAATTATCTAGATTTTTTAATCATTCGTGTCGTCATCATAAGTTGCGCTATGTCATTGGCCCAACTCAACTCTAGATTGCCTGGCTGTAAATTATATGATTAAGGAAGCAACAATGAAGAAACCCTTACTTATTCTAGGTGCGATGGTTTTATTACAGTCAGCTCCGTCAGCAGAAAGTGCCGGTACGGTCAACGGGACGTTAGGCGCGACATTAACGATTATTACTGGCTGTTATATCAATGACGGTTCTGCCCCTGGCGGCCTGGCTAACTTAGGCACAGTCAACTTTGGCTCGGTACCAGACTTGAATGTTCGGATCAGGCAACCGTATAGCAGCACAGCCAACGGCACGCTGAATTTGTACTGTAGCGCCGGGACGCTCTATAGCATCGCGATAGATAATGGAGCCCATGCTTCCGGTACCCAACGTCGATTGGCTGGCGGGACTTCCGAGTTTGTGAATTACAATTTGTATAACGACAATGCTTATACTGTCCCATGGGGGACCAGTGGTGCGGGCCTTCTCGCTGGAACCGCAACCGCTATCGCCACGCCTATCCCACTCACTGTCTACACTGAAGTTCCGGTGCAGGCGACGCCGAGTGTCAGTACCTATACCGACACCGTTAATGTGACCGTCAGTTGGTAACCGGCATGACACTGGATAGCATCCCGGCGAACTCACCGATAAATCGTGATAAAACGGCCCTATTATGGTTTATTTTTTCGCTGTTATTACTGCGAACTTATCCGGCTTATGCCGTTTCCAAAACCGCTAATATCACGGTCAATGCCACGTTATTGCCCACCTGCATGGCGGGAACCTCAGTGAGTGGTGCCACCAGCTTTGGCACATTAAATTTTGGCTCAACCACCGTGTTGAACACCCCGATAGCGGTTACCGGCCAAGCCAACACCGGGGCGATTTCCGTCCAATGCAGCAAAAACACCAGCTTTACCGTGTTGTTAAGCCCCGGCCAAAGCGGCAGTGTCAGTAGTCGCTATTTGGCGGGCGGGCCGACAAGTCAGCGTGTGAATTACAACCTATATACCGACGCCGCTCATAGCCATATTTGGGACAACACCGTGGGCGTGTCACAAGTTGCCACCGGACAACCCGTCACCCTCCCGGTTTATGGGCTGATCCCGATACAAAGCACACCAGCGGCGGGTATTTACACCGATACCATTCAAGTCACTGTCAATTGGTAGGGAGGGCGCAATATGATATATAACGGTTTCTATCCCACCTTAATTCAATTGCTGGTGTTTAGCTTATTCGGCTTGCCCGTCAGCGGCAGTTATGGCGATACCTTAAATAGCCCTTTCGCCGTCAAAGCAACGATATTACCCGGTTGTATTTTAGGCAGTGGGACTGCCGATAGCAGCAGTTTTGGCTCGCTCAATTTTGGCAATATCTCTTCATTGTCAACAGCGATTAATATCGTCTCCAGCCAAAACGCCGGTTCAATCATTATTCAATGTAGTGGCACCCCCAGTATCACTCTGGCACTCAATAGCGGGGCAAATACCACCGGCAATATTTCCGCTGGCAGGCGGTTACTCAATAGTGCCACGGGCGAATATCTGTTTTACCAAATATTCCAAGATAGCGCCCGCAGTGTTATTTGGGGCAATGGCAGTAATGGCGGAACGGCGCAAGTCATTAGTGCGAACAGCACGCTACAACAAATCATTTTATATGCGCAATTGTTTGCCAGCAGCACACTCCCCACTGCGGGGAATTATACCGATACGCTATTAGTGACTGTCACTTATTAAATAACTCTTTATTTAATGTGGGTACTTTACCGACAAGGAGTTTGCCATGATTAAATTAACATCACTCGCATCAATAGTTTTATTCGCCACAGCCCTTGCCAGCAGCCCACTTCATGCCGCTTCCTCGGTATTAATTTGGCCGATTGATCCGGTGATAAACAGTGATGAGAAAGCTACGGCGCTGTGGCTGGAAAATAAAGACAGTCAGCCGGTTTATATGCAAATCCGCGTATTAGGCTGGCAGCAAAAAGCCGGACAAGAAGATTACAGCAATCAATCGGCTATTATCGCCAGCCCTCCAGTAGCGACTATTTTGCCGGGTAAGCGCCAGTTGATCCGCCTGATTAAAAACACCCCGGTACCCGCAGGCCAGGAACAAGCTTTCCGGATATTGATTGATGAAATACCCCGCAAAGACCCTAACGAAGACGCGCCGATGCCCTCTTTGGCTATGGGACTGAAATTTCAGATGCGCTACTCCATCCCGTTATTTATCTATGGTGCGGGTCTGAAATCTGAAGATGCGAATAACCCCGCGACCTTCTTTCCACTGAATCTTAGTTACAAACTCATTCAGGATAACGGTAAATCGTGGTTGGCGATCCGTAATCAAGGACAGACTCATGCCCGAATTTCTCGCGTCAGTTTATACAATAAAAATATTAATAGCGGACTGATGGGCTATGTACTGCCAGGTAATGAAATGCGTTTTCAAGTTCCGGCGTCAGCAAGTGGTGGTCAATTGACAGCCTTGGTGAATAGTCACTCCAAACCTATTGTTATTCCCCATCAATAGATTATCCAGATGAAGAGTTTCTATTGAATGATGCAGGATTAATGCATTGATAAACAAGAATAACTGTAAACACGTTAGGGTTGGGCATGATTATCAAGTTCAGGCTGTCGCCATTTTTGACATTGATGTATGCCTCAATGATATCTCCTGTATTTATACCACTAACGGTATTGGGGGATGATTTGCCCCCTCCGCCATCTGCTGCGGTAATGCCTGACACGACCTTATATCTTGAACTGGTGATTAATGGCCGCAACTTCGGCGAAGCTGTGCCAGTGATATACCGTGGCGGGCATTATTATCTGACCTCCGAGCAGCTAAAAGCGGTAGGTTTCCCCTCATCCGTAGCGAATACATCTGAAGTTGCCATTGATGCTATGGAGAAAGTGCATGTTACCTACCAAGGCGATAACCAACGGTTACTCATTGATATCCCTAGTGAATGGTTACCACAGCAGCGGGTCAATACCGCCGCTACGGAGGACTATAATCTGGCTCAAAGCAGCCTTGGACTGCTATTTAACTACGATGTCTATGCCAGTCAGGGAGATAACAGTGGCCACCCCAGTAATGTTTCGGCCTGGACGGAACAGCGCCTATTCGACCACTTCGGTTTGTTCAGTAACACCGGGGTTTATCGCACTAGTTTGACGGATACCGATAACATCACTGTCGAAAAGGGGTATGTCCGATACGATACTCAGTGGCGATTAAATGATGAAAATCATATGATCAGCTACACGGCGGGTGATCTGATAACCAACTCATTAACGTGGAGCAGTTCAGTCCGCTTGGGTGGGGTTCAGATATCGCGCAACTTTGCCATCCGCCCGGACTTAGTCACTTACCCACTGCCCCAGTTTGCCGGTCAGGCAGCAATCCCCAGTACCGTTGACCTCTACATTGATAATTTTAGAACCCAATCGGCAATCGTTAACCCCGGCCCTTTTGTCATTGATAATGGGCCAAGAATCAATGGTGCCGGGCAAGCAACAGTGGTCACCACCGATGCATTAGGCCGTCAGGTCAGCACCTCAATCCTTTTTTATGTCGCCAGTAATCTGCTCAAGCCCGGTTTATGGGATTTCAGTATTTCTAGCGGCATGCTACGCCAAAACTATGGTATTCGTTCTACTGATTATGGTTCCCCAGTAGCCAGCGGAGTGCTTCGCTATGGCACCACTCCCTGGCTAACACTTGAGGGCCGGGCAGATATTGCCAAACAACTGAATGTCGCGGGAAGTGGCGCCAGCTTACGTGTCGGTAATTATGGTGTTTTAAATGGTTCCTACAGTATCAGTGAAGCCGGTGATGACGTGCTCGGCAGCGGCATCGCCCCCACCGAAACAAATGCCGATTTACCGGCCGCCTCCTCGTCTCTGCGCTATGGCGGGCGCGGTGATCAATACGCATTCGGTTACAGCTATAGCAATGCATTTTTCAGCTTGAATGCGCAGCGTATTACTCGCAGTGAAAACTACGGCGACTTGGCAAATTATAAAAGTGAATACCGGCCCAGTCGCCGCACAGACCAAATCACCGGCAGCCTCGGGTTAGGTGCCTATGGTTCTATCGGTTCCGGTTACTTTGATGTCCGTGATGCATTAGGGGAGCGAACCCGTCTGGTCAACCTCAGTTACAGCACCACCGTAATGGGTAACACCAGTTTTTATTTCTCGGTCAACCGGGAACTGGGCACAAAAGGCTACAACGCGCAGATGGTCTTTAGTCTCCCTCTGGGAGATTGGGGTGCGGGCAGTATCAGCAGCGTGCGTGATACCAACAACGCCTGGAGTCAACGTGTCAACTATAGCCGCGCCACCCCGACGAATGGTGGGTTTGGCTGGAATCTGGCTTATGCCAATGGCACCGGTGAAAGCAGCAGTTATCAACAGGCCGACCTCATCTGGCGAACCCGTGTGATGGAGAGCCGGGTTGGTGTGTATGGCAATGCCAACGAATATCGTAGCTGGGGAGAAGTCAGCGGATCACTGGTCATGATGAACCATGGAATCTATGCCAGTAATACCATTAATGATGCATTTGCGTTGGTATCAACCCGCGGCTTTGGCAAAATTCCTGTAAGTTATGAAAATCAGTTAATAGGCACCACCAATGACGACGGTTATTTATTAATTCCGAATGTCACCTCTTATTATCAGGCTAAATTCCAGATAGATCCGATGAGCCTACCGGCGGATGTTTCCATGCCAGAAGTTGAGCGCCGCTTGGCTATTAGCGAACGTAGCGGTTATTTAGTCGATTTCCCGCTGGAACAAATTACTGCCGCGACGCTACATATTACTGATGAGTCGGGGAAAGATTTACCCAAAGGCAGCCCGATATTTGGCCTCGATACCCCCCCCGTCAGCTATGTGGGCTGGGAGGGTATTGCTTATATTGAACAAACGAATCCCCATAACAAACTGAAAATAATCCGAGCGGATAATGGTGCGCATTGCTCTGTGCAATTCACACTGAAAAATAGTGTAGGAATACAGAATATCGGCAGCGTGATATGCAAATAATTCAACCCTGGCGAAAATAATGGAGAAAATATGACCCAGAATAAAGTGGGAATAAGCTTTGCAGATAATCTTTCGGCTATTATCGCGTTGCTAATATTACTGGCAGGACTTATTGCTCCGGCCGCTCGAGCTGATTCTTGCACCTTTTCCCCCGGCACCGTCACCCTTCCCCCCAGTTCGTCTGTGGCTGCTGGCACCACTGCGGTCAATGCTCAAGGAAACAGCGCGATGTCTTGTTCTGGGGCATTAATCACGATTGGACTATTAGGGACATTTTCCTTATCAGCCACAATATCCAGCACGACGAACAGCCTGAACCTTAAAAACGCGGCTGGCGACCTTATCCCTTACTCTATTTATCGCACGGGATCTTTTAACCCGGCACTGAAAGTGGGTGATTCACTCGATTATAGCAGCGCCAGTTTACTCTCAATTAACTTAGGGTCATTGAACGCCAGCTTACCTATCTATATTCGTACCGGCGTCAATGGCGTGATTAGCTCCAACATTAGTGCAGGAACCTATACCGATGTGATCACTTTGGGGTGGCATTATAATATTTGCAAGGTGCTAAATCTGTTGGGGGCATGTATTGGCTCCTGGTCAGGGAATGGCACTGGAACTGATATCACAACAGTGACCGTCACCTTAGTAGTCAGTAAAGATTGTGCGATTAATAGCACCCCAGACGTCAATTTCGGTGGTTTTGCTTTAGTCGGCCAATTCAACCCTGTCAGCCAAAATATCACCCTCACCTGTACCAAAGGCTCGACCTTTAATACTTATGTCACCGCTGGGGATAACCCTGTGACCAATTGGCGGCAAATGAAATTAAACTCCACGACCGTCACTGACTATTTACAATATCAGCTGTACCAAGGTGCTTCTGGCAGCACATTATGGGATTCAACCTCAATGCAACCCGGTTCAGGAACTGGCACCGCGCAACTCGTTCCTTATCACGCCGTGATTAACGCCAATCAGCACCAACGCACTCCAGGTGACTATCAGGATAATGTGAGTCTGGTACTTGTGTATTAATTGTTAATTATGGGGACGTCATATTTATCCTGTATTGGAGTAGGACATTATGAGTTTCCCTTTAATTTTCAGTGTAATAAAAGTTAAAAAACAACTTAAATTTAAGAAAATTCCGAATGAGCTGTACTAAATCTATCCCTGTTATACAATCTGCGGGCTTAAATAATAGCCGAAAGACTTCTACCTAAGGAAAGCCGCGATTAAACAGGAGTGGGCACCATGACTGATTATGATAATCGGGAGAAATCAGCTGACATTACTCTATTAAAAGAAATGAACAGCTTACGGGATATCATCGAAAATAACTCAGACTGGATCTGGGAGGTTGATGTTACCGGCCATTATACGTTTTCATCGGCAAAATCTATCGAGCTACTAGGTCGTCTTCCGCATGACGTGATTGGTAAAACCCCATTTGATTTTATGCCCGAAGATGAGGCTAACCGGGTGGGTGAGATATTTGCCGAGATCGCGGCAGCACGTATTCCGTTTGCGGGTATACAAAATCGTAGTATCCGTGCAGATGGCAGCGAAGTCTTAGTAGAAAGCAGTGGTATCCCGCTTTTTGACGATAATGGGGAATTCAAAGGTTATCGGGGGATAGACCGTAATCTGAGCAATTTACCTTATAATGCCAGTCAACGCCTCTTTGAGTTGGAATCGATTTATTCCAGTGCCCCAGCCGGGCTGTGTTTTATCGATACAACCATATGTTACCTTACAGTAAACGACTATCTTGCTGAATTATTGGGTAAAAAAACCGTAGATATTAATGGTCGTAAAGTGGCAGAGTTCTTACCTGGCATCGTTCCTATTCTGCAAAATGCCCTGCTAAAAGCCTATTGTAACGATAGCATCCCAGATGCTGAGTTTCAGATGCCGGATAAACAACGGGTATTTTTCATGCGTATCAATGCCGCCAGATATCCGAGCGGTCAGGTCAGTGGCCTGTCTGTCGCGATGATCGATATCTCTGCACTGAAAAAGATGGAAGAAAAGCTACGCAGCAGTAAACAACATTATCGCAATATGGTGGAACTGAACCCACAGATCCCCTGGACGGCCTCGCCAGACGGTATGATCACCAATATCAGCTCTCGCTTTGAAAAAATTACGGGGTTAACTCGTGAAGAAGCACTGGCAGACAGATGGCTGCGAACCATCCATGTGGATGACCGCCACCCTACATTGATAAGTTGGGAACATTCTCTGCAAACACAAGAGCCACTCGACGTCGAGATACGTTTTTGCCATGTAGAAAAAGGCTGGAACTGGATGCGTATCCGCGCCGTTCCTAGCATTGACGAGCTCGGTAATGTGGAATGCTGGTACGGCACGGCGGAAGATATCCATGAACGCAAGTTACTAGAACTTAAGCTGATTAAGGCTAATCGACGTCTGGAAATTCAAGCTCGAACAGACTCGCTAACCAAATTACCTAATCGCCGAGAGTTCAAGAAAGTATTGGCTCATGAATTTATGCGGGCAAGGCGCTCAAGTTCGCCATTGGCCGTTTTAATGATTGATATAGATTATTTTAAGAATTTCAATGATTGTTACGGCCATATTTCTGGCGACGCATGTCTGCGATTGGTCGCCAGGGCATTGCGCAAATCATTGAAACGCAGCACCGATATTGTCGCCCGTTATGGCGGAGAGGAATTCGCCGCTATCTTGCCAGACACAGACCCAAAAGGTGCCAGTTTGGTTGCGGAGCATATTTTACAATCTATCCGGGCAATGGGTATCAAGCACGGTGAAAGCAAATTCCGCAAAGTTACCATCAGCCTGGGGGTCACCGTCTATCAATCTCAGCTGCACAGCAGTATTACTGATCAGGCTGACTTGGTGCAGACAGCTGACCAGGCGCTTTACTATTCTAAAAAGAATGGTCGTAATCAGTTTAATTTGGCCGAACTTCCCCGTTAGAGACGAATGACGAGCGGTATTTTTTCGTGTACTCTTCTGGCGCTTTTTTTTAGCTCGGCTATTCTCAATAAGGTGGCCAATCTGGTCATACCTCATACCACTCGGTAAAGAAGGAGTCTTTATGGGAAAAACTGTGGTAAAAATCAGAAGTTTCGAAGTGGATGACGCAGTATTATCCGCACCATTGGATAAAGGTGAAAACACGCTCAGTATCCCGTGTAAATCAGATCCCGAATTGTGTATGCAGCTAGATGGGTGGGACGAAAATACCAGTATTCCTGCAACACTAGACGGTAAAGATACGCTGCTCTACAAAAAACATTATGACCAACATCAAGACGCCTGGGTGATGAGGGTAACTTGATTGTTCAAAGATCCGTCACCCATAGCTAAAATTTATGAGTGGCGGTTTCTTCATTTTACATTCAATAAAACTGCTACATCCGATAAAGCCGACGGCTAAAAATCACTTGATGTTTGCATCACAACCGCTGTTATCAGAATATTTCTAACACTTTGAATTGCATGCAAATCAACATCATATCCGGCGAAAATAGTTCGTATTCTTCAAAAAAACGCTGATGTTCTTTACGCCAATACGTCAGAGAACGATCGCCCTCCCCCTCAGCCAAAGCATGCGCCTCATCAACCTGATCAAAAGTTTTCAACTCAACATCCGTCAGCTCGATTGCACAAACCGGCTCATTGCGGCCATTAACCACAACAAATACATCACCCGCCTGTGGGACACCTTCTTCATCCAATGCAGCACAAGTTGCTGTTTTAGTGCCATTCAGGACTAATGCCAATAAATCATCCGCGACTTGTTCAGTATCACCAAAAGCCCAACGTTCGGCGTTTTCATATTTTTTTGGAATTGCAGCCATAGTTTCATTATTCCTATTCGTAATATTATTGATGCAGCGCATATTATGCTTTAACGCTACGAACTCACTCTCGCATCAACATAAATTTTCGCTACTATACCTAAATTGCGGTAAAAAAATAAATCCCGCAAAGCAATTTCAAATCAAACAAAGCTATCGAGGTAAAAATAAAGACCTATGGTGACCAAACGCTTGCATAAAAAACATTGGAAAATGTTTGTGGTGTTACTTTGCATCTGTGGCGCATTAATGCTGTTGCGGTGGGCATCTATGATTTTTGGCTGAGTGAAGCGCCACTATTTTTTGTCTTTAGGCAAGAATAAACAACCACATTTTGGGCACACTAGCGCTGTATTTTTGTGCACTTTTTCTGTGCTCTGCTCAGATGTCGCGCCGCAATCCGGGCACTTAATGCTCACTTTGACACTGCTAACCAATTTTCTGATGCTATCAAGAAATGACATATGCTCGCCTCTCAGTTGTACAACCTCATTAGATTTCGTTAACCAACGCCCCTAAACCGTGGAGTGGTCAGCGTTACTCAGATTATCTTTACCGGATGAGATGTGACTCAGTGGAAATAACCGGTTTTGCAGGAGACAATGGAAAGAAACAAGCAGGAAATGGAAAGATACGAGGGGGAATATTCACCACGCTGCATGGCTGGCATGCTTGGCGTAGTGAAATGGTAGGCAGGTTATTGGAAACCCTTGGTCTGGGATCAGTGATTCCATAATTCTTGGATCAACCCTCTGACCCGAACCTTGGAAGCACCAGCAACCAGGCTGATAATACGGTTCGCGCTCAACGTAGAAACATCCGTATTCCATTCATCAAACGAATGATCGGCATAACTGTCGTTGAAAACCTTTTTTATCGAGGATTCAGCTTCGGACATCTCACTGAAACTCTTAGCGTTTATTAAGCACTGAGCAATGATTGAGACTTTTTTCATGTTTTATCCTTGATTATCGGTCGCATAGTGTAGCACAATCTCACTCTCTCTGCTCATATGCTGCTTAAATTGTTTTCTATTTGTGCTAACCGATTGATAAAAAACGAGATCCAATAAATATCATTAGCCACTCATACCTCTAGCTCGTTTGACCCCATGCCCTTATTGACTGGCAAAATTTGACCTGCAGTCTCGATATTTTCTAAAAAAACCTATTTTGTCGCAAATCCGCAACAATAAATTCATTATTTATTCATTTGTTGTGCGCTTTTTATTCAATTAAAGTCTATAGTGTAAGGGTTCTGACATAGTCACATGTTTTACCCCTGTAGGTAACCGAGGTGTCAAATGATCAGCAATTTCTTTCTCTATTCACTTTTTATTATCTATATCAGTGCCGCAGTTGTTGATGGCTCGCTGCCCCTATTTAGCCAGATGTAGTTATTTTAGTCTGATGTAACTCAATGTGAATCTGTAACCCCGTTCTCATTAGAGAGCGCGTATTGCAATAAAGCCCCCATTTCAATAGCACCCGGTGGCCGTAACGCCCATTTAGGTCCCTGTAAAGCCTGCGCATAACCCGCCTGATATAAATGCTCCATCTTCACCGGATCAAAAATCTCTGCGCCGTTAATATCAATATCCGATGGAATAGTTATCCAGTGAAATCCTGATTTTTCAGCCAATGAGAAAGCATAAATTCGATATAAATCGCCGACTAATGCCGCTTTACTGGTTGAATCCAGTGTGCGTAAAGCAATATTCCGGACCAATCGCGGAGTGGGTGCGGGTTGTGGGCCAAGCTGACCATTGTGAATAATATATATATCTTCTTTACTCTCGGCTAAGCCCGCTCTGGCACGCACCACTTTCGAGCTGTATACCCCTCCATTGTAAAAAACTCGTGCCGCAACTCCACCATCGACGTGCATTTCATCGTAATGTTGACCTTTAGCCACCACATCAAAAAATACAGGTGAAAAAGCGACGGGTACAGAGGAAGAGGCAAGCATTACTTTACGGAATAATATTAAAGCTTCTGGTGTCCCTTTCGTGGCAATCAGCCCCATGTTCCACACAATAAAGCGCTGCGAATCAAGATCAACCGTGCCCATATACAACCGCCGCCCATGTTGATGGGCCTTGGCTATTTCACTCAGTAATTGAGGGGTGATATGGCCATCAATGAGCTGAGAGAGTGGGCTAGTATCAGCCAAGGATTCGCGGAAAAATAGACGAAACAGCAGATTATCCAGATGGAAAATATCCTGGGTGGTCGTTGTGGTATAAAAGTCATGCAGCGCCTGGTCATAATCACTGCCTAAGAAGGCAAAAGGCGCAATCAGAGCGCCGGTTGATACCCCACTCACCACTTTAAAAATCGGCCGCTTGCCCGTTTTAGTCCAGCCATTCAAAAAACCGGCACCGAAAGCGCCATTAGGGCCTCCGCCTGATAAGGCTAAGTGAGGATAAACATGAGTCCCATCAGCCACGCGGAACATCTCTTTCGGTTCGTCTTTATAAGATTGCAGTAAGTCAGCTTCAAATATTGGGCTAATATGCCCAGCTCCCGCGCGAACATTAGGCATTCCAGGGATTTCCGCTTCAGGCATTAACGCCACAGGTACTGGATTTCTAGGTAATTGACTACAAGCGCCTAATAAAAAAAAACCTGTCAGTAGCACCACGGCACGTATTAACTTCCCACTTTTTATCATTATATTTTCCAACAATACGGCCATAGGTAACTCACTAACTTTATATTACTTTGATGAAGATCGCCTAAATGCGGGCTATCGATTAAGCCACTGTTGCTGTGAGTGGTACGAGTCATCCCCCCTACTCTGCGGTTTCAGGAGTTTCTCCCCCCACCGTATGGGCTATTACTCTTTATGTGACAACGCACGCCATTGCTGCACTGATGGCCGTTGCCATTGATAACTTGCATACTTACGCAGGTATACCGGCAGTTCGTCGCCATTGAGCGCCAGCCGGTTAAGCATTAACGCCAAATCAGTATCTGCAATGCACCATTCACTGAATAAATTCTTCCGACCATCCGAAAGTAAAGTTTCCAACCCTGAAATAAGTTTGTGCGCCGCTTGTTGCCCCGCATCTGATAAGGGGGGCATTTTCACTCCACCAAAGACAACTTCCGTGGGACGTTCAGCTCTAATCGGCATAAGATCACTGCGCAACCAAGCTTGGATTTCACGCGCTTTAGCGCGCTCTTGCTTATTTTGTGGAAAAATCCGTGCATATTCCGGTGAAGGAAAACGCTCTTCTAAGTATTCAGAAATAGCTGAAGATTCTGATAATCGAAAATCATCAATTATCAGGGTTGGTACACGACGAGTGGTCGAGAGCTTGCCAAACTCTTTACGCAAATTCTCGCCAGCAGACAGATCAATCGCACTTAGAGTGAAAGGAAGGGCTTTTT
This sequence comes from Yersinia kristensenii, assembly GCF_900460525.1. Classification (NCBI taxonomy): domain Bacteria; kingdom Pseudomonadati; phylum Pseudomonadota; class Gammaproteobacteria; order Enterobacterales; family Yersiniaceae; genus Yersinia; species Yersinia kristensenii. The sequence goes on from NZ_UHIY01000001.1 coordinate 3,838,161, forward strand.
CTGTCAGTGATACAAAAACAGACATAACATAAGGGCTGAAAAAATCCGTATCAGTATACAACGTAATGGTTTGCTGACTCATTGTGGCTCCATCTGATTATTGCTAAAAGATACATTAGTCGATTTTACTGTTTCGCCGAAGTTTCCGGTGGTTCTGTGTTATTTTCGAGATAAAGTGTGCGGCTGGGGAACGCAAAGTCTGCGCCATGCTTATGTACTATATCAATAAATTTCAAATAACAGCTCTGCTGAACGGCTAACCATTCAGCCCATACCCTTGTCTTAGTAAAGCAATAAACCATAATATTGAGAGAAGACTCGCCAAACCCATTGAAATAGACCAATAAGGTCTGTTGATGGTCAATGTCATCATTATTGGCTAAAAAAGTGTGCATCTCATCGACGATTTTCCCCATTTTATCCGCATCCTCATACCGCAGCGCCAAAGTAGTTTTTATTCTGCGATTGGTCATACGGCCTGGGTTTTCAACGCTAATATCGGTGAATATGGAGTTAGGAACATACAGTGGACGGTTTTCAAACGTCATTATTTTTGTCAGCCGCCAACCTATTTCAACAACAACACCCTCAATATGGCGATCTGGCAAACGTATCCAGTCTCCGATATTAAAAGGACGATCAAAATAAAGCATCACACCAGAAAAGAAATTACTCAAAATATCTTTTCCAGCCATACCGACGGCAAGCCCCCCAATACCACCAAAGGTAACCAACCCGGAAAAACTCATGCCCAGATGCTCACCATAGAGCAGAACGACCACCACCACAAAGGTAATTTTCAGCATGCGCGAGATAATTTTAGCGCTGGTGATATCACTCCCTTTTGCTATCTGTCGCTTTTCCAATACATCAAATAATACAAACATCCGGCGCATCAACATCAGCAGGATAACTGACATACAGATAAAATTAACTGTCTTGGGCGTGATAAAGTTTATCTTTATATCAGCAAGTGCATTATTGATGATCTTCCCCACCACAATCACCATGACAGACCACAGCAGGAAGCTGACAAATTGTAATATAAAACTATAACGAGAATGGTGCCGTCTCATTCCCCACACCGAGACGATTAATAAAGCAATGACACAACTGATTACCACAACCAGCCCGACAAGGTTTTCCATAGTAAATTGAGCAACCATATGCTTTATGCCCTCAAACATATCTCATGTGTGACTTCTCGCTTTTTCATCGGCTGCGAATAACATTTATATCGCAGCCCATAGCCGAAAAATACACTAACGAAGATTAATCTTCTGTGGGAATATCATCTAAAATCGTCAGCAGAATATCCGCATCCGGGGTTGTGATATGTTTCCCTTCCAGGAAACCAGCGAGTTTGGCTTCAGCATTATGTTCGTACACTTCATAACCTGCAATTCGATAACCCGGCACACCATCCTGACCACGAATATACTCATCGCCATCAATATAGTACTCAACAACACCGCTAGCATCTTCAATCTCATAACGTTTATCAAAAGGGAACTGTTTCATCACTTATCCTAAAAAAATACTGCATACCGGTATAATGCCAAAATACCGCTTTTTTAGGAAGCACTAGCCTTCAGGCTATTCAGTCTCATTTTCAATACCTTTTTATATGGAGGACGTTCGATAGATATATTCCTTTTCATTAAATTTCAAACACCCTCTAATCATAATGGTAAGAGTCCTATTTGATTTTTACCCCACTAATTTTCATGCCAAACAAAGTAATCCACGGTAAACTGATGCGCCTAAATAAGGAGATGAAATGAGCACGGAAATATTTATTGCGGTATTGGGTGCAGCGCTATTGCATGCTAGCTGGAATGCTTTAGTCAAATTTGGTACTGACCGTTTAGTGGCTATTTCGGTGATGGCCTTTTTTTCCGGTGTCATCTCATTCTTCGGTATTTTCTTTGTAGGTTTACCCTCACTTAGCGCGATCCCTTGGTTACTCCTGTCTGTCGCTTTTCACACCGGTTATTGCCTCTTTCTCAGCAAAGCCTACGAACAAGCAGAGTTTGGACAAATTTATCCGATTGCCCGTGGTGTAGCACCATTATTAAGCGCCCTGCTGTCGTGGTTAATTTTATCTGAAATCCCACGAGCAATGGCATTATTAGGGGCTGTTATCTTGGTTTCTGGGGTCATTATGATGACATTTGATGGCCGCCATGGCCCAAATAAACTTAATCTCAGGGCTACCCTCTATGCATTAACAACTGCGGCATTTACCGCCTGTTATACCCTATCCGATGGGGCGGGGAGTCGTGCCAGTATTGAACCGCTCAGTTATATTTTATGGCTATTTATGTTCAATGGCATGACCATGTTTGGGCTACTTTGGATTCTGCATCGCAATGTGGTTTTTCGTGAAATCCGACAACATTGGCGTCACGGCATCATCGGGGGGGCCATGCAATTACTGGCTTATGGCATTGTCATTTGGGCCATGAAAAGTACGCCAATCGCCTTAGTAGCCGCACTTCGTGAAACCAGCGTCCTCTTCGCGATGGTGATTTCTATCTGGATGTTAAAAGAAAAACCCTCGGTATTACGGCTTATAGCCAGTGCCATTATTATGGCCGGAGTGGCCATTACCAAATTTGGTTAATTTTTCACCTTCCAAGGGAATACCTATCGCTTCGATAAAAAACGAGTGAGCGACCTCTTCTGTAAATACGCTATACTCATATAAATCCTATAAATAAGGAGAATATATGCTCATAGGATTTGCTTTACTGGTTAGCACCTGCGGAATGGATGCTTGCGAGGCTCTGCCCGTCACTGACGATATTTATGCAACACGTCATGAGTGTATGGCTGTAGCTGCTCGTCTTCATGAAAGAAGGCCCGATGTAGTATTGATTTGTGGTGAAGTCTACCGCCACTCTGATAGCGATAAATCTGAGTAATACATTTAGAGTTAGTTTTACTGCCTAAATTTAACTCTCCCTACAGTAATAACCCCGTATGCCCTCTTCATAGTGTAAACAACATGTTATACGAAAATTTTTATGGCGCTGGGAGTAATAAAATAAAAATCCCTGCTACGCTTTAATTAAGCATCAAGTGCAATATAAGCATTGAATTATGGTATATAAATATTCATCAAAAAAGACCATAAGTAAGCATCCCTTTTGCCAGGAGTTTTACAATGAATCCTCCTTCATAAAATATCTGAATATGTGTAAAGAACACCGTAAATAACGGGTTATTACTTTTACATATAAAGGATTCCAAAAATGTTCCAATTTGATGCTTATAGCACACTCGTCGCTGCAAGTCTGGTTCTATTACTAGGACGGCAATGCGTCAAAAAAATCCCTTTATTACAAAAATATGCTATCCCTGACCCCATCGCTGGTGGCCTATTGGTTGCATTAATATTTCTGCTTATACACCAAACCACAAGTTGGGAAGCTCACTTTGATACATCATTACGTGATCCATTGATGTTGACCTTTTTTGCCTCAATTGGTCTTAATGCTAATCTCGCCAGTTTAAGGGCCGGTGGAAAAGTATTAATAAAATTTATCATCGTCGTTATTGGTCTGTTGTTATTACAAAATACGATTGGCATTGGTATGGCTAAAATACTCGGACTGGAACCCTTAATGGGATTATTAGTCGGGACTATTACTCTGTCTGGCGGACATGGTACTGGGGCCGCCTGGAGCAGTGTATTTGTTGAGAATTATGGATTAGTTAATGCTACTGAAGTTGCGATGGCCTGTGCGACCTTCGGTTTGGTATTAGGTGGATTAATCGCCGGGCCTGTTGCACTTTATCTCATTAAGCATTCTGCGACACCTAATGGAAGACCAGAGGATGCGTTGCAACCAACAACTTTCGAAAAACCTCAATCAGGGCGAATGATCACCTCACTGGTTTTGGTCGAAACCATTGCCATGATTACCATTTGTCTGATGATCGGCGGCTATATTAGGGAACTGCTGGCAGGGTCAATATTTGAATTACCCGTCTTTGTTTATGTCCTGTTTGTTGGGGTTATTCTCAGTAATATACTCGCTTACACTCGGTTTTATCAGGTATTTGACCGTGCAGTCTCTATATTGGGTAACGTCAGCCTTTCCCTTTTCCTGGCAATAGCGTTGATGAGCTTAAGGTTATGGGAGTTAGCCTCCCTGGCCCTCCCAATGTTGGCTATTTTACTGGTGCAAACACTGTTAATGGTATTATACGCAATATTTGTGACTTACCGAGTTATGGGGAAAAATTATGATGCTGCGGTTCTTGCTGCGGGGCATTGTGGTTTAGGTTTAGGCGCTACACCAACGGCAATTGCCAATATGCAAGCAGTAACCGACCGTTTCGGGCCATCTCATGTTGCGTTTCTTATTGTTCCGATGGTCGGGGCATTTTTCTTGGATATAGCCAATGCTATCGTGATTAAGTTGTCTTTATTACTCCCGATGTTTACCCCATTAGGTTGATTCAATTAAGTACCCGATTAAAAAGAACTCAAAATTTGGCGTTGTTATAAAATACAACGCCATTTGGTTCACAAAAAATACGATTAATTAGCCACCAGGGGAGTAAAAATCACGCGTAATTAGCGCCCTTTCTTCTTGCGTCCTGGTTGAGTGAAACGCTTACGGGCAGCAGAATTACCTTCTGATTTCTCAGTATTTTTAGCTCGGGCAATGACGGGCTTTTTATCTGCAACAACTTTGACTTTCGGCTTTTTTGACGGTTTTTCATCAGACGACGAATTCTCAATCAACTTGAATAATTCTGTCAGTTCATCGTCGGTTAAATCTCTCCACTCGCCTTGTGGCAAGCCTTTCAGATTGACGTTCATAATGCGGGTTCGTTCAAGCTTAGTCACTTCATAACCAAAGTGCTTACACATACGACGAATCTGGCGATTAAGCCCCTGCACTAGCGTGATGCTAAATACAAAGGCGGCTTCTTTTTTTACTTTACATTTTTTGGTCACCGTTCCCAACATTGGCACACCCGCACCCAGGCCGAGAATAAACTCATCAGTCACCGGTTTATTAACCGTCACTACATACTCTTTTTCGTGATCATTCCCAGCGCGCAAGATCTTGTTGACTAAATCGCCGTGATTCGTCAGGAAGATCAAACCCTGAGAGTCTTTATCGAGACGCCCGATAGGGAAAACGCGTTTGCTGTGGTTAACAAAATCAACGATGTTATCGGATTCACCATCCTCCGTAGTACTTATGATACCAACCGGTTTATTTAACGCGATCAGCACCAAGTCGTTTTCGTCACGCGGCTCGATAAGTTGGCCATTAACTTTCACCACATCCCCGACATATACTTGATCGCCAACCGCAGCCCGCTTGCCATTAATAAAAACATTTCCTTGTTCGATGTAACGATCAGCATCGCGGCGCGAGCAGATACCGCTCTCGCTAATGTATTTGTTAAGACGAATGGATGAGTTAGTCAGCATAATTTTCCGTAAAAATCGGACTATACCACGATACGTTACAAATTCTACAAAACTGCTTAGCTGGGAGATAGCGGAGTCATAGCAACATCACAGAAAGCGCTTAGAGATTAGTGCTAGCGCTGATATTGAGGATCAATGATTTTTTGGAAATTGAAATTTATTGTAAAATCTACGGCTCATAATTTAATTATCAAAAGGATGCCCAGTGAAAAGGCTCTTGTTGTTTATTGCGCTGGTAATGCCCTTATCTTCTTATGCCGTAGAAGAATTCTTCTATCAATGCAACGATGGTACAAAGGCTCATCAGTACGTGGCGGAAGATGGTGATGTTGTCATGGAATTCCATGGTATTAAAATGACTTACCAAGGTATTAACACCGCAAACGAACTGAGTTTCAGGGATAATACCGAGTCTTATCTCCGGTCCAATCGACTTAGCGTAACAGCCATTACTGAATCTAAATTTCGCATGTATCTCCTTTCAGAGAAAAACCACGTAACTACGGAGTGTGATGTTATTGCCACCAAGGGATAATAACCAGTAAAGGCGGTACATTCCGCCTTACTCAGCTGATTACTACATTACTAATGCGACCGTTCAGCAGTACAATTTCTCCTCACTCTTCTCACAACATAGACTAACACCCAATCTAACGTATTAATTACGTTGTAATTTTTAGTTCAATTATTCATTTTCTGACTCAGTGGTCAACAGCGCATAGTGCGTTATAATATACAAGCTAAACTAGATACGGACAGAAGTGACTGTTTGCCGTTTAATAACCCATGGAAGATGTCCTCACAATGAAAACCTCTATTATCAGTTCTCTAATTTTTGCCACTCTTGCAACTTCGCCGCTTTATGCATCTGAACAAAAGATTCTCACCCAGCAGCAGATAGCCACTATTGTCAATAACACCCTGGCCCCATTAATTGAAAAACAAGATATTCCCGGTATGGCCGTTGCTGTGTTTTACGACGGCAAACCCTTATTCTTTAACTATGGCGTTGCCGATATAAAAAATCGCCGCCCTGTAACGGAAAATACCTTATTCGAACTCGGCTCAGTCAGTAAAACATTCACTGGGGTAGTCGGTGGATATGCTGAGCAAACCGGTATTCTTAACCTAAGTGACTCTGTAACAAAATACAGCCCAGAGCTAACGGGCCGTCAGTGGAAAGATATTAGCATGCTGAATTTGGCGACATACACCGCGGGTGGTCTCCCTCTTCAGATTCCTGATTCTGTCACTAGCATGAAACTATTGTGGCAATACTATCAACAATGGCAGCCGCAGTGGGCTCCCGGCGTGATGCGAAATTACTCCAACGCCAGTATTGGATTATTCGGCGCCCTGGCAGTGACAAAAAGTAATTTGTCGTTTGAAGACTATATGGTCAAACATGTTTTTCAACCTTTAAAGTTAACCCATACCTTTATAACTGTCCCCGATTCCATGCAGTCAGACTACGCGTGGGGATATAAAGATGGCCAACCTGTTCGTGTCACTCCGGGTGTGCTGGCGGCTGAAGCCTACGGAGTAAAATCTACTGCACAAGATATGGTAAAGTTTATGCAGGCAAATATTGAGCCGGAAACACTTCTTGCTGATAATGATAAATTAAAGAAAGCCATCATCAGTGCCCAATCGCGTTATTACCGCTCAGGGAACATGTTCCAAGGTCTGGGATGGGAAATGTATGACTGGCCTATTAATCCACAAGAAGTCATTGATTCCAGTAGCAATGAGATTGCCTTGCAACCCCATAAAATTAACGCATTGATGCCTCCATATTCTGCGGTTCCAGCATCTTGGGTACACAAGACGGGTAGCACTAATGGTTTCGGCGCATATATTGCTTTTATCCCAGAGAAGAAGATCGGAATAGTGATGTTAGCTAATAAAAATTACCCTAATCCTGTCCGAATAGAAGCGGCTAATTATATTCTTCAGTCATTGTATTAATAATGCTGCCGAATAGCTCAATATAAAACCGGTATTTGATATGAAAAAATATCTCGCAAGTGCTTGTGTGACCTGCTCCTCCGTTGATTAATTATAATGGTCTAAGCAAACCGGACACTATGCTAGAGATATGATGATGACAGCCAACAGTAACCTCTGCTGGCTGTCACCCATTTTCCCTAAATAAGAAAAGTCATCAATGGTCAGATTGAGCGACGGGTGCCGTTAATAACTTTGCGTGCGCATTATCGATAACTCTTGCAAGAACCGCCTGTAATGTGAACCGCCATAGCAAAAAACCCACCATTTAGATGGGTTTTCACTGTCTAAGGGGACGATTAGAATCGATACCCTACACCAAGTATCCAGGTACCAACTTTTACATCATTGAGTTTGGAATACTCATATGAGGCATCAAAAACAACGTTTGGATATGGGTTGAATTGTACCCCTGTACCAGCGGTCATTGATGTTTTGCTCGCACTCACTGATTCATCAGGTGTGGAAAATTTAACTTTCCCATGAGCTACCCCCATTAATCCATACAGACTAACATATTCATTAATACGGAAAATAGGTCCTGTAGTCAGTGAATAATAACGAGAATCACCTTCACCAATCTTAGTATTTCCCTGATAAGAATCGTGATCCAAATCAGTATAAGTAAACGAACTAATCATTCCCCAGTCATTGTTAACTTCGTAACGGTATTTTACATTAATACCCTTATGGTCTTTATCTAAAGAATGTCCATTCGCCTTTACATGACTTTGCGCATAACCTAAAGAAATACTACTTTCACCTACAGCGTATACATTAACGGACACGATTGATAAACAGGCAATCAAAGAACTGGCCAATAATGTCTTTTTCATAAAAATCATCCGGATCATTATAACAATATCTAACACAACAACCATATCACTGATATGGCGAAGAGAATGATGCCAAACCCATGATATATATGTAAATATGGATATTGATACAGTACCCTGAGCGTAACTAAACCTTGTCACACGAGTCGATTATTCCTACCTTTTTAATTGCAGCTCACTGTAATTAGTTTCTGGGACATAAATCAGAAAAAATGACCGATAAATACCTTGATACACGGGGCAAAGAATACGTGATGCTATAACATTTCCTCCGTTTTTAAGACGGGGCTATCCCCTCGCCAAAAAGACCGAATATGAAATTTCGGACAAATTTCGGATATAAATATCATGCCAAGTTTATTCCAACGCGCCCCACCCAAATTCCCTTACCACTTATAAATTCTGTCGCCATGCCAAAATGCTTGAAATAGGTAGGGCTTGGGAAATGTTCGAAAAACTGGAGGACTGCCAGGAGTGCGCTGAAAAAGCAGGATTATTCCATCGACCATGCAAAATCAAGCTTCTCAAAATATTTTGTACTGAAAGGACTCGTTAGTAATACTGACTGTCAACTATGAGCGAGAAGCGGATATACCAGCCGCAATTTAGCAAGGCAATCAGATAACAATGAAAGTTTGACTAAAAACAAAGTCCGCGAAAAAAGTTTAGGTGAAACTTTCGATTCTAATGACTTATGTTAATGCATGGGGCGTAAGTCACAGCCAAACAAAGCGCTCCAAACTCAAGAAAGCAAGGCTCCTCACAATATCAGCTTTTCCGCATTACCGCCCTGAGTTAGCCTCTTCCGCCAGCATTAGCAGTACCGCCTTCAGCCAGTTAGTCGCTTCTCGCTTACCGCTTCGTTTATGCGAATAAATCTTCACTTCAAACGAGCGTATCTCGAACGGTAATGCAAAAATCTTGATATTCATTGCTGGAATCAGCTTCTCAGCGGCAAAACGGGGAATCGCCATCAGCAGATCGCTTTCCGCAACAATAAATGGCGCGCTAAGCATGGACGGCGTTTTGATCGCTATCTGCCGTGTATAACCCATCTGCTCAAGCTGTAAATCCAGAACACCTCTCTTTTCATTCCAAGGCGTTACAACCAAGTGCCGGGCGGCGAGATAATCTTCCAGTGTCAGCTGTGTTCGGCTTTTGTTGCTGATGACGACATACTTATCTTCGAACCAGTTGATCTCTTCCAGTTCAGGATGCCGGATCTCATCCGGTGTGCTGAATCCAAGCGCCAAATCGACTTCGCCCGCCAGCAGTTCCGTCAGCGCTGGGCTATGCGGCAAATAAAGTAACTCAAAGCGCAAGCCGGGCGCTTCGTGCTGTAGTTTGTGCATCAGGGTAGGAAAAATGCAAAACGCGGTAAAATCTGTTATCGCAATTTGAAAACACTCCGTACTATTGGAGGCTTCAAACTTCGGCTGCGGAGTCAGCTCCTGATTGAGGTAGTTCAGTGCCGAAGCAATAGACGGAGCGAGCTGAATAGCATACACACTGGGGCACATACGGTGGCCTTCCCGGTAAAATAAGGGGTCATTGAGTGTGATGCGCAGCCGCGAAAGCGCATGGCTCAGCGCCGATGTGCTCATCGCCAGCTCATCCGCAGCCAGACGAACGGAACGGTGACGATAAATCGCGTCAAAAACAGGCAGAAGGTTTAAATCAAGACGTCTTAGCGTTGGATGCATAATATTCATCATTGAGTGATTTCATTGCACTTAATTCTTCTGACAATAACGCTTATGCTTGGCGCTATCAATGCCGACACTATACAGAAATGACAGGAAAACTAATGAGCATCACGATTCGCCAGGCCCGCCCGGAAGACGCAACGGCAATTTACGATATGATCTATGAACTGGCGGTGTATGAAAAAGCGCCGGAAGAAGTGGTCACCACGCCGGATGAGATCCGCGAAACACTGTTTAGCGCTGGAAGTAAAACCGAAGCATTGATCTGTGAAAGTGAAGGTAAAACCGTAGGGTATGCCGTTTTCTTCACCAGCTATTCTGACCTGCTCCCCGTTGTTTAATATACTGCGATGCTCGTAATGTCCGCTTCATGACCCGCTCCCCGTATGTGATCCATTCATAATCAGGAATAACCGGCTTCTGACCCAGCGTTGAGTGTACTAATGTTCCCGCATCCGGCATTTCACAGGCAGCAATTAGTGAGTCACGCTGAGTCATGACATCGGGCGCGTTATAAAGGCCACTATTCTGAATAAGAAAACCACGGATAGTCAGGCTGCGAGTAGTACGACCTAAATCTTCAATCCACGCAGTATCTCGATAAGGATATTCATGAATGGCTTGGCGACGGCCAAAAAACCCGTCAGCGGCCAATACAGCAAAAGGAACACCACGAAAAGATGCGGGATGCAAGCGTTCTGACCACTGCCAACTATCACCACCGGTACCTAATAAATCAGAAAGTGCATTACTGATCAGCGACATTTCACTCCCCTCCATAAATGAAAAAACCCGCACAAGGCGAGTCAGTATCTTCAACAATTATTTATAACTTTTTCATTCCAGTGGGTTAATATAAAACCCATCCTCACCGGATTCCTTTGTTATTTTAAACCGGCCATTATTGGGTGTTTCTATAACGACTAGATTAAGATTAACAATCCTGAAGCTGGCAATTTCCATCTGCTTTTGCTCATTAAGCATTTTTGATACATTTTGATAACTAAAACATAGTGTTCCATTCTTCGCATAAAAATTATTTACATCACTGGGGCACACTTTTAACTCTTGCATTTTATTATAAAGTATAAAGAATATTATCCCGCCACAGACCGCAATTCCTATTGCAATAAACCTCATTACAGTCCGCTTTCTGGATGGTTCTTTTTTGAATGAATAAAATAAAGCCACCAGAAAAACAAAGAAGAAAAATAACAAAGTTTGCCAAGCACTCATTTCTATCCCCTAAAATTGTATTTTTCACATACTATCAGATTATGGATAGTTCATGGAAGTTGCCACCTTTCCACTTTGATCCCCAGCAATAACCCGGCGTTCACCCGTTCTACTATCAATAATCGTCAGTTCTACCTCTGCTTTGTTATCTCTCATAGCTTGGACGATAGCGCTGGCAATCTGATCAGCACCACCGACATAGCTTTGTTGTGGAGCGTTTATAGAATATTGGAGGTAATGCGTTAATATCCGAGAGGCCGGTAGTTAACTCGTTTTGCTGAGGGTGAATGGCGGGCAAGCCCGGCATAATCTTCTGGAGATAGTTACGAGTTTCAGTGGATGCTTTTCCTAATCCATATTTCTTGACGTTATTCTGTCCCCAATTGTAGGAAGCTACTGCCTTATTCACATCACCATCAAAATCTTTGAGTAGATCTGCCAGATATTTTGCGGCCGCTTCGCTGGATTTATTGAAGTCCATGCAGTCATCCATCGTGTTTAAGCCATAATCTCTAGCCTAACAAAGAAATTCGTAACGGCGAGAAAAGGAACAGATTTTCGTTTTGATGAGAGTCCGCCAACTTTTCATGAGATCTGAAGTTTAGCCGGACGATTGTATGAAAAGGAAAAAGGTAAGGAATTTGCGATGAAACTGCTGGGGCATAAATCGGAGAAGATGACGAACAAGTATCTTGATACGAGGGGAAAAGAATACGTGATGCTATAAAAGACCGAATATCAAAATTCGTGTAATTTTCGTGTATTTTCGTTTTTACTAAAAATTCACCTTTAAAGTCAACAAGTTAAAAAAAGACCGAATACGATTCCTAATTTCGCAAGAGGATGATAAAACCTGAATACAATCAAATAGTTAAATATAGATATCGATTATTTTTTGTTCAGAAAAATGTTATTTTTCATACACAAAAAATCAAATAATTATCATTATTTTCGGATGAATTCGGACAAGTTTCGAACATAAATACCATGCCATATCATTTCCAAAGCGCCCCTACTTTGCAATGCACATGAACTTCATGCTTTTCTTGGTATAAAGTACTAAGGGTCTAAAATCATCAATTCTTTTAACTACGAGGTTTGGCTCATGAGCCACAATAAAATAATACCTGAACTGGATGCTGATCGGTTGCGAGAAAATGCATTAACCTCAATACGTCTTGGAGTAGAAGATTTTAATACATGCCGAAAAGATCTGGTTGAAGGAGGTGATCCGTCTAGAGCACTATCAGCGATAAGAAATTTATTTTCAGGTGTGCTTCTATTATTTAAATATAAAATTGCTATTTCTGTTGATGACCCAGAATACGCATCATCATTAATTTTTAATCCTCCAGAAGTATTACCAGTTACTGATGGGGAAGGCGGTGTTAAATGGGTTCCTAGCGGTAAATTCAAAAAAACAACTATAGATCTAGCGACAATAAAAAAACGATTTGAAGGATTTGGTATTGAGGTTGAATGGGTGGTGATCGAAAAGCTTCAAGAATGTCGAAACCATTTAGAACATCTTCACCCTGCTAATACTCATGGTGAAGTAGCAAACTTTGTAGCAGAGCTGTTTCCGATATTAAGGGACTTTATTCAGTCACAATTAAGAGAGCATCCAGGTGTACTTCTCGGTCATGTGTGGCAAAGCATGTTGGAACACCATCAGTTTTTTGTTGATACAAGAGCTAATTGTGGCAGGCGTTGGGATCAGGCAGGGGTACCAATAGGATTGCTTTCGTTAACTGAAGAAATTAAATGTGAATCATGCAATTCTCTGCTAATAATACCAAATGCAGAACAATTAGAAGACGATTGGTCAGTTGAGTATGATGAAGAAAAATTTCGATACGATTGTTTAGTGTGTGGGCATTCGAGTCTAGCCGCTCAGTTGCTAATTAAAACATTAAATGAAATTCATTATTTCGATCCCAGAGATGGAGGAGAAGCGTCAATCGAAAGCTGTAATGAATGCAATCATGAAGCTTTTGCTAATTTTGAACAAAAATGTCTTTGGTGTAGTTGTGAGCTTGAATATAAAGAATGTAGTTGTTGTGAAGTATCACTTAATCAAGATGATCAAATCAATGATGGGTTATGTGGAGATTGCAACTATCAGTACGAAAAAGCTATGAGAGACTAGTTCTCTGGCAGGAATAGTGACACTCCCTATTCAATGGTGGGGCGTACAGAGAGCTAAAAAGCTCGCCGGTCGGTGATCCGGTAGTTCCAACCCTATACGTCTCACCACCCAACGATTGACTCAAATATCTAACACTGACTATACTCCGCCTAGAGGCGTCGAAACCTCGTAACAGCGGTCACCCCCAACCCCGTCAGTGTTGGATTTTTTATGCCCATCATTTAGTGATGGCACTAAGTGCGGTCACATCCCCGATCAATGTCGGGAGGGCGACGAATACAACACCCGAAAGGGAAATAAGTCCGCGGCTTCTGTTGCGCCGTTTCGAACCTCCTGGCACCACACCCAATTGTGGTAATTCGAAAAAAGCAACGGAGGTCGTTATGACAAACCTTCCTCATAACTATTACGTCAACCTTGTAAAAATCCTTCTCAAAAAATCTTCATATGCTGATCGTTTCCGGCTGGCCGAAGCTATAGAGCGCGAGGCAATGCGTATTGCCAGCCATGATCAGGCCGTATCTAATGCTAAAACTTCTCTTGTCGCTAAAGTAGTGATGGGAGGTGCCAAATGAGCAGCATCGATACGCTGAAACCAATTCTGCATAATCAAATCCCTGTTATTACTACTGAGTTACTAGCACAACTGTATGGCACCGATGTTTCGAACATCAAGATGAACTACTCCCGAAACCAGACTCGCTTCGAGGATGGAAAACATTACTTCAAGCTAGTTGGAGATGACCTGAAAAATTTGCGGGTAACTTTCGGTTACTCACAAATTTCCCCCAAAACTCGTTCCCTCATTCTCTGGACAGAACGCGGTGCTGCCCGTCATGCCAAAATGCTTGAAACAAACCAAGCTTGGGAAGTGTTCGAAAAACTGGAAGACTGCTACTTTAGCCAAAACAAAGAGCATCGTTTACCCTCCCCGCAACAAATTCCCAATCGTTTAAATTATTCCTTTCTCACCACAGTAAGAGATGGAAAAGTTGTTAGCGTGCGAATGCCCAGGGAAGATGAATGCTTTCTTTCATTCGAGACTTTCAAAGAGTGCGCCGAAAAAGCTGGATATCTGGTTATTCATAGCGAAGATATGATGAAAATGACGCTAGACCAATTTCTAAAGCTCAGTAGAATCAACAGAAATCACCTTAAGTTAAAATAATTTCTCTGTTTCTATTTTTTGGCGAAAACCCTCGGGAACGAGGGTTTCAAACCTGTCGCTTAATTATTCTACCGAACATGTAATATCAAACTTCTCAAAGGATTTCGTAGTGACAAGACTAGTTATAAATAGCCAACCGTCAGCTAAGAGCGAGGAGCGGAAGTTCGCGATTTACTAGGAGCGGACATTAAAGAGTAAGCACCATTTAAAGAGATAAGGTCTGGCTGGGAAAGTATTGCGCGACCATGCAAGTCTCAATTGCAATAAAATTTGGTTGAAATCTGATAAATTTCATTGCAACATACACGTAGCACTAGCGTTCCGCTTAGTATGTGACAATCAACTTTTTAAATCGTTAGATTTTGCTTTTTAATTAAAGCGTCCTTTATGGACCTATCGGTAAGGCCCCACCATCGCCACCTACGATGGTGCCGTAGCCGACGACATTACGTACGGTCGAAAAGACAACACTGGCTGCTACTGACGATTGTTGATGTAAACATCTTTGTTGTCTCCACCCTTGAGCATGGGTAGACCGTACGTAACTTTGTTTGGTGAAATTATGGACAAATTCAAACCATACAGTAAATCAAAAGCCCCTATTTCAACGCTTCAGAAACTAGCTGAAACTTTATCTATCTCAATTGATGAGTTGAATGGAATTGCAGCACTACCGGAAGATGAAAAATACGTAAGAAAAGAACTTCCAAAAGCAGATGGAAGTAAAAGAGTAGTCTACTCCCTTCATCCAAAGATGAGATTGTTACAATCTCGAATTAACAAGAGAATTTTCAAAGAATTAGTGATTTTCCCTCCGTTTCTTTTTGGTTCTGTACCTGGTAAAAATGATGGTGCAAATTCCAATATCAAACGCGATTATGTATCCTGTGCAAAGGCTCATTGTGGAGCAAAAACAGTTTTAAAAGTAGATATAAGTAATTTCTTTGATAATATTCATAAGGATTTGGTTCGTGATGTATTTAACAATGTGTTGAATATTCGAGACGAAGCTTTGGAATATGTCACAAATTTATGTTGTAAGGGTGACTTTGTAGTTCAGGGAGCATTAACATCAAGTTATATAGCAACTCTATGTCTTTACGCACAAGAAGGGAATGTTTATCAAAGAGCCATAAGAAAAAATCTTGTATACACCCGTTTAGTTGATGATATTACTGTATCATCACAAATTAATGGTTATGATTTTACGCAAATATTAAGTCATATTGAAAATATGCTTTCCACTCATGATTTACCTGTAAATAAACGTAAGACTAAAATATTTCACTGTTCATCAGAGCCGATAAAAATACATGGGTTACGAGTGGATTACAATTCCCCACGACTACCTAGCGATGAAGTGAAGCGTATTAGAGCGTCTCTACATAATCTCAAAAAACTTGCTGTAAAAAACAACACCAAAACAAGCATGGCATACAGAAAAGAATTTAACAGATGCATGGGACGCATAAACAAGCTAGGGCGTGTTGGTCATGATAAGTATGAGTTATTTAAAGAACAGTTGTTGGCAATAAAACCAATGCCATCACCAAGAGATATTACAATTGTTGAGTCTGCTGTAACTAGTCTCGAAACTTCATGTTCAAAAGGCAATGGCAACAAACATTGGTATAAGAGAAAATATAATCTTACATTATATAAATTAATCATTCTAACTCGCTCGAAAGTATTTGATAGAATAGTCGATACGTTTAAAGAACGATTAAAAAAGGTAAAGCCAGCGTGAATGGGAAGTTAAAAGCGTTAATTTATATAGTTGTATTCGCAACCATTATTTTTGTTATTTTTACAATCATATCATTGTATCAGACGATTGATGGTAAAAGACTTTATGAAAGAAGTTTTTGCCTTAGTAGTCAATGTCTGGAAAATCTTGCAAAAGAGGTCTCAGGAATTACGCTGTATTTTCAAGCATTTGGTTACCTAATGACGACTTTTGTAACTGTTTTTGGTGTAATTATTGCCTTGATGACTTATTATTCCGGTGTTAAAAATAATAATAATAGTAATTACACTGCTCACCTTACAATGTTTCGCGAATTCTCTAGTGCTGAACTTTCCAAAAGAACGAGTATCTACCCTGAAGGTATAAACCTATTTCGGTGGTATAAGATAATGTTTCCAAAGGCAAAAGATGGGGATATTTCCGTATCTGATCATTACCTGGCTATAATCAATAATATTCAGGATGTTATTAATGAGGCGAATGCATACATAACTGATGAAAATAAAGATTACAAATATAAAACCCATCAAAGAAAAATAATCACAGTACTTGGTGAAATAGGCATACGCATTAGCAATGGTCCAAAAAACACTTTTATCGATATTGAGGGGCAAGTTTTTGAGTATATTGATACAGTGAATCTATCATTTAGCCATCAGGTTGTGGAGTTGAGTAAAATTGAAAGGAAATACATTTAAAATTAATGAGTGGATTAGCCGTGCTGATATTGAAGTTCTAATTTTTAGTAGGAGCCTCACTAATAAGTCCAATATTAATTACATCTACTTTTCCATTTAAGCATATGAAGTATTTTATTAAAATCGTCGGTCTTTTTTGAGTCAATCCGTAAACTCCCCAATTCAGCACTACGTTATGTAACTTACAAGATGTTCTTTGTGTGGTATCGGGCTGGTATTTTTTTAAACGTAAGAGTTTCTGATTCATACCACCGAATAAAGTTAATTTCACTGATATTTTCTGAGTGTACGTTTAGATTCTGATTAATATCTAACACTTGAAGTGAGTATGTAATGCGACCAATAGTGATTCAATTGTAGGACTAAATATTCCAGATGATATACTCAATTAACTGTCTATAAGTTAAAATCGCAAACTTCCGCTTCTGGCACAAAGCAGCCTGTCTGAATTGCTGTCAGGCCTGCTATGAGCAAAAACAGACATTAAACTACTTCTGGCTCGGACCGAAATTTTCAACACAGTACAACTGTACGGCCAACCACTTTTAGATGGTGCTGGTTACACAATATCTAGCTGCTGCCCACAAGGCTTCATCCCTCCCCCACAGAAACACTGACTTATCCTCTGGAAAAATTTTTTCGAAGCCTGTTGACACTAAAAAACAAGAACAGCATATTTTGCACCATAACGACTATACAAAGAGTAGAAAATATCCACTGAACCAATGGGATAGGGGGCATAACATGGCTTATTCAGCTGTTGCAGTAGCAAATGCCTTCATTGAAAAGGCACTCAAAGGTGAGCTTAAAGAGCTCACGCCAATGAAACTGCAAAAATTACTGTTTTACACACAGTCATGGCATCTGAAATTGCGTGGAGGAACACCACTTTTTGATGATCTGTTTGCTCGCTGGAAATTTGGACCAGTTATACCAACATTATATAGGCTACTAAAAAAATACGGTGCCAATGAAATAGATAGCAAGATTAGCTTTATTCAAGAAAGCGATGGCGACTTTGAACGTATAACGCCATCTATTCAGAAAGATGATGAGGAAACCAGAAAACTCGTCGATAAAATCATCGAAGTGTATGGTGAATATAGCGGCCCTGAATTATCGAGCATGACTCATGCCCCCAATACAGCATGGAGCAAAGGGGCTACTGACGGTGGACCTATATCACACAAAGATATGGCGGAATTTATTCACTAATGTCTTGGCTCGAAGATATCTCAATCCCCAGCGGGAAAGAATCACTGGGTTCATTATCAACACCAAGTCTTCGTGATGAACCTCCTTGTAGTGAATCCTCTACCGGCGCTGACGATATTGCACCTCAGCTAGTAGAAGATGCAAAATCTTATAGAAAGCTCAGGGAGGTTTTCGCAGAGAAAGCCTACAAAGTAGCCAAAAAATCACTCTATGGTTGGGCATTACTTCTTTTTATTCAAGGATGGTTCTCTCTGATTGGTGTTGATATTTTTTCAGATAAAGTGCTTATAGCAATTACCACCGCTGTTACTCTTAATGTTTTTGCTGCCTTTTTGGGCGTAATAAGAGGATTATTCCCCTCTTCTACATCTCGCAAAGAATAACATTACTTATACAATGCCCCGAATCCCCTAGATACTCGGGGCTTTAACATTTTTCGGTACAAATCGGCATTTCACCAAATAACGACAAACTCCCTCACTTGTTTTAAGTCCGTTAACCCCGCCACCTCATCTTTCATTTCCCGTTGTCGCTGGTAAATCCTGTCATTATGTTCCATCAAGGCCAGTGCCATTGCCTCACTGAGCCCCTTGAGTTGTTCCACGCTCAGTGATACTAATTTATTATTCACATCACCCCACGACATCACATCACGCGAGTTTGTGTTAGCAACAGCGGCCACAGGAGATAAACGCGCCATTGACTGTTGGTCAGCATTCCATGTCCGACCTGCATATTCAAAAGTGATACTTTGTGCCTCCTGTTCCAGTCGCCACATGTTGATTTCCTGCCATTTTTGCTCTCTGGCGGCCTGTAATATTGCGGGGGTGACTTCAAAAGGGGCAATATTGCCATAATCTCCCCTGATCAGTGCCCGCCAAATGCTCTGTCCCGTTTCGGTGGTATCGTCGGGAGTGGCAGTATAGGACAAGTATTCCTCCATTCCTGCAAATTGAACTTCGCAATCAATTGCCCCACTTTCCAGATAGCGAGGATTGATAATGTTTTTAATGTCCATTTGACCTCACGCTATGCGTATGAATAGTCCAACAAAGGCTTCCGTTTTGCTGACTGTTGTCAGGGCACTACCTGAAAGTGCAATAAAACTTCCTGCTTGTGGGTGTGAGTTTGGCGATGTAACAATAAACTGTGGCGTGGAGGCATAAGAACCTGATGTGCTACATTTTGCTGAAATTGATAACATTCCCAATCGCGAACCTGAAACACCTTTTCCTCTGGGAAGGTTACGGTGATTGTCATTATCTGAATCACCACAGTAAGCCGCAAAAATTAGGCCGCCGACACCCGGTGACCTCCACGAATTACCGGTGGTTGAACGCAATGCGTTAGTAAAATCACTGATTTTTAACTTGAGATTTTCCCAACCGATAAAGCCATCGGCGCTGATACTATTGGTATATAACCGGTTAAGATAAAGGTCGCCATTAACCCCGCTAAACAGGATGAGCTTCCCTTTTTGCCTCTGGTCTTCATTGTGACCTACTGTGGACGGAATAATGATTTCAATCATTCCCGAAAAAACCACGCCCGGTATAATTTGTTGGCTGCCCGCAAACTGAGAAACATAATACCGTCCGGGTGGCGTTTCCCTTACCCATGCCAGAAATTCTGCTGGCCCGTTATTTCCACTGAACGTTTTGCTCTGCCGAAAATACGCTCCATAACCAAAGGCCCCCGGTAACGCCAGCCGTCCCTCTGTGCGGTCATGGATATCCGACTGAACATTCATTGTCGCTGCATCACCCAGCCCCAGATGCTGACGTGTTTGTTGCTGTGCATCAGTTCCGGCAGTGGCAATTTCTGACAGGTTGTTGGTGCTCTTCAGTGCACCTAGATACTCAAGCACTTCACTTTTTGAGTTCTGACCAATAATCACACGCCCGACCGCTGACAGGTTCGCGAGAGACATCACATTTTTATTACTAAAATATGCCAGCTTGTTCTCGGCTGTAACCAGACCGGATAGAGATGTAAGAGCAGGGTTTAATGGCTGCTTACCCGCAAGTGCATTTGTCATTGTGGTGGCGAAATTCGGGTCATTCCCCAACGCTTCAGCCAGTTCATTCAATGTATCCAGTGCTTCGGGTGAAGAGTCAACCAGCGCTGATACCGCCTGTTTGACAAATTCAGCCGTTGCCACTTCTCCCCCTGTCGCGGATATATCAGGTGTGGGCGCTGTGGGGGTGCCTGTCAATGCAGGGCTGTCGAGAGGGGCTTTTGTCTGTACTTCGTTTGCCAAATTATTCGCAACTTCCTCTACTTCATTGCGACAGTTCTGTGCATTTTGGGCTGCCTGTTGTGCTGCTTCTTTGCTCTCCTGCGCGTTCTGCGCTGACTGAGTTGCAGAATGTGCGCTTGATGCGGCCCGCTTTTCACTCTCTGTGGCTGTGCTCTGACTTTCGGCCGCCGCTGTCGCACTGGTCTGTGCATCAGCAGCATATCTCTTTGCGTCGTCTTTAACTTTCGTCACATCTTGCACACTCTGGCTTACCTGTTGAGCACTTTCGGCGGCCATATCCGCACTTTGTTGTGCTTGTGCAACCAGCTCTTCAAATCGTTTGACGACATCAGGTTTTAAATCGCCTTCGTCCAGAGCAATCAGAAAATCATTCAGGGTGCCGGGTTTTGAATCGTCATAAACCGTGATATCACCGACACAATATTCATTACTCCATCCATGTCGTAGATAAACACAGTACCTTCCCACTTGCGCTTCAAATGAATACTCCCCATTCCTGCCCGTGGTAATTGTTGCAATAGTGCGCATCACCACTTCTGCGGTGTTCACTCGCGCTTTTAAAATAATCTGACATCCAGACATGGGGATGCCTGCGCCATCAATTAGCGCACCGGATATTTTCACTGACATATTCAACTCCAAATGAAAAAACCGCCGAAGCGGTTTATGTCATCATCAAGATACCGTTAATACTCTGGCTTTGCAGGCCATTCAATATTGGGCACGACTGAAATATCTACTCGGTCGAGCAAGACGCGATATTTACGCCATGCTAATAACTCGGCTTCGGTGGTCTCCGTAGCCAGTCCCAATTCAATACTGTCCTGAAGGATTTGAATTTTGGCGCTTGCTTCGTTGAGCAAAGCCCGTTTCTTCTGCTCTGCTTCGGCCAGATGGTGCTTTTTCTCGGCGTTTTCGTCTTTCACCCACTGTGAGCCATCCCAGCAGTCAAATTGACTGGTTGGTGCCAGTGATGTGAAGCCTTCGGGTAGTGGCCCCAAAGTGATGACCGGGCGTGAATACCCCGTCTGTGTGTCGTATGCCTCTGTACCGCGATAATCTTCGGTATATTTCCACTGTTGGGCGTCTTCATTAAACACAACCGCATACCCTGCTTTAATCGGCAAAGGGGCTATAAGGGTGCTGGAGCCGGGAATACCAGTATAAGGAGCAATATATTCATCCGTTTCTCCGGTAAACTCTTTGGTTTTATAGTGATAATTAAAGACAGTGACAATCTGCGCTTTGTCAGACATTTTAAAAGTCATGGTTATGCTGCCCTCACAATGTAGTTAAATGCCATATTGACGGGACGGTTTTCATGGGCAGTAGGCACTACGCGGGACGCATCAAATCTCTTGGTTGTTGCTCCATTACCACCACTATTATTGGCATGGTGTCCAAAAGCATTACCTTCCTGATAGAACGCGCCTCCGCAGCCATTCCAATATGAGTTACCGGCCAGATTTTGTATGTAGAATCCGGTAATGTTCCTGATGGCATCCCCTTGAAAACTGAGCAATGCACGACCGCCATCAAGGTTGCGTCCATTGTCCCAGCCACGAATAAACAGGCCGCGCAAATCAGGTAATACGCCATTCGGATAGGCTTTTGCCAGTTGCGGGAACTGTGTCTTATTAAATGCCTGACCATGACAAACCAGCCAGCCTGCTGGCGGTGTAGCCAAAGGCCAAGGCAGAGGGATACCGACAGGCAAGTTATCCGCTGTTTTTAAGTAACGAGCGTCGCTTTCAGTCTGGGTAAATACGTTTATGTTGCGCGTAAAGCGGTTCTTATCAGGTATATCAGCGCCGTTCTGGCTTTTTTGCAGTGCACCAGCGGCTTTATTGACAGTATTTCGTAAGCCGATATTATCAATAAAGAGTGTTTTATCCGGAATATCAGCGCCATTTTCTGATTTCTTTAGAAATAATCCTTCATCTACAACGCCATTACCGGGGTTTAAAATCAGGAATGAAGACAGTTCTGGTGCAAAAACAACGACTATAGGAACATTTTTTACAATATCACCGGCCCACAACTGAACATTATTCCCCTTACATAAGGGATAAGCTCCCATGACTCTCCCTGCAAGCGTCACCATTAAAGTTGCCTTCCCTGTATTGGTTTTTGTCGGCAAGACAAGAATCGGAGACCTGAGCACCCAGTCATTTGCAGAAGATGTCGATGGAAGCGATATTGTCAGATTATTCTCTGTGCCACCAGCCACTGCCGAAAGGTAATCACCGGCCTGTAATTGCTCAACCTGGACAAAATGTTGCTCGGAGCCACGAGTGGCAAAATTTGCTACCACATCATTTAAATGCCAGCCCCTAGCCGTTGTTCCCTCTTGACCTCGAACAACCGTTAACATGTCTTGCGATACAGCGGTAAGATGGCAAATTTCATATACCGATTGCTGACTATCTGTCAGCGTTATTTTGGCGTAAATATGATGGGAAATACTGTCGTTCGATATATCTGTTGTTAATAATTTTTGAAATGTTTCCCCTGTTCCCGGCATTACAGTAATTTGGGTTTGTGATGCTGTAATATCCGAAGCTAATGAGGAAATGACATTATTCCCGAAACCGATAATCATTTTTCAATCACCGTTATCGAATATTTATAAATAAATGGAAGTTTGACCTGCTGTTGATCTATTGCGTCCTTAAGGAAATAACCCACACCATTCCCATAATCAGGGATCACGATAACAAAGACTCCATTCGCAACCGTCACACTGATATCAAATGTGCTTTGTAATGGTGGATCAATACCATTGGCACCATGAATAAATCGCGCAATACGTCTCTTCAGCCAATCAATACAAAAATGAGAACCATCACCTTTATAAAAATCCCATGTCAGGATGCGTTTAAAGTAATCATCCGGAACATACGAAGATGAACCCGGAACATAATTTCTCATAACGGCATAAGGGATCACATTATATTCAATAGTGTTATACACTCCGCGTGCAATAGCCTCTTCCGATACCTGAAGTAATGGCCGTTCAACACCATAAATTCCTAAAGCGACCCAATCCAATAACAAACCTGTTATTGACTCGGACGTCCAACAAGGCAAAGCAAGATTATTCAGTGAATCCAGATATTCTTGCGCAATTTCGTTATAAGCCTCAAAGAATGCGACAACATTCGGATCGTCTCGGTACTGAATAAAAGGATAAGCAGGAATGATTTTATCAATCGGTAATTGCATGTTTCTGAACTTGAATTTGCGAAGTTATTGTTGTGAAGTAAGCATATGTATCACCGTAAACCAAACTCGAACCTGTTGTAGGCGAAACAATATTGCCGTTAATTCCTATCTGTACGTCGATCATGGATATTAAGGATGCATCAACAAGCTGTTTCACCGAATCCCTGAAAATATCCTGAATCTGAAGTAGATTAATTGGATTACCGACTTCTATCGCATTGATGTAATCCGCAACATTCTGTTGTACAGCCAGAGAAATTCCCGCAGGATCAACATAACTTTCAGATACGGTATTCCACGTAATAATGACAATAACGTTCTGTGAGGTCGGAATAACATAAGGAATTTGGTAAACGTCAGGGGAAACCGTCAGTGATACCGTTTTTTTCTCTACCGATGCCCCAGAGGGGTTACTGACATCATTAGTCAAAACTGAAATATCCGGCACCGATTTATAGATGGTATAGGCCACTTCGTAGGGATCACCACCACCGACAACAACAACCCATTTCCCCAGTGATGACTGTCGATATGAAATGAGATTTTCCTGAACACCGCTGACAGATTTTAGCAATGCTCTCAGGCAATCTGGTGTGCCCTGTACCCCTAACATCCCTGATGCCATAACCTGAGCGCGATACGAAGCCCAGGATTGGTCTTCCCTCCCCGGTAATCCGGCAGTAATATTTGTACAGGTGACTGGCTGTTCTTTGGGTACGGAAGTGATGACTTGTGTCACCGTTCCTTCTGGAACAGCCCAAGATCCTGAAATCGTCGCTAAGCAATAAACAGGCTCCGTTTGTCCACTATCTGGAATAGCTGTATCACGAGTAACAACATACTGATAGTTCCCGTCAGAAACGGTAAACCCCTTGGGGATCGCAAATCCCGGAAGCCCGGAGAACACGACATAAACAGATGTATTTGTACTCACTCCACGCTGTGCGCCATATATATTACCAAGCTGCATCAATAGCGGAATATTTGCACCGTAAGGACTGACCGAATTAATAAGATCAACACGAGCTTGATCTATTAATGCCAGCGCCCCAATCGCTGTACTGGCTAAGTCTGTTATCAATCCAGCTGGCAGGTTGGCCGTATATCCGGGTACTTTTTCAGAAACTCTGGTGATAAGATTTGCAAGCAAGGTTTGCGGGGGGGGTTGGTTGTGCTCCCGCGTTGGTCATAATAATTGGTATTTCTGACATAATTACCCCATAAAAAACCAGCCGAAGCGGGTATGAATATCTGAGATTATATTCAATTCAATTTATACATTTCTAAAAGGTGTCGCTCCATCTCCCCGCCATTTCCGCCAGAGCATTGCTGGAATTTTATAAAATAATTCATATTTTTTTCTGGAAAATAATATAGAGTGTTCCTCTCAGCATTGCTTAATGACCATATATTCATTTTGTCTGTGTTGAAATCAAAAACCAATATATCCCCTGAAGCGGAGGTAAACTCGATCTTATTTGGTCGATCACTATTTCCATATTGCAAAGATGTAATTCTTAATGCACCAGTATAAATATTACAATATCTAGAACTTTCGTCTTCCCTCGCGGATAGATTGATATACCCCCCCTTCTCGCTTAACCTCCACCTCTAATGAATCTGCATGCGAAATGCCCACTTGCAACAAAAAGAAAGAAAATAAAAAAGTTCTAAGCTTAATCATCCATAATCTCCTTCAAAAACAGGAGATTAAATTTTATTCATCCAAAATACAGATTCAAGCCTCCACTAGCTCAACTGATGCTAGGCATCTTTCACACAGGAACCTGTGTGCGGTAGCTGGTGCCGTTATAAAAAACCACATCTATGTTATATGTGGGGTTATCAGCCCCATCAACTTTCGTAATAGTCAGTGAAGCAAAGTACCCGGCAAACTGCTGTTGAACCATGTTCACGTAATAGTCGGGGTAAATCTGCTGGACAATGCACTGTTGCGCGGGAATACCGTAATTGGCGTAAAACGGCGACTCCCCCAATCCCAATTTGAGCGTTTGGATCAGTGTTGTTAGCCAACCGTAGGAGAAATCTCCATTCACGTCTGACTCAACAACTACCCATCTTTTATTACCTTTCTGATCGGTGATACGTCCCCATGTTCTCATCGTACCCTCACCACCAGCGAATCTGCCCGATAAAATATCCTGAAGCCAGGATCAGAAAGAGCAACCAGATAAGCAAAAACTTCCAGGTGGACAATTTTTCAGCCATAACTCGAATCTCCCGAATCAGTTTGCTAAAATCAAACACGCTTTCTCCTTGCCTTATCAAGGTTAGAAACAGAAAACCCCGACTGTTGGCCCAGCCGGGGTTTTGATTTTTGAAATGAATTAAAAGTTAACCGATATCACACCGGATTCGGACTCTGTGATGTAACGGTACTGCCACCACTTTGAACACCGGTCACATCATGATTGTGACCACTGACGCTTACACCTTTAATGACAGCGTCATTCTGCACATTAAGCGGGCCAATTAGCGATGCTGTCGTGTTGCTCATCTGGTCAGCGTCCTGAACAATCGTCCCATTCAGGTGTATTTTTCCGGTAAGGTAAATATCCTCAGCATTGAGGTAGATAGCGTTAGATTTTTGGCGTATTTCCTTCGCCGCGACAGTCACAGAACTACTGCCATCTTCCGTTTTCAAGATACCGCCATCAGGTCCATACAGGACGATTTTTCGTGATTCCTCTTCTGACCAGCTCGCATTCGCTACTGGTACAAAAAACAGCGGTGTAAGCGACATCGAATACGACAAGCTCGCCATACCGGTCCCCAGACCAGATACGCCACGTAGGGAAACATCAGCAGCAATGGTTACACCTTTGTCTCCAACCTGAATCGGATAACGGATATATGGGAATGTCGCGACAGGAATTGTTATCTGGGGAAAATTAATCCCCTCAGGGAGCATGTCAAATTGAACGGTGACAATCTGCCCCTTCACTGCCACGACATGACAAGGTAGCTCCCGGCCTTTGAGTTGCGCTTGCGTTCTCTCTGACTCCGCCATCATCTCCGAGAGCGCTCTGATAAACGGTAATTTCTGAGAATTAGACATCGTCCCTCATTACCTTGACAGGTTTTCAGAATAAGCCTCAAACACCGTCACCCATGCATCACCATCAGCGGTAAGGTAAGCACCTATATGTCGAACAGACCTGATCAGAAACTTACCCGAAAAGGTCGTCGCATTTCTGGAAATAACACTGGGCGCTGTCGTGTTTGTCATCAAAATTGATGATGCTCCTGAATACAATCCTTGGGGAAGTTCAACAACATCACTGCATCTAATATCACCCCGTAACGGGCATTTGAAGCTCACAGTAAAAGGCTTGATCCAAGTTGGCTGCCCAATGAGTTCATTACGTTCAATTTTTTTAGGTTTGTCCCAATTTGTCGATGCGCTGTCATAAATACGTATCCGGTCTGACAACATGGTTATATCAACGCCGCTGTAATTAGCCTTGCGCATCATGACAATTGAAGCATTCCTGACAAGGATCGCTAACGAGCCAATATCTGTATACGTCCCCGTCCATGGTTCAGGTAACACAAGATTATCACTCACCGAACACTCTATTATTTTTCGGGGGTATGCCTCCCGCAATGCACGTACTAGCACATCCCCTAATTTCTCTCCCATTCGCCCCTCCCCCTTGAGCGCAACAGGTTTACCGTCATCTGTCTTCCGAGGTATCGGGTTTATCACAAGGTTTAAGGTCTGATTCATGCCGATCCAATTGGCATACGCAATATAAATCTCACCGTAAATTATCTCTCCCTGCTGATCTGGCTTTGCCAACGGCAAACCGGCAGTAAACCCCGCAAACATTTTGACCAGACATCCTTGTAAATTAACGCTTTGCTGTAGCATTTCGATTGGCAAACCATAAATCGTTAACAAAGTCCCTGAACTGACTGTATCCAAACCAGTAATAACTACATCAAATTCGATGTGTAACCCGTATCCGGGCGTCCTGCTGGTATCAAATGGCCCAATCGCCCTGCCCTTTGAATCCACCGGTGGTTTCCCTGTTTTGGGGTCAACAATTTCAAGTCTGTAATATCGCATTACGAAACCTCGAACTGATTACTACTCTCGCGATAAACGAGTTTTCTGGGGGCATAGGACAATGCCAAATTGATATCGTATTCATCCGGCGAACCGATCAACGGACAGTACACCACTACGTCACCAGAACTGTCTTTCAGTTGGATGTAATATCGATTGGAGTAAAGGTTATAAAGAACTGTGGCAAATAACGTTATTGAGCCAAGCGTGACAGTAAACTGAAAGGGTTCTCGTCCGTTGGGTTTAAAAGGGATCAACGTTGTCATATCCCAAACTCCTGCGTGAACTGTCGCCCGATACCAGACCAAGAAAGCACTCCGTCTGGCGGCACCCCTTTATCGAATTTATCAAGCAAACTTCCCAGCACTGACTCCGTTTGTTCAATCGACGAAAGCGGCTGCTCAAATTCAATCTGCCAGGTATGCTGAACCTGTTTGTTCTGCTCTGAAAATCCCGATGTGTCGATGAATGAACGCATAAGGCAGCGTGTATAGATGAATGATGGCGTCATAACCGTGTAACAGCCGCCACTTTGGTTATGCATATCGAGCGCCATCTTTAGTGCGGTAAAGGTCATCCCTTTGGTGGAGTAACCGCCATCTTGCGTGGAGGCAGGTCGAACCATCTGCATCACGATACGGTTAGGTTTTCTAACAACGGAATTCGCGGCAGTAACCTGATTATAAAAATTCAGGTTACTAATATCTTGCTGCACCAATGTTGTTCCTGCCATTGGCGTAAATGCAGCCATTGAACGGTTGCTTATTTCTCCATGCAGTAACCCATTAGCAATACTCAGTCCTTCTGTTAATACAGCTATTGGCATCACACCACCGGGAATATCCGCTGCAATACCATCAACCAATAAAATAGGGGACACTTCAAACGCGAGTTTGAATGCCTGCCCGAAATAATTTAATGACATGATTTACCCCGGAATTTGCATCTGTCCTGCAAGCAGCGCCAAAATATCTGAACCCGGTTTTTGAGACACCTCCAATTTAACGACTTGCGATGCAGGATTATTTGAAATTGGCCCCCCTCCGCCTCTATTCATCGCCATAGCTTTGAGAATATCCTCACCACTTATCACACCAGCAGCAAGACCATTCTCATGGTTGATAATTCCTTGAATCAGTTTTTGTATCGTATAGATATTTGAGCTATTGATTTTTTCATTGAGTCCAAGTCCCGTATATCGTGAAAGGTAACTCTTATAAGCAGATGTATTATTTCCATCAGATGATGGGGCATATATATCAATAATTTTATCGATAGTGTTTTTATCGCGCTTTAAATACAGCATCACTTGCCGATCAAGCGCAGCAATGCCCTCAACCATTGAAGGAAATCGAGCGAAACGGGCATTGGGGCCATCTTCTAATGTCGCTCCACGCTGACCAGCAAAGTTTAAATTTCCGGGATTGTTATTTCTTAAACCACGAGGAAGGCTATATGTCGCGCGGTACTGTTCAGTAACGCTATTATCCTTATGAGTCCTACGAGCTGACTGTGCGAACTGCTCAACTTCTTGTATATTCGCTTGATTACGCTCATCCTCAAAAGTCCACCACCCAAGCTCAAACCCTTTCCCTCGTAGCCAATCACGAACCGTCCTTCCTGAACGCTCCCCTATATTCCCAACAAAATTATTGGTTTTATTGATAGTATTATTATCTTCTCCCTTTTCTTCACCCACGAGGTTATATATAAAAGTCACAGCCCGACCTATAGCAGAACAAATTGCACTGACCTTTTTAGTGAAATCATCCAGGTCATTTTTAAACTGCTCACTGTTTAGCCATTTCCCTAATTTATCTAGCCCCCCTTCCACTTCTGTCAGGATTTTTTCAAAGTTCCCACCCGTTAAAAAACCCTCAATATTGGAAACAAGGCTATTTGATACTCCTCGAATTTGTGGGTTGTATCGGGCTATAGCGGCTTGCCAGGCATTAGAAATCCGGTTGCCGTTCACCAAAAAGTTACTGACCGTACTCTGATAATCAGACTGCATAGCCGGAGTCAGGTAAGCACCAAGTAATTTTGTGTTCTGCGCAAATATCTCATTAAGAAACGGGATCTTATCCAGATTTGCGCCAACCTGATTGGCAAACGCAGCATCAACCCAGCCCAGTCCCCGCCCCTGCATCACGCTCTGGGTAAGCCCGGAGCCTTTGTACTCCTTCACCAGCGAAGCTATCGCATTAAGCACTTTGGGAAGGTTTGTCGCTGCACCGTCTTTCGGATTTATCCCCAGAGCCATCAGACCAGAATAGTTCGGATCGTTCGGATTCTCCTGAGCATTTGCCAGCACCTGAACCAAATTTTCAGTGCCGGAAAAATACGGGGAATAAGTGCTTTTGGCAGCCTGCATCTGGGCTGTCGTCATCCCTAATTCCTGTGCATTTCTATATTGCGCTGCGACCTTACTCGCCATATAGCCATAACCCAATGGCCCAACAGCCCCCAGAGCCGCAAGTTTTGTTCCCCACGAAACCGTGGTTTTGAACAATGTTTTGAGCCTGGCGTTGGTTTGGCCTAACGTGCGATTGATCTGTTTGTACGTTTTCAGCGTCGATTGCGCATTTTTACCGAGGCTACTCAGGTACTTATCAAACATCGTTTCGCCACGGCCTTTGTAGTTGCTCACGAACGGATCCGAGTTTTTACCGCTTCCGATGAAACGTCCATCAGAGGACGCGACTGGAGCTGGTGCTGCTGTTGCCGGAACAGACGGTTTTCTGGGGGCTTGATTAACTTCACCTGCCCCGGAAGCAGGAGGTGTCATCTCTCTCCCAGCACCTATATTTGAGGGAGGTTTCAAGGGCAATCCGCTGGGACCGATATTTAACCCATTCTGATACTTCTCAAAAATTGCCTCAAGCCGCTTTAGATGCTCATCATTGACATCCAGCGTCAGCACAGGCATCTGGTTACCTGACATTAAAATACTCCTCCGCTATTCCTGAGTTTCAGCAGCTCACGCAACTGAGCCGCTGTTTTAATGTTCAGACCGGAATCTGCCCAGATGTCACTAAATCCGGCTCCGGCACTGTAGTCGAGGATTTCGCTGATGATGTGCTCACCGTCGCGCCAGAACTGACGGCAGACTTCGACGTCGGCAATGAAGCAATCCATTCCGTAAGACTCAAGGACGAGGCCAGACTGCTCCACATTCCACTGACGGCCAGCATCATCTCTTTCACCTGTTCCGGTGTGTTTATCGACGAGACACATGTAAAAAAAACCAGTTCACCTATAACATCGTCCAGTTCCACAATGTCGCGCTCTATTGCCACATCTAACGGTTGTGTGTCCCAGCCTTTGCCCTCAACGGGATAAACCAGATTCGACAGGCGGATAATCTCGTTAACCAAGGTATTACGAACACCTTTCTCACCGTCCCATATCTTCATATCGGCGGCGATACGTTCCAACATCAGGTAAGCCACACGCGGCCCAGCAACCACACCTAACCCCTCGGAAAATATGGCCGAAAAGGTTTTACTCAGGATGAAAAAATGCTCTTTAAACACTTCTTTGGAAATCGGCGTAGCGTGGATATAAGCACTTCCCTTTTCTGTTTTAACGGGAATAATCAGGTTCAAGCTACGAGAAATTTTCATACTGCATCCCACATTTCTGAGTTGATGTAATAAGTTCCAGTAATGGTGATGGTCACGCCAGGTTCACCACCAGCGAAAGTCATATCCTGTACATTGGTAATAGCGGTGTTCTGTATCTCAAAATCACCAAATACGGTGCTATCGCTGTAAACCTTAGCGTCACCAATAGTGGCGTTTTTCTCCCACTGCGCTTTGTACTGTTTTGCCAGTGCCTGGCTTCGCAGAAGATGCACCCGCGCCTGTAAAATCATGTAGGGCTGTGGTGACTGAACCACGCCCGTCATTGCAGGTAAAAACTCGGTAATATTTCCCTGAAATGAAAGCTCCACGCCCTCTTTTGCCAGATAAGATGCCGACACATTCAATTCGGCATGGTCAGTAAACTTCACGCTGGCGCGAACCCGGTTAAGAACGCCAACGGGGATCATAGGATTTGGCACAGTTCACTCCCTCACGAAAGCTGCATTGTCACGTTGATATTGAAGATGATTTCCACGAAACCACGCATTGGCGTATAGACGGCAGACAGACCGGCATAACGCCCGATACCGTAATCATTGGGATTATTTTTGATATAGGTTCTGAAAGGCACCGCATTAACAACCGGCTGCCCGTTCACCAAACCATAGGAAACACCCGTATTGAATACCCCTTGTGCAACCTGCTGGAGACGATCAATACCATCCTGATTGTAATAGAGGGGGTTGATAGGATTATTACTGCCGTTGATCACCGTGTTAGCCAGTTGCATATCCACGTTAATCTGTACCCAGTCTACGGAATACCAGTAGGTCATATCGTTACCGTCACTGGTCACGCCTTTCACCAGAATAGTGTTGGAAATACCGCCCTCAGCACCCGTATCCACATAGTTGATATTCTGTTTTGTCATCGTGCTCAGAATGGATTGCTTACCCTTGTGTGCATTTACAGCCTGAAGGTATCGAAAAGCCATCGGCGGCACTTTATTGATTTCTGACGGGGATGCTGAGACAAAATTCCACATTGCCGCTGCAGCAGCATTGGTCGTCGGGAAAGAGTCATCCGCTTGAGCAATCACAGACTTAATGCCGGAGTACGGTGAAACGTAATTAGTATCTTTAGGCGTGGCAGTAATCACAAAGAAATACTGCATCGCTTCGTTCGCCGTATACTGCTTCGTCAGGTTAATGAACTCGGCTTTACCGTCCCACGATTGTGGCACCAGATAGGCATAAAAACGCCTCAGCGGGTCGTCCATATACGCTTTTAGCGCTGAAACCTGTGTCGCAACCGACATCTGATGCCCCAATTCCAACAGATACACGCCTATCGAATTACCCTGCGCAAAAAAACCATTTACGGCTGTGACCAACTCATCACTACCGGTCAGGGTAAATTGTCCCAGCACCGTTGGTGAGCCATTCACTTGAGCATCCGGGATTGTCCATGTCAGCGTATTGTTGCCGCTCACTGTCGCGGTATAAGTGCCATTCCACACATCGGGAGAACATCCAGATATCGTGATCTCCACTTCAGTATTATTATCACGCCCTATAGTCACCCCCTCAGGTAATGTCAGCGTTACATTAGCCGAAGTGGATTTAGCAGTAGATACTGCACTCAAAGAACCGATGGCATTTTTCACCAGATCGTTAATATCCTGATTTCTGGTGAGCAAAACAGGCTTGCTGGCCTCCTGTAAGGTGGAGCCAAACGAGAGAACAGCCGACATTTGCTGAAGGTTTGAGGGGATCGCCCCTATAGTCTGAGAGACATTAACGGTAACGATATTAAATCCCATTATTTGACCTCATAATTCACAATAACGGTGTTGATTAACTGTTGAGATATTTCCCGCGTGGTAGCCTGGTAATAGTTCACCTCAAAATCGACCGTCTTTTTCTTCGCCAGTGCATTGATTTCGACCTGACCCGATTTGGCATCCTGCGGGATCGGCATATTAGTGATACCGAACGTCTCTTCCTCTTGAGCTTTATTCACTACGAAATCAACGAAATCCAATGCCATGTTGTTGGTAAATCCGTAGAGCGTCAGGCGTACCGAATCCTGCACAAACTGGTAGCGCTGCCCGTCACGCACCACAGGGGCAACCTGCAAAGGCGTACTGGTTCGCACATCAACGGCGATATAGGGTGGCCGAAGGTTTTGCGGTACAAGGTAGGACGGGTAAACCGTCGCAAAGTCTTTCAGTGCTAACCACAAAGGAATGCTGTTGGAGATAATCTGTTCATCGCTGATATCATCCGGGCAATCGATAATTTGGGAGCGCATCGTGGGTAAAATCGCCATGCCCCGATAGTGATAAATGCCTGATTGCGAATACCGACTTTCCATGCGGGAAAAAGCGAATTGAACACCGCCATACTCCCCCAGATAAATAGCGTCGGGGTTTTCAACATTAAAATCATCGACCTTTTCAATCGGTGTAAAAATGATGTTATTGACATCCCTCGACACCGACTCATCCTGAACGGCCACAATCTGGCGATGGAGACTCCCTTTAATTTTGAGCCGATGTTCTGACTCAATATTTAAGCGACATAGCTCATTGCAACTCACGATGTCCGCATTTACCCAATACACGAAACCATCCAGCGGTAGCACCTGCCGGACATACAACCTGAATGTAATTTCCTGACCTGATGAGAGTGTTTCTACTGCGGAGTTGAGAACGGAAGAGAGTTGCGAGCTATGCTGTTCAGCTAACTCCTCAAGGCTCGGCATCGTTATCTATCCATGCAACAAAAGAAGATTTGAAGAGACCACCATCGATAAAAGACGGGCGTCGTTCCCCTCGTTCTTTTTTCAAACGAGAATTACGCCCTTGTAACGCCGCTAAGGTAGGTACGCCTTCAACCGAAAGTCCGGCCATTTCTTCTTTTTCAAGAAAAACATGAAAGGCTTTCTCGGTTCCCTCGAGTAACGTAATACCCGTCATCGGCGCTTTGTGTTTTAGATGATTGATCAGTTGATAAGCCAGCTCAGTGCCAGCATCACGGATAATTTCGTCCCGATGTGCCGCCCAGAAATGTGAGAAAATTTGATATTCCTCCTGTAAATCCTGAGCAACCTCAAAAGTCGTTTTTCCGGGAGTGTCTCCGTAGTCATACGGCATATCGATAACGCCCAAGCAAACTCTCATGGCGTGTACCCCCACAATGGCCCCATCTGCATTAGTACCTCAACAACCTGTCTTCCATACGGATCTTGCAACATATGCAAGTCCATCAATGTGAGGTTGCTCAGTGCATCACTGATAGTGATTGAGCCAGATGTCCCCTGATCGGCTGCCGAACTCACAAGCCCTGTAACGAGTTTCCCCAGCCCCAGTTTTTTTCTCAGCCCAATAAACCAGTCTCCGTTTGCGTAATTCAGCAACAAAGATGCAGCTGCGTTGTATACCGTGTTCGTGTAGATAAGCGGCAGCCGTTCCAACCCCAGATGATGAGGAATAAGCTCCATTGCCGCCTGATAACAACATTCAAGCGTAGGGTCATCATCATCGATGGCATATTCAGGCACCTCCATCACACCACGAACAAAACGGATAAAACCGTCATACGTCGGGCGCGGTATTATCATTTCTGCACCTTAACGGTACGGCGTGTACTCGATACAGCATCCTGCTCAGCGCTTACAGGTTCCCCTGTAATTTCGATCTCCACGCCACCGTCTTTCGGTTTTTTGCCGCTTTGGATGACGGCCTGATCAACCGCATTATTCAGAGAGACAGCACTTGCCTTTAAAATCTCTTCTGACATGTTTTTCAAGTTCTCCGTTTTTTGCTCCGCCCCTTCTTCAATACGTCCAACCGTTACGGGCTTGTCAATGGAATAGCAAATACCAGAAAAATGTTTATCCACCTTGTCAGCTGGCTGGAAACCATATGGCGCATGCTGCTGAATAATGTGAGTAATCACGTCAGATTGATTTTCGATCATATGCTGATCACCAGAGCGGATAGTGACACCGAAAGATTGTGCTTTTTCTGGCAGTTTGTAGTTGAAGATATGAGCCTGACGTGAGCAGTTAGCAATAAACAGTTTCATGAATTTTCCTCAAAAAAATGGGGAGCATTTGCTCCCCAGCGGCCTAAACATGATTACGAATACTTGGCGGACAGCAACGTCACACCTTCTGGTCGGAAGTTCCAGCCCGGTGTCGAACGCAGCGTATACAAGGTGGTCAATCCCCCATCTGGCATGGGAGACGGGATTTCTGTTGGTGCAGCCATATCACAGAACATCACGTTAACTGCCTGCTGGTTGGGTACCAAGGTCGCAAAAATATTGGTATTAATGTCCTGACGAGCCTCGGGGACTTCCAGCGTTGGATTAGTAATAATAATCAGATCATTGCCCCCAGCACCTTTCCCGATCAACGTATCATCCTGACAGAAAATGATTTCATCGCCACTGGCGTCCTTGGCAATGTCTTTCACCATCGTTCCCACAGTAGCTGTACCTGCACCAGTACGCTGATAACTCGTTAACTCCACAACACCCGTCCATTCCAACGCCTTCATGAAGCGCTGAGGACATAACACAACAGTGGTCAATGACTGTCCTAACAACATCATGCGAGTTTTTTGGTCGGCAATCAGGCCAAGCATAAACTTCGCTAATTCACCCGAATCCCATGTGGTGTAAGCGTCATTTCCCTTGCTGTCATTCCCCAGATTGAGTGTCGTCGCATTGGGGGAGTTAACGATCCCCTCGTTATTCGCCGCCTCAACGCCATACAACAACATATTACGCAGTTGTTGAGCGTGTCCCTGACGGTTCGCCAATCGCAATCCTTCTACCAGCGAATATCCCCAGCGGCTGGTAGCATCAGTATCGAGATAGCTGTACTGTGAACGGGAAGAAATACGATATGTTTTCATCACATCGTACCCACCTGAAATACTTGAAGATGGTAGCTGCCCCGGCAAAGATTGGCCTACGTGAACCTGTGAGGTTGCACGTAAATATTTTTGATACACCGCGAGGTCACTGGAGCTAATCTTCACTGACGGTGCGCCACCCGGTAAAATTTCAAAAGCACCAGACGCCATACTGTACTGCATGATGATTTCTGGCTGGATCATGGACGGCGATACGGTTGTAATCGCAGGTGCAAAAGCGCTCATTTATCACTCCTTAAATCAAAAACAGACCACATGGCTTGCTGTATTCCCAGACCACGTTACCGTTATCTTCTTTTTTTACCGTCAGGTTTCCTCCCACTGAAACCATCAGCAATTTAATATTTATCTTCGGATTTCCGCCCCCAGAACCGGTAGACACATCCACAATGTTGTTTGTCATATCCCAAACAAAATCACCTGTGCCTACCGAGTTAGCCCCATCTGCCAAAGCAGCGACGGCAGCACTAATCGGTAATGGGATACGAGCCCCAGAACCAATACGGTAGTAATGGACAGAACCACCCGCCAGATACAGAGGCACAGGATTTTCGTGAGTAGTGATCCCGTGAAATGCCTGATTGAACACAGTAAAAGCGTTGCATTCGGTGTCCGTTGCCTTTTTGAGGATGGAACCACACACACTATTTTTCGACGGCGCGATACATTCGACCATCCCTACACCGCCCCAAACAGGATCAGTGATGTTGCTATCCAACAGACCAGAGCAAAGCTGCATACGGATCGCCGGATCATCTTGTGCATCCCCCTGAGTCAAACCTTGTGATTCAACGTTAAAAAGGCCACTGAAGGCACCGCGTGTTTTGAACGGGTTGAAATTAATATCAGGCATGGCTCATGCTCCCTTGAGTATTAAATTTTGCTAATCGGCGACCTGGGGTTTTGAAAGCGGCAAGCCATACATTTGGATCGCCCTGATATTCAATGATACGGCGTCCGGCATCATCATTGCGTACCCGCTTATGGAGTTGTCCCTGAGTACAATTCATTTCTTTTTCAATAGATTGGCGAGCCGCAGAGAAAATCGCATCCTCCAACACAGAAAGCGTTGCAGAATCAGCAATCGCACGAATATTTACGTCTTTATGTGCCGGAGAGTGCTTTTGCATAGTCATCAGCGCCCGCTTGCGATAATCCAGCGCATTTTCACCAGAGAACGGCGCAGGGGCATGTTTACCGCAGGCACTGAAGGCAGAATCAGCTTTAGCCTGCGCATCAGCCAACAAAGCGTCGTTACGTTCTTTTTCTTCGGCCTCATCGGCTTTACGTTGCTCTTCGGCTTCTTCGTCAGCTTTTCTCTGTTCCTCAGCAGCAGCTTCATCGGCCTTTTGCTGTTCTTCTGCGGCTTCATCGGCTTTGCGTTGTTCTTCCGCTGCCTCATCAGCCTTTCGTTGCTCCTCGGCTTCTCTGGCCTGCGCCTCAGCATCAGCCCGCGCTTTATCACGCTGTTCAAGAGAATCCATGCGGGCGACTACACCATCCATTTTTTCGTTTACCCCTTTTAGGGCGTCATTCACCACGCCCGTCAAAAGGGCTTGCAGTTCTTCTTTTTCCATCTGAATATCACCTGTATTTGTTACTTCAACTCCTACGGGGATCCGGTCTTTATCCCATACGCCCAGAGATCCACGTTCTTTCGTCACCACAGCAATGTGGTCAATGAGATACGGCACACCTTCGATAAGAAAATTGGTATCTCCCTCCTGCACCTCTACGTTCCCTGACGAGCGGTTGAAAACTACCGAAGGACTGGTGGACACTTCACCCTCGATAATTTCATCAACAATATTTTTGAGATAAATACGGCACACCGCCCATACTTCATCACCACGAACATAGGGCAGCATGACGCTGCCGACGATGCGGTTTTTAAAATCTTCCTCCGTCAGGGTGGCCTTATCTGGATGATTAACGATGACGGGTAAGCCATTACAACGACGAAGAAACTCATCATTCAGGTAGAGTTTCGGATCGCGCCAGACGTGTTCTTTCAAACCAGCGCGATATGCCAGACCTGTTCCCGTTATGCGCAAATTCACCAGCCACATATTTGAAAACTTCACCGGAGACGGCACAGTCCCGTCCCTGATCCGCTCCGCTACTTCAAACTCGGTTAAACTCACGTTTTCCTTTCTCCGTTAGAAACTCCTCTGGCAATTTCTGCGGGGCGTAGATGGGGAATACCTGACAACTACAAAAAACCTCTTCACCCGCCGCCGTAATTTCATCGTAATAACCATTTACAGGCTTTATCAGTTCCTGTTCATCCGCCCACGTCCCTCGCACCAGATAAATCACCTCGTCGCGCTCTTTATGATCGGCACGGTAGTCATAACCCGTACGCCGCCAGTTAGAGTGCCAACGAAAAGCAATAGCGCCGCTCTGTACCGCAAGCAGATACTTGACGTTGCTGGCGAGCTTATGGCCCTGGTCAATTGCTACACGGCGACTGATAAAATCCATGTCCCTGATAGATTTTTGAAATTCCGCTTTTCTGGCTTTCCGATCAACGTCGCTCACACCATCTGGAGGTATAGATGTCACCCATCCCTGAAAACGCTGAAGAGTTTTCTCAATGGCTTGTTCGCGGTTGAGTTTTATCAGGCTGGCACTGGCGAAAATTCGCTTGTCGAGTTCTTTGCGAAACTCTGGTTTCAATTTATCGAGGGTGACCTTTTTCGGGCCATCTGAGGGTTGTTCTCGTAATGCCCCGCCGTGAATAACGAGGCGGCTATAAATTGCGGTAAGGTGTTTACGTGCCACATCATCGTCTGGTGTCTCTCTGCTGGCTGCCACACGTAATTTTCGGCACCAGTCGAGCAAAGATTTTTCGGTATCCCAACCATGATTGATGTAGTAGTTAACGGCATCTGTCAGGACTTCATACAACGTCCTACTCCGCTTCCTCCCCGCTCGGCTGGAAGTTGCCATCAAGCGTCTCCTGCTTCGGTGGTTCGTAGTTCGCCAGCGCATCCACATCAATGATGAGAGGCGCTTCTCCGTATGTCTGAGTGGAATTGACAAGGCTTGCCAGCCATTCGGTTACGGCAGCCCGGTTTTCGGGATCAATCTGAGGAACAACAGCGGTATATAGAGTACAGGCCTGTTGGAGTACTTTACTGTCGCTCTCCCGGCGTTTATCAGGTGACTCTTCCACCAGCTCTTGCCAGGTCGCCGTGAATTCGCGACGCCACTGGAAAAAAGTGGTTTTATAGTCGTCCTTTATGATGTCGGGGTAATCATTTTTCAGGGAAAGATAAAAATCCTCATTCCATGCGATGTACTGCACCAAACGTTCGAAATAATCCATTACAGGCTCAATCTGCTGGCGAACACCATCGATATACTGACTGACAGCCTTTGAATCCTCAGAGCCTTCAGACCAGCCTTTTGAGAAGGCTTCTTCTTTAATGAGGATCGCCGGAACATCACTGCCTGAGGCAATATCTGAAATAATGTTATCGCGCACAGCATTCAGCGCACCGTCAATATTTTGCAGGTTCAACGATTGAATATCGTCTTTTTCACCAACACTAATCACCCCACCATTTTTGGCAATTTTGACGTTTTCCCGCTTCTTACCCGTTGCGGCTGCCATAATGCCATCCACTTTTGAGCCGGACTGTACGACTTTCGCCACCAGCACCCCGGCTTTCTGGCTAACTAAGTCGTTAGCCTCCATCGTGTTGATGTAGGATTTCAGGGGATAAAGCACACGCTGAAACACGCTGCGGCCAGTAAAACCAAAGGTGGAATTCTGGAACTCAAGATAAATCGGTGTGCCGTTGAAAATTTTCAGTGTCCGCGACGGATGCCAGCTTTTACCGTTGATTTTCAGTGTTTGGTTAGCACTCTGAAAATAAGGGCTATTGGGGTTCTGGTCTGTCACCATCGAGCCAGCAGCATTCAGCGGATCCCATGCATTAATATACACATCATCTTCTGTGAGCCCGAAAGTGGGCAACGGTTCCCTGCATGAAACACTATCGGTACCAACGCCAATTGCAGCAGCACCATAGCAGCGGGAAAGAAAGAAAAGGTTCTTAACCTTCTCGTTAATCTCCATTCGTTCCCATACATCCCTGAATCGACGTACAACGCGATCATCAGGATCAGTTTCAACGTTGTACTGTCGCGGTTTGCACATTGCCATCAGGATTGGTTTTTCAACCAGTTTTCCGCCTAGCGGGTGAAACTGCCAAAGCAATTTACACAGATTGTAATTAACATCACCGCCGGGTCGGATAAGTTCAGAATCAAGAATCTCAGCCAGCACCGCGCCGGGGCTGTTACTTATCTGAATCTCAGCCATTAGAGAGTTTCCTGTTTACTTACAGTGCTTCGTAGTTGCCAAATGTGATGATCAGCCCATATGTGTAGCAATCGAAAAGATCATCAGCGCGTTTATGCGCATCACGGTCTGCCAGATGGAAACCTGCAATTTGTTTTATGAGATGGTTAGCGGTACTACGCTTGAAAGAAGCTGTTTTGTCATATGCTTCGCGGGTTATTTTGCACTTACCAAGATAATGGTGGCCAGAGGCTAAAACTGCACGTTCATCTTTCCCTTTGCTGGTCAGCGCTGATTTGATAGGCGTCATATCCCAGCCTTCAGTTTCAGCCTTCTGTGCCAGAATTGCCCCCATTGCGGCATCTTCTACATAAACCCCCTGACTACCAAGACGGGCACCACACAGCTTTTCCAATCGTTCGAGATTGGCAAAAACGCCAGGCATATATTCAGGTAGCAATGACGCCTTAATCTGTGTGACGTCCCAATCAACGATGGTCAAAAGGGGTTCTGAATACGTACGTTCATAAGCAAAATAGACAACACCTGTTCCGTCGTTCTCAGTCCCGCCTTTCAGCGCCGTATCCATCACCGCAAACACCACGTCGCAATGTTTAGGCACGCCTACAGGTTGTCCGTCCACCAGCAACTTATCGATATCAAGTAATGCATCTTTTGACCAATCAACAAATTCAGCCAGATATTCTTGCTGCCATACACGAGGGTCAGATTTTCGCTCAGTCTCTTCCAGTTCATCTTTCGGGATAAACGGGTTCGATGATGTTGGTGCATGATGTTTCACAAATCCCAACGACTCATCATGACAAATTGCATAGAAAAAATTGCTTTCATCAATACCGTTAGGCGTAGAGAAAACCCAGGCACGACCACGATAGTCAACTAACGTAGGGCGTATTGCTCGCGGCCATATTTCCTCAAGCATTTCTGGTGATTTAGTAAATGCGGCCTCATCAATCAGCACAGCGTGATATTTACGCCCACGCCCTGCCAGTTTGTTGTTGTCCGTCACCCAGAAATCAATACGCCCCCCATTTCGGAGGATGATTCGCTTTTCATTTTTTGACTGACTGGCAATTAGCGGGTGAAGTACTGCCGAAATCTCATCCCAGATTTCCTGATACTGACGATACTGCGCAGTAAAAATCCCCACTCTCCCAGCAATCATTTCTCCCGTTATGGGTACGGGAAAACGCCGTGTAGCATAACTGGTAGCTATATTCACTAGCATCACCGTTTTCCCCCAACGGCGGCCACAGCATACAGCGTGAAATCGCTCCTCTATCGCGGCATTCCATGCTTCTATCTGCCCCTCATGTGGTTTAGGCAGATATATTTCAATCGACATTGCCGCCTC
The DNA here is from genome assembly GCF_900460525.1 of Yersinia kristensenii. Lineage (NCBI taxonomy): Bacteria > Pseudomonadati > Pseudomonadota > Gammaproteobacteria > Enterobacterales > Yersiniaceae > Yersinia > Yersinia kristensenii. The sequence continues at coordinate 3,880,184 of NZ_UHIY01000001.1, forward strand.
CACTCGGCATAGATAAAGAGTTATGAATGATCACCTCATTCGTACCACCACCGGCCCCTTTTTTAAGATGCTCGTTTTCAGTTCGCAGCTTTTCGTTACGCAGGCGTAGGCCTTCTAATTCAAGCTCATTCCTCTCTCGGTCAGACTCACGCAATAATTTCTCCGTCGCTACTTCGCGATAATCAGCATCAGCATGTATCTTGCGGATGCTCGCTAATGTCCCCTCAATGGATTCAATACGGGTGGTGTTACGCATCATGGCGTTCTCAGCGGCTGAGATTTTGTCTTGCAGGTCTTTGTTTTCACCGCCGTAATCATCTAATTGAGTGCGCCAACGACCGATATTTTCAGCTGTATACAGGTTTCGTGCTCTTAACAGGAATAGCTCATCCTCAAGACTCAACGCCTGTGCATCTTCAACGATACTGTCGGAGAAAAGCATACGGCGAGCATACCCGCCGTGTTTAAGAGAGGCTGTATTACGTATGGAGAACTGATTTTTTGGATTGGGGTTTCCACTCCGGTTTTTCCGTTTCGTTTCTGAGGATGAGCCTCTACCTGAATTTTTAGTTATCCCAAGTCCTGCGCTAATTACCTGCCCCCGACCCTCCGTCCGACCAGATTTTTTTTGGTCGGCTTTTTTGGTCGGATTGGTCGGATTCTTGGTCGCTGATTTGGTCGGGAATTTTTTTCGTACCCAGCCACGTCGGTTGGCCAAATCAATTAGCGTGGATTTTGCTATCCCGTGCTTTTCTACGATTTTCCGGAGCGTGAGAATGCCAGCACAGTAATCAACCTTGACCTCCTCCTCGTTCCAGTTACTCATACATCAGTACCTTGTATTTCTTTCTCGCTTCATCAGTTCAATGTATGCCGAGCGATCACCCGCTTTTGCTTGCTTGTACAACGCATCGCGTAACTCTGCCTCTCCCTTGGCTCGCCCTTTTCTTATCGATTCCCGGAATAAACGGAGCTGTTCACGCGCCATATTCTTCAAGTCAATATCCAACACATCAGCGATTTGTTGCTCAGTCATTCGGCGAGCCGCCAGCGCTTCAACTTTTAAAGTGGGGAACATGTTTCACCCCCACGCTTTTTATGTTCTTCGCTAATTACTTTGACGACGGCGTTCTCCCAAATCACCTTATGGTGAATACGTTTGTGGGTGCTGCCCATCAGGGAAATCTTCACGCATGAGGGGGAAAACATCACCGAGTAAAAACTCTTAACGTAAGTGCCAGAGTCCAGATATAACTCCGTCATGCCACCGGCGTTACTTTGCGTCCGTTTCTGTAGCAATTGCACTGCACCAATGGTCATAAACAGTTCACCGCACCGTCCAAGCGTGGTGTACGTGTTTACGTCCTCATTAATGCGCCCCATAAAACGGAATGGCCGCTCGGTTGAGCAAATAAAGCTGTTCATTGCTTTACGCTTAATCCATGCAGGTTTTCCACTTTTTCGGCTATCACCGAGAAAATCACCACCTTGTGCCATTGCAATAGATTTGGCTGGGATGGTTTCGTAGAACGCGAGCATAGCCTCAAGCACTGCATCGAAATTCTTTATCAGCCTGTAGCTGGGGTTAAACTCCCGATCAACGCGAAGCTGGAAAGCAACATAATCATCATCAAACTGGATGAAGTATTTGCACCCAACTTGCACGGCCAGCTCAAAACAGGCATTACGGGCGTAAAAAATTGACCGTCTGTCACCGAAGTTATCCGCCTCATCAAATCGGCTCGCTATCTCTGCTTTTGAGAACACCAGTACTTTGTCACCAAAGCGCTCGATATACTGCTGACGGGTTTTATCCTCATCATCAACCACGATGTAGGTTTTCCCCGTATAGCCAGAACGGACAAGCAGATCCCACGTATAGACTTTTTCAGGGCGTCCGTGAGTCAGAATAAACACGCAAAAATCATTACGCATCATCGCCCTCCTCACATTCAAATACGGCATCAACGATGCTCTTTGTCATGTGAACAAGCCCCTGCTCAATGGCCTGCTGATAATCAATGATGACTAAAGCAGACTGTTCAAACAGTGTCTGAACCTCTGCCGGTGCATGAGCGTAATAATCCGCAATCCGGGAAAAATTAAAAACCGTATGACGCCCTGCCGCACTCATCAGAAATTTTTCAATGTCATCCGGAAGCTGGGCAGCCTTGATGTTTTGCTTCAACGCCTGCGTTTTTTCTTCGTCATACAGCTCGGATATTTGCGGCTGAGTCTCAGATGGCTCATAAATCGGTGTTTCGACTTTAGACGTGTAGCGATCATCATCGTCATGAATTTCTGCAACACCGTCGCTTAGTAAATCCTCCAGCTCAGTATCGCTAAATCCGGTAACTGACAGATCGATGTCCAGATCTTGCAGCTCTGATAACTCAAGCGCCAGCATGTCCTGATCCCAGGAACCATTCAGCGGAATTTTATTATCAGCAATACGATAAGCGCGTTTTTCTGCCTCGGATAATCCTTCCAGAATGACACAGGGGATCTGCTCAATACCCAGTACATCAGCAGCCAACAAACGACCGTGTCCGGCGATGATCTCGTTTTTCTCGTCAATGAGAACAGGGTTCGTCCAACCGAACGTTTTTATGCTGTCCGCGATCTGCTCAACTTGCTTTTCCGGGTGTTTGATGACGTTTTGCACATAGGCTTTTAGTGCCTTTTTATCCCGATAAGTGATCTCTATTTTTCTACTAGTCATGGCATTCAAGGTTTTATATGATGCCACCGCTCTCGAGAGCGGGTGGGCCTTGGTTGTACTCATGACCTGTGACATGGGTATGATGACCGCCAACAGGTGCGAACTGTCGGCGGTCGCCCATCTTTCCCAAAATAAAAGCCATCAACGACCATGCTCAGGGTGAGCGGCGGGAGCAGTTAATGACTTTGCCTGCGCATTATCGGTGGCACTCAGTGAATACCACCTGTAATGCCCATCACTTGGCACTCTTTTTATACTTATCTGCCCATGCCTTACCCATATTTAGACAGTCATCGAATATCGCTCCCTTTCTGCTGGCTTGAGAGCAACGGCGGTAATGCTCTACCGCCATATCAGCCCCCATCAGCGCTACAGTGGCGTCATATCCCTGCTTTACCAGCTCATTTTTGACATTTGTATGGATGAACTGAGTTGGATTCATGCTGACTCTCCCACAGCAAACTCACCCAAGTCTGGTATTTGAATTTGCGACATTTCCATCAGAGCTTTTTCTGCCTTTCGTATTTTCTTCAAATGACGACGACGTAGATTCATCATCTGACTACCCGCTCGACCAAAATTTTCAAGAGACCATTTGTTTGCCGCAGTCACCCGATTCTGCATCTCTTCAATTGTCATATCCTTCATTTGGGGTAAATCCAGATAGGCCAGATTTGGCTCCTGTTCCTTATCTGCTAAATCAAGCAACCAACGACGTAAAGCTTTTGCTACTTTAGTTCTCGATAACATGCCGATGAGATGCGCCCCACGAACTGAAAAAATCCTCATTTGAATACACTGTAACTCATTGTTTTCTTTACTGGTCCTCAGTTTGGCTACTGTAGACATACATTCAGTAAATTCATCTTTGTGACGGTTATATAAATTAGCCACCTTCTTGCTATCGGTATACTCAAGCAGATTTGCCAACTGCTCACTGGTAAACCAGATTTTTCCATCGCCATTATTGAAGGGAATAACCTCATGGTTTCTAAACGTTAATGCTGAGATCATCACGTTCTCCTTATCAAAATGAGCCTCGTCGCCCAGAAACACCGCCCACAGAGAAGCCGCCGCTTATACGGTGTTCCTCCGAAGCTCATTTCTGTAAGGCTCTGTGGTTAATAAGCACCGGGCATGGTGCAGGAAAATCAGACATAAAAAAGCCCCGCGATTGCGAGGCTAATGGGGGAACTATTCGCTCTGTCTATTCGACACTTTCTGGAATCTATTCAAAAAATTGTTCAACGGTCGCATACATGGATATGGATACCCATCTCGCATGAAAACAACCCGATTTTCTTCAATACCAGTTATGGTTACAAGCGCGCCATGCTCATCTTGGTATCGCTTGCCGGGACGCGGTAAATCAGTCATTTCAAACATAAATTCTGTATATGCTCAAATATGAATAATCACAAAACGTTAGCGACAGAATTATGCCTTGGTTACTTTAGGGACTCAATCCTGTACATAAAGACGCCCCAACGTTGCAATTCAATTACCGAGACACACTTTATTGATGTACTCCTGCAAGCCCGTTATTTGCTTTGTGGCAATGTCGATGCGCTCTCTGAGACGGAGATAATCCCGCTGAGCGGCGTCAGTAAGTCGGGGGGCGGCAGCATCATCCATGCTGGCGGTGTCGGTTTGGGCACTGGCGGTGGACACACATTGCGCGTTGAGCCACAACCGCCGACGACCAGCGGCAACATCAGCGCGTAAAGCTTCAATCTGAGATTTTGCATCGGCGAGTTCCTGCGTATATTTGGCATCTAAAGCAGCATTTATTTGCTGGCGCTTTGTCATATCCTCAATGGTGGACTGGCGTTCACTGGCAAGCCTTTCAGCCTGTAGATATTTGCTGCGGTAGTGGTCGGTAGTCCAACCCAAGGCTATTAATCCCATCATTGACATCACGACAAAACCTAAAGTGAGACGGCTCATATCACCACCAGCGTACAGCCAGAATTAATCTGGCAATGCCATACATTGCAGGCACAGATACAGCTCCAACGGCCATGACTTTGATTGCAAAAATGACGGCCCGCATGAGTTCGACACTTACTGGAGCGTCAATTTCCAGACCATTTTTCATAGACAACCTCAAAAAGAATCTTTTATACTTTCCCTCGAGGATTTTCTCCGGAACCACTAAAATTCTCGCTCTCTCTTGCTACATCAAGGTGTAGAAATAGAAAACCCCAGACTGTTCGCGCAGCTGGGGTTTTTGCTTTTCATCTATCACTATGAGTTAAATCGTTACGCGCTCTTTCATCCAGCCATAAACAAACGATTCGTTAGCCTCTCGACTCTCGGCCAGTTCCAGATAACGCTCACCCTGCGTACAGTTCAAACCTTTTAGTAAAACAGACTCGCCTTCTTTGCCCCGGTGACGCAAAAATGCTTTCAGGGCGATTAAGGTCCGTGGGCCAATACGGCCATCAACATCCATATCAGGGTAAAGTTTTCCGCGCTGGTTGAACACATTCAGCCAACGCTGAAGCATTCGTGTGGGGACTGATGGCCCCATGTTCACTCCGGTATCACACAGCTCGGTGGCAATGTCTGATGATAACTCTGCTATCTGGTCAAAGCGTGGCCCTGTCCAGTAATCAGCCTCAAGAATAGCCAGCGCTGTTTCTCTTGGCAGATTACGCATATCGCCCGTATAACCGTGCGCACGAGCCACCTTTTGAGTAATACCCCAGCGAGTCGGGCCGCCTTTATCGTCGGGGTGGTTTACGTATTCCCCTTCTTTGCCGAGAATAGCTTCAAAGATGTCATTTTTTGTCATGAGATGCGTCCTCCCGCCAATATGTCACCTTTGCAATATTTCCACCTGCGCCCCATATCGCCAGACAAAATGACAAATTCAAGAGCAACTCTGCCGGGTCAGCACCGGAATATTGGCCGTAGCAGATACGGATAACTATCCACCCCGCAGCCAATATCACCAGATAAGCCAACACAGAATAGAAAAAGCGATAACGTCCTGTTTTCTGATAGAACATCAAACGAACAACGATGAGCAGACAGACCAGAGCATTAGCGGCCAATATCCATGTTTGCCATTCCATCAATCCTCCTCCTTCCCATTTGAGTCGGAATTGATGTGATACTTAGACATCACCCGAAGTAAGACGCTGACACAGATAGTGGACGCCACCAAAGCACCAATGGCTGGCGTTACACGAATGGTGACAGGTGGACTAAGTTGATTCAGTCCGGCATTAATCAAGGCGGCAATAATCTCTGATGCCGTGTCAGCACAGTAAATTCCGCCAATAAATGAAATCAGTGCAAATAACACCTGCCTCCATAAACGATGTGGGTGACTGGAAAGCACATAGAGTGCCGCGCCAGCAAGGGAGCAAACCACCACGGCAGGGGTTGCCTCCGGGAACATCGCCGCAAAAGTCACCCCCGCCGAAGCAGCAGTCACACCCGCTGACAGCGTTAATGGTTCGTACATGATTTATCCGAAATGAAAATAGACAGAAGAGTGGCAAAAAAAAGCCCCACCAAAGTGGGGCGATACATTACAGAGTATAAACCGCCAACTAGCGGAAAAAATATGATGTGGTGCTCGATACTTATCCCGAAGATGTTCAGGCGCTGGTTAACCTGACATCGGGCCAATCTCAGGTGACATGATGAAAATCTCCAGCATTACCCGCGCAGTTACGCTGACACCACAATCGGCTGGGCCATCACTATCGTTGCCTGAGGTACTGATTTCCCTTAGCAATGACCCATGCGATTGTTGTATCACAATTCACATAGGTGCCGGATTCCCCCTTTTAAAACAACAGGGTAGAAGATATGGGACAACCCAGCACCTATGGCAATTGTTCAGCACGCCAAACGCTCCGGGCTATCCCTTCATCGCTAATTAATAAGCTACATCTCAAATCAGTTGCGCTGCAATGTATTATGTTCGAACAATAACTGAGTATATTGTTCGTCTACTGCACCGCTACGTTTACCATCCGGTCCAAAATACCGATCTTTACGACATAACCTCTCTCTAGTATCGCAAAAAATCCCATTAGCAAAAGTAAACGCAGAATAATCGAAATCGCCTAGAGAAGTTAACTGTTCGCCCCTGATTTTACCTAAATACTGACTTGTTAATTCGACAGAAATTCCTTTTGCATCAGCACAAACATATACATCACAAACGACACCTGAAGCAGGCGATTGTAGAACACCTATCATCGTTTTAGCGCTACTAGCGTAGTTCGACAGCATTCCCATAGACAAAACCATCACAGTCAATAATTGTTTAATCAAACATCTCTCCTGAAAAATAACTCAATCTTTAAATCACTCGCTCGAACCCGCATCTTTAGCTTGGAAAGCTGAGGTAATAGCCATTATACGATGACCGCTCGGTGGCTCTTTCAGACAAGCCCAAGTTTGTGATCGGGTAGAAGTAAATCACATACGCTGGCTAGTACGGAAAGAGCCAATGCTCCAATGCTGTAGTAATAACGATGACCAATACTGCAAGTGTCCTACCCCCTTACAGCTATTACTACAGCGGCAGGAATATTACTCAACCGTAAAAAATATTCAACAATCTAATTAATAACAAAAAGTTAGATTTTGTTTCTTTTTACTTCAGAGGTTATTGTTCGATACTTAAAAAGCAAAAACCCGCACAGTGGCGGGTTCGTTGACATTAAGCGGTGTGGCTTTGTAACCACTCTTAACATGATATGCAGGATTTTACGTACGTAAAGTAATTTTCAAAGTGAATTCAATCGAGCAAAAGCTGAGTAGAGCGGCAACCATAAAGTTCAGCCAGCTTTTCAAGTGTTGCTGTGCGCGGTTTTCCTGACTTCTCCATCTGGGATACAGCAGCCTGCGACATACCCAGCTGTTGAGCGACTTCAACCTGTGACAACCTACGATAAATACGCCATGCTGCCTGTAGGGTGACTCCCTCATCTACCATAATAGATATCACTTCATGAGGAATTGTCTCATCATCGCTTGGCCCCTGGATGTAAGGGATTGATACGTAGTCCTCATCCCGATCAGCTGCTTCAAGCAATGCGTTATATTCTTCGATAGAAAGAATTACCGCCTGCTTATTACCGCTCGCATCAGTAATGAATTGAATATCAGCCATATTATAAGCCTCCAGTGATTTAACGGTGCTCTTTCAGGGAAAAAGGTGAACAGTCTTCCTCCACTTCTATAGTCAATAAGTGTTAGTTTGGCGACGCCTAACCTCTTTCACTTCCAAAACCTTTGGCTCACCATCCGTGATATCAAAAATTATCCGATAATCACCCACTCTCATTCGGTACTTTTTATCACTGCCTGTCAGCCTTTTAATATCCAAATCAACTAGCGGGAAGTTAACCAACAATTCAACCTTCTGCTTTATCACTTTTTGGTATCGCGTATCAATTCGGATAAGCTGTTTGGCTGCGATCTTCGACCAAACCACTTTGACCATTATTTCCCCTGAATTAAAAAGCATTCCGTTCCAGATACATATAATATAAGCAATAAAGACTTTCATGTCAATAAACACTTATATTTATATAAGTGTTTTGTTATTTATACAACCTGGTAAATTCTTATGCCTCAGTATTTAAAGCGATCCCCAATTAACCAAACCAAAAGAGCCAGAACCACTACAGAGGCAAGTCCAACCATCAACCCGATCCCATACATTTTTTATTCCCCTGTTCCCGTTAATTTCATCGCTACAGGCTCACGCTGAACATATCTGTCCATCTCCAATGAAATACCCAGCATTAATAACATTCCCTGTATGACACCTTCAGCTTTTTGGAGCCATTTACCAATCGTTCCGTCCGACACTTCATGCTTACGCGCCAGTGACATAAAGGTCATGCCAAACACATAATAATCAATCAGCAAATCATGGAGGTCTGAATTATTCTTGTTCAACCTAGCCATACAGCCGCAAATAACCAGCGCATCATCATCACAACATGCTGGCCGTGATTTGACCTTAGAAGGAATAAGTCCTTTAAAACCTGCTGCAATTGGCGACCAATCCACATCTTCATGATTATTGGCAACCCATGCCCCCCAACGTTCCAATACCATTTGAATGTCACGCATTATGCCACCTTACTCATCTGGCCCTTTTTTAAAACTCTCAAATCTGCTCTGGCCTGTTTTCTTATCTGTTCCAGCTCTTCAACTGTCCATCTGTGGGTTCGATTATCGTTCTCTAATGCTAAAACCCGTTCCTCACCAATTTTTCTAACGAGATTGCGCCGATAACGTCCGATATTTCCTGATTTGTAGACGTTACAGGAGGAACATTGAAGCCAGATATTGTCGTGGGTGAACCGTAAATGACTGGCTGATGCTGTCGTTCTGAAATGTCCCGCATGCCATGAACTGGCGTTGTGAGTCCCACATGAAATACAGCCATCACCATTGGCTAAACAGGTTTCCCGTCGCAAGTCGTTCACCACTCGCTGAGTTAACGCAATCCAATGTGATAAGGGCCGGGCATTCCTGCGACGGATTTTCAACTTATCCGCTCTTTCTTTGGCCTTTTTCTCAGCCTCATTTTTACGAACAAAAGCAATGGCACACTTTCCTCCGCAAACATGTTGAAACGGGCGTAACGGAGTAAATTCATCTCCGCACATTTTGCAGTTTTTGGGTTTGCGAGGCTTCATTACGCAACCTGCTGTTGTTTGAGTTTCTGATATTCGCAGCGCTCTGGAATAGTCAAATGACAACCTATTCCAAATGCCCAAGCTTCAATCTGATTTAAATAGAAATGCATATCCCCCGTATTTAAATTCGAGGTTTTCTTCAAAACAGAAATAACCGTCACCTCCCCCGTTCGAAGGTCTATAATTTCCTTTTCTTCATAACCGAGAAACATATGCTTCATACTGTCCTTGACCCATTCTGGCGTGGCAAATGAATTCCCGTTCTTTTTCAGGTAATGGCTTATTTCTGAATACCACAAATGACTAAGACTATTTTGACTTATACTTCTTTTATCCCGCCACTCGGTAATGACGACCCGATATCTTTTCTTCGTGGAGACGAGTTCTTTCAATAATTGCCAAAATGATAGCCGTGTGGTTTCATGGAAACAAAACTCTATCTTTTCCATATATCAATCCGATATATTATATCGCAAGGAATAATAAATTTAAGCTGCTTGCCTTTTTTTTATAAAATTCTCTTCTCGTACCAACTCACCTTTCATTAAGACGTCATTAAAATCCCCTTCGTCGGGATAACGTATTGTGACATCAATCAAATCATTCTTTGCCAGAAGGTTAGCATGAGCACAGGAAAAGGCCGCATATTGCCCTGTTGCTGAACTCTTATCCTTATCTGCAAAAATAATTAAATGTTTAACGCCTGCGGGAACAATAAACTTACTCATAAAACCACTGTTAATTGTCGCCCATGTATTTACACCATAAATCTGATAAGCAGATAATGCAGTTTCAATACCTTCTGCTATTCCCAGCGTGGACGATACCGGAAACATCCGTATTGCAACCGAGCGCGTATATTCCAAATAATTTTCCTGTTGTAACGCCTTCATTCGTTTGGTACTGATATTTCCCAGTTGTGCTTTTTTATCTCCGTCCAACAATGTTCTGTGTAAATAACATAATTCACCGTAGCAATCTGTCGCCAATGAATAAAGCGTCTGATAAACACGTCCGGCATGAAGTTGATTATCGTCAAACTTAATGGCATCAGTCGGTAAAACATTAATTCCGCGATTTCTTAAGTACCCTTCTCCGGTTGTTCCTCTTAAACGGGAAAGATTTACATATCGGTTAATCACTTTCTGGCGTTGATTTTGTCTCTCATCATTATTGGGAACACAAACATGTCGGTAATCATTACCAATCAGTTTGTCTATTTCCGCACACAGTTCACTAAATGGCTTGTTCTGTGTTCGGATTAACAGTTTCATCCCATTGCCACTGCCACAACAGCAAATCCATGTTCCTTCACCGTTTCGGTCGTCTATGCGGAATTTTCCCTGACTTCCACAGACCGGACACTCCCCCTTGTAATGTCTTTTCCCTGTCACTGGGGGCAACCCAAAGTATTCGAAAATTTTAGGCCAGTGGCCTTTTGCGGCTTCCAGTGTCTTCATGCTGCGTTACTCATCTTGCCGTGTTTCTGTCGCCACTTGGCATAAGCAATCTGTTTGTGTTTGATGTAGTTACTCACTTCCGGCGTTAATTCCATTGGAAAATCACTGAGTCCACGAGGCCAGACACCAAACTTGTCTTTGTAGGTATGAGCACACCAACCATCTGAAACAGGTTTCCCCATCGCCTCGCGCTGACGCTGATAAAACTTAATCTGTGACCACCACGCCTGCTTTTGGGACTGAGTGTATACACGCTCTTTCTTGTTGAGTTTATTCAGTCCACGGTTTGTATCCGTATCAACATCTTCACCGGCCAGCGGCTTAAACCCACATTTAGGGCAAACATAGACAGCCGCAGGTTTCATGAAATGGCAGGAAGGACACTCCTTCGGGAGTTTTTCGGCCTTTTCTTTCGCCTGAGCACTGGACGAAGGTTTCATGCCATCGTTCTTGCCCGGGAGTTCGTCATACTCAATTGCATCAGGAAAACCGAGACGATGAACGGTGCCACTGTGATCGAATATCAGGCAGGACTCTTTGCCTTCCGCCTTCCTCAATCCACGGCCAATTGCCTGTAACCAGCGGATCTCGCTTTTCGTTGGTCGGGCATAAATCAGGCAGCGAACATCACTATCAAAACCAGCAACCAGAACACCCACACTGACAATGATTTTTGTCGCCCCTGACTCGAAACGGCGGATCATCAACTGACGCTCATCATGTGGTGTTTCGGCTACCATCACCTCGGCATTAATCCCCGCCTGACGAAACTGCAATGTCACATGATTGGCATGGGCCACATTCACACAAAAAGCTACCGTTGGCAGGTCTTTACCGTGCTGTAACCAGTTATCAACGATATCTCCGACCAGCGCTGAACCATTCATGATTTCAGCCAACTGCGCCTCGTTGTAATCACGTCCGTAAGCCACTGTCTCCTGCGTTTTTACCCCGGTTAAATCTGGTTTGGTCGGCGCGTAAAATTCGTAGTGACTCAAGTCACCACGTTTGATTAATTCACCAATGGTGGTTGGCTTGATTAAGCGTTCGTAATAGCGCCCCAGCCACGCAGAAAACGGCGTTCCTGACAACCCAATGGTTTTTATTTCTGAGTCTCTAATCACTTCCAGAATAGCTCTGCGCTTCATATGCGCCTCATCGATGATGATAAGGTCGATGTTATCGGGAAAATCCCTGCGAATAAGGGTGTCCGCACTGGCAATCTGGATCAGGCGACTCAGGTCATGGTTTGGGTGATCACGCCAGATGAAGCTGATCTCATCTTCCGGCAACCCGTACTCAATGAAACGCTGTGACGTCTGGTTAATCAGGATGGTAAACGGGGCAATAAATAAAACCCGCATACCGCGATCAATAAAACCCTTGGTGATAAACGCAGATAATCCCGTTTTACCGCTTCCAGTAGGTGAGTACACCATGAACGTGCGGTTATCCTTCCAACCGCTTCTGAGCATATTCAGTGCCCGTTCCTGCGCAAAATTTGGAGTAATATTCAACATACTCCCTCTCTCACTTGCCGTTAGTCGCCGATACCACATCAACACCGGAGGCGCTGAACCTGACAGCTCTGCCAGAACGGAGCAGAATGAATCCCTTTACTCCTCGAGTCTCCAGAGCACACACTTTCCGAATCGAACGCTTACGAGGAGCATTACCATCAATCTCCACCACGCATTTCTCACCCTCCTGACAGGTAATGAGATAATCGACCCGACCAAAACCACTGCGACTCCCAGGCATCGGTGCAGGATAATTCGGTGTCAGGCTATAGCCCGCATTTCGGATCTTTGATTCAAAGAGATACAGGAAAGTGATCTTGTTTTCGATTTCGTCTGGCAGGAATGCCCCTTGTACCAGAGCTATCAGGTTCTCTTTGAGTGACATGATAATTTCTCCCATTAGCAGTTAAACAATTAGCATTCTGGATATTTAGACGTCTATATGTCTGCGTGTTTTGGGTATACCCCTATACAGTGATCTACTTAACCATCTGTGTTGTCTGGTAGAGCTTTACCAGCGGGGTTGCACCCCACTACCCCGCAGGCACGTCCCCCCAACCCCCCTCTCAGGCATTGTTAAATAAAAATTAACAAACATAACAACCCTGTATCATTGGGAGGTGTTCCACCGACACCTGATATCTTTCAATCAGCGTGTTCCTCAGGAACGTGGTGTTCCTGCCAGGGGCGGTGGAACGGTATACCCCTGTAATGCTCTGCCCTGATTCTTCACAAACAGACGAAGCCTTGTATTCGCCTCTCGTCTTGCCCTGTTTTCACGTCTGAATGAAACAGGCTCAGAATCAAACGTTTCTTGATAAACAGCCGCATACTTAACTGCGACTCTTCGCCTCAGCGAAGGTGGCAGCTGTAGCAGTTGCTCTCTAATCCATGCCTCATCGTCTTTACAGAACGCGGTTGGCATGTCGATATGTCTAAATATCTGTGAATACATCCGGGTAAAGATCCTCTTTCTTCAATCCAGTCACCCGAACAAAATCTTCAATCCGTTTCCGGGGTAAATACCCCTTTCCACGCTGCTTCATCAGCGTAATCGCCTGTTCAGATACTCCTAGCCGTTGAGCAAGGGTTTTTTGTTTCCCCCCTACTGCCTGAACTGCTTTCTCTAACGGCGTCATTGGTGTTTCTTTCATAACGCCCTACGCTTAATAAACAAAATAAACACAACGTTAATTTAAATCAACACAAAAATCAACAAAATGGGGGTTGGAAAATCTAAACATAATGTTTAGATTTATAGTCAGAGGGGTACACTCATGAGTAGAATTTCAGAAAGAATCAAATACTTACTTAAGCAAGAAGGATTGAAACAAAAAGATCTAGCAGAAAAACTTCATGCAAGTCCGCAAACAATCCATAACTGGATAAAAAGGGATGCCATCAGCCGTGAAGCAGCGAATCAGATTAGCGAAACATTTGGCTACTCTCTTGATTGGCTCTTAAAAGGCGATGGAGAACCTAAGAAGAAAAAAACTTCGGATTTACATCCAGAAAAGCTCCCAATTTCACCCTGGGACAGCTCTACTCCTCTGGATGACGATGAAGTAGAAATACCATTTTTTAAAAGTATCGAACTAGCCGCAGGGCATGGTTGTTGCATGTCAGAAGATTACAATGGCTTTAAATTGCGCTTTTCTAAATCAACTATACGGCGTGCAGGAGCATGTGCAGAAAATGTTGTCGCATTTAGTGTCCACGGTGGAAGCATGGATCCTGTAATCCCTAACGGCGCGACTGTAACGGTCGATATGGGTAATAAAATAATCAAAGATGGCGCTATCTACGCCATAGAACAAGATGAGTTATATCGCCTAAAACTTCTTTACCGTTTACCTGGTCACCGCCTAAGCATACGAAGTTATAACAGGGACGAATATCCTGATGAAGAAGCAGATCTAAAATCAGTAAAAATCATAGGTCGAGTTATTCACTGGTCAGTAATGGCGATCTAGTCGTAACGATATATATTCGAATACCAAACCCTGCTTCTAGGCAGGGTTTTTTCATCGTTTTAGTCTCTCCTCCCTCTTTAAAAATCAACACAAAGTGTATTTTTAAAAGAACGAAAATAAACATTTTGTTGACAACAAAATCAAAATGGTGTTTACTATAACCATCACAGAAATACATCTGATCACAAACTACAGCAGCACGCAGCCCAGCGTTAAGGGCAACAGCAAACAGGCAGGACGCCCACGAAGTAGCCGCCAGCGGCGTATGAATAGCTGGATGATTTGCCGGTAGTGAATAGAGGTTAAAGAAAGATGGATAGCAACGAGTTAAAACATGTAATTACCCTGCTTCTTGAGAATGTTGAGCGTCTACAACAAATTGAACCCAATGCAGGCACTGAGGCCCGCATTTGGTTAGCCAGGAAAGCACTCCTTGATAGCGAAGAACGTTATCGTGGATTCGCCGAATAAGGTTATTTCAGTTTTTGAGCCAAAATATCCCATCTTTTTTGGAGATATGGCCAGTAATCAAGAGAAACAGTAAAGATAATCTCTGAATTCCCCTTGGGGATGAAGGCAGGAGGAAACAATATGCCTTTGCTGACAAGGCTTCTGGCTACATGATTATTAATTTTTTTAATGACCTGACGGTTGGAATGAGCAAGGCAAAAAGAAAGAAGGTATCGCTCTTCATCAGTGAGCTGATCAATAACGCGGTTAATCTTTTTTGCCTTTCCTGAAGCTCGGTGTCTGTCACAAACATCAGGAAGTAACGCTAAAGCAATCTGGAATATGTATTTCAGGATTAACGTGATGGTGAATGCAACAGCAAAACTGCAAATTTGGAGAGCATACGGTATACCGATTTTAGCATTGATTAAATCCCTGAAATTATCAGGGACGAAAATCAATATTACCGACCAGATAACAACTGTGACCATAAATTGCTCAGATGATTTCTCAATAAAGGATTTAGCTAATATCGTAAGACTAGATAACATATAAAATAAAAAATTACTTGTTAAGGGGTTTTTATATATTACCACAGAACTTGTTGTAGGGGTATAACAAGACCACCGCCGCCTGAGGTGGATAAATAAGTCAGGCACTCAAAAAGAAAGGCTTAGGATTCCATCAATTAACAGTGGAATAAATTTGTACAGTATTAACCCCTGAGCCTTTCTCTGTGAGTTACCCAATTAAACATGTGTGAATTCTTATTAATTCGCGCAGGGGATTACTACACCTAAAAACCAACAAGTATTACGCCACGGAGTGAGCGACGTAATCACTTCCCAGCCCCGAAGAGGGATCGACTGGCTAATGAGTTCTTTAAAGTGAATTTATCAAGCGTCTGTATAGGCGCTTTATTAAATTCATTTGGAGGAATCAATGAATCCACGTTTTGACGCATTTCTGAGGATTAATACCAACAATGTTTGGCGCTCTCATTCCGAGCGCAATGCTGCTTATATGACTTTCATAGCTAATATGAAATGCAAATATGTGAAACACAATAACCTCGACGAAAACACAATCGGCGGTGCTTATATATCTGACCACGATGACTTTACTCGGTTTATTTTAAGCGAAGTCAATAAACGTTCAAATAGCATTTACAGAGATAAATAAACATGAAAAATCCAACAATGAAAATCGAAATCACTTTGACTTGTTCTGGTCACGAATCAGAAATGACCGCCAAAACAATTGGTGAAAATATGGGTAATGCGTCCCTTCGCACAAAAGCATTCTTTTTTCTCTTCAAACAAGCCATAGCCAATAAAGAATTCTTGGAAAAGCAACTTAAGAATGCTGAGAAAGCCTCTGCTGCCGCTGCGATACTGGAAGTATTAGCTGATGAAGAGGAATGTAACTGCACTGAATGTCTGAATAAAAAACAAAATAACCCAATTAGCGCTGTCGAAGTTGTCATTCACTGAATGTTTTGTTGAAAAATTTATCCGGTGCGCCGTAAAACCCCGTCCTTCAGGGCGTGGAGGATGTCAACAGTCATAAGTTTGCATGGAGCACCAAAAACCCTCGTTCCTCACCAGTTCGGTTTTTTTTGCTTTCTGATGTACATCATCAAAAAATCAGTTTTTGTTAACTTCCTTGAAATATTCTCTAACCACTGCTGCATATTTTTGATTGATTTCATACGACATTATCAAGCTCCCTTTAATGCGGCGTCGATGATGGGTGCAGGAGATAAACCGCTTCCTTAATAAGCTTGTGACAGACACATTATCTGGCGATAACCACGCTGAACTTGAGTTAGCAAAATGTTTCAAGAAGCTTCTTTCGATAGGATCTAGATTTTCAATATCGCGAATAATGGCAATCTTTGCTTGCTGTGCTTGCTTATTCTTCTCATCAATCATGGCAATCTTTTCTTGATGTTTCTTCCACTTATTCATTCCCCGCTGAACAGCATCAACAATAACGAACGCCAGCGCGAACAAACAAAGTTGCCCTGCAAAAGGAATGTTCGACTTCTCATAAATCGACTCGGTAAATCTTGCTGGCATAAATAGAATAAGAAGGCACCAACCGATAAGAACATACATGACTTTCACCACTGGCTCGCTGCCAAAAATCTTGGCAATCCAGACTGAGATCCATTCGGGCATTTTGAAACTCGCAAACTGTAGGGGTATCAAAATGCTATCACAAAATCTCGTTGTAGGGGTATGACGGGTGCCACCTCGCCTGATGTGGATAAAAGCAGGCAACAGACGCTAACAGCGTCGAATAGCATAGAGTGTTGTTTACATTCTTTCCTTGGTGTAGGTAAACGCTTTGCCTCATGGATTACAGAGCGCATCCCTGAATATGAATTTGTTGAAAATCAGGACTATGTGATTTTTTCCCAAAATCGGGAAAAAATAGGTAGAGGGCGTCCAAGCATTGACTACCACCTCACCCTCGATACAGCTAAAGAACTGGCGATGGTTGAGCGCAACGAAAAAGGTCGTCAAATACGCCGATATTTTATAGAGTGTGAAAAGAAACTGCGCCAACTAGCAACATCCACCGAACAATCCAAACATAGCAAAGTCCTTCTCCGATTTTATGGAGAGCAACTTATTAGCTCTCAACGTCTACCTGATAATTATTTCATCGGCCCTATAGAAACTTTTATTGAAGTTTTCAAACGAAAAGGCCTGCTCGTCATTAATCCCGACGATCTGAAAAAAATAGCTTACTAATTCATAGCAACAGGAGTCACCCATGATTATTTCAATCAGGGGTGGCACCTCTATGGGTGCTACCTCAAAAAACTATCTGCTTTATATCCAGCATCATCCTTCTAATTGTTTGACCTCAAACAACTTTAGACCACCGCCCTCTAAAACCTTGTGGCAACAATTTATTGAATTAATTAACCGGAGATTAGAACCATAAATATATGAAAATGGTAAAATTAGACCGTATTAGAAGTCTAAAGTAAAAAACTTAACTAATTATCCACGCAGCAATCATTAACGAAATAGTCGTAAGAACAATAACAACAATACTAATTAAACGAAGAGCAATATTCATCAACTTCATATTCTAACCACTAAATATATAACAAACGCAACTTTATCAATTTTAAATATATTAAGGATATTACATCATGTTCAAGCCCCGCGATTAATTCAGCTTTTACCATAAAAAATATCAAATTCTCAACAGTGAAATACATGATCTCTAGCAAACATTTGGCTTTAAAAGTATGAGCACGCGTAGCTAAGGCCGTAAGTCGGAGACTTCCATCATGAGTATTGGAAGAACAGTAAAAGAAAGCATTGAAAACCGAAAAGAACACATTCTGGATGCCTTGTATTACCGCAGAAAGGGACTAAGAAAAGCAAAACAGTCGTGCTTGAGTCTGGCGAAGCTGGAGCGATTAAACCAGCGCTATTTCTTGGGTGAACAACCATTTTAGGGGGAACTATGCAAACTAAAGCGGTTTACAAAGCAATTGCTGCTGTAGCAAAAGATTTATCAGAAAGCGGTATCGCAAAGAACAGTCGGAATGCTCAGCAAGGATTTCAATTTAGAGGTATAGATGCGGTTTACAACGCCCTGTCCCCTGCACTGGTTCGCAATAGATTGGTGATCCTTCCGCGTATTGTTGAGCGAACAGTTTCAGAACGAACAACATTAAAGGGCGCATCACTTTTTTACGTTGTTGTTAAAGCTGAGTTTGATTTTGTCGCAACGGAAGACGGTAGCACTCATACAGTAACAACATTTGGCGAGGCTATGGACTCAGGGGACAAGGCAACAAACAAAGCTATGTCGATAGCCTATAAATACGCAGCGTTTCAGACATTCTGTATTCCAACGGAGGAAACCGCAGCAGACCCTGACGCAGAAACACACCACCCAGCACCAAGAACTTGCGACGAGATACTGGCCGATTTCACCGCTCAGGCTGCTGACTGCCAAAACGTTAGTGAATTGCAGTCCATCTATAAAGCAGCGTGGAATGCTATGGCATCGTCAGCAGAACACCAACAGAAATGTATCGATGTATACAAGCTCCGTGCTTCTGAATTGAAAAAAGTGGCATGACCCCGACAAAGGCAAAGTGACAATGACCGAAAGAGAACGAATACTTAAGGAAATTGCTCTTGATGCTTTGAAGGCTTTTGACTGCGCCAAACGAGGCCAATCGCACCCCAGAATATATAAACACGGATATGTTTATGCTGGGATGCTGCGCAGAATCAATACCATTGCATCAATGAATCCGCCCCTACCTAAATGGATGACTGAGGAAAGAGAATCATCCCGCAGGAAAGCAATATCTGCCTATTTCGCATCACTGCCCGAAAGTAACAGGCAATCATACATCCGCACCAGCAATACTTCTGGTCGCGGTGGGTTTGGCGACTAATCTTTTACACTCGATTCCCCCACAATCAATATCTAAGCAATAGCATATTAAGTTAATTAAGGATTTTTTTGATGAAATCTATATCACTAACTGAATGGGCAGACTTGCATTACTCTGCCCCACCACCGCTCACTACCCTAAGACGTTGGGCCAGAAATGGGAATATTTATCCCCCTCCAGAAATTCATGGCAGGCAATATCAAGTCTCCCCTGATGCAATCTATATCAAACCCAACAAATTCAGCAAAACAGCCCCCACTCGACCAGCGACCAAGATAAAAACCAAACCTTGCCCGTTAGTGGAGAAAATAATCGATGAAGAAAAGGCCGGCAAAATATGATGCCAACCTGCCGCGCAACCTAACCTACCGAAAATCACGGAAATCGTTCTACTGGCGCAATCCTCTAAACGGGAAAGAGATAGCATTAGGCCAAATATCCCGGAGAGATGCGATTGCTCAAGCTATAGAGGCAAATCATTATATTGAGAAAAATTACTCGCCAATTGCTCTACTGGAACAGCTCAAAGGCGTCCATGAATACACCATGGATAACTGGTTAGAGCGATATGAAATTATCCTGCAACGTAGAAAACTAGCCGCCAACACTTACAAGGTGCGGGCAGGTCATATCAATACGATCAGAGATAAATTCGCCGATAAAGTTCTTAGTAAAATCACAACACTTGATATTGCTGAATTTCTGGAGTCATGGGTTGAGCAAGGAAAGGCAGCAATGGCAGGTACATTACGCTCTGTTCTCTCTGATGTCTTTCGTGAAGCTATCGTTGCCGGACGAATAGAAGTCAATCCGGTAACGCCAACAAGAGCGCCTAAAATTACCGTCATGAGAGAACGTCTTGAATACGAGCAATATATTGCTATCCGCAATGCTGCCGAACAGCAACCTGCGTGGTTTGCATTATCGATGGATTTAGCACTCGTCACCGGCCAACGCCGTGAAGATGTGGTGAAAATGAAGTTTATCGATGTACGTGATAACCGACTATACATAGAGCAAACTAAAACAGGGGCAATGATCGCTATTCCACTGACTCTGACGCTGAAATCTGTCGGTTTAAGCCTTTCAAACATTATTGACCGCTGCCGACAAGTAAGCCGAACAGATTTTCTCATCAGTTCTGGTATTAGAAAAAACAGTCCTGACGGCTCTATTCATCCCGATGGATTGACCAAGGGGTTTGTCAAAGCGAGGCGATATTCTGGATTATCTTTCTCCCACTCTCCGCCATCATTTCATGAGATACGAAGCCTGTCGGGACGTTTGTATGAAAAAGAATATGGGAAAGAATTTACGCGAAAGTTGCTGGGACATAAATCAGAAAAAATGACCGATAAATACCTTGATACACGGGGCAAAGAATACGTGATGCTATAACATTTCCCCCGTTTTTAAGACGGGGCTATCCCCTCGCCAAAAAGACCGAATATGAAATTTCGGACAAATTTCGGACATTTTCGGACATCGTCCACTTAAGTAATTGATTTAAAATGAAATTAAAAAAAGACCGAATACGATTCCTATATTCGGTCTAGGGAAATGGCTCTTGGGAGAGAGCCGTGCGCTAAAAGTTGGCATTAACGTAGGCTTGTTCAGCCGTACTCTCTAAGAATAGTCGAGTACATGTGTTTCGCCAACTTAGCAACAGAATTAATCAATCACGGTTGCAAACTATTTGGGATAGTAAAAATCAGCTCATAAACTGAACAAGGTAATTGTCTGTTAGATAGAGACAAATATCTGTGTCCACCAAAATTTTCGAGTTTACTTTTGACATAAAGTCGTGGCACGCTGCAGGAAAGGTTCCAAACTCATCTTTTGGCCCGGCTTCTCACTGTCATCCAATAATAAAATATCTAACGGCTTTGCCAGGACATGCCCCGCTTTCATCTGTTCATTCGCAACATCATTGAGTGGATATTGGGCTAATGTACTTGGGTTTATCACAAATAAAGCCCCGCCAGAGCGGCACTCTAACATCACCTCTTCTCGATTAAATGCCCATTGTTTGCCAAACTCAAACTTACTGACGGTCACTATCTTCCCGGCAGCAATAGCGTTTACCGATAACATCAGTAATGATAATGTCAGCACAAAACCCTTCATTTAAATTATCCTCAATTAACTGATTGCCTTGATTTTCGCGTATACCGTGACGTCGATGCAAGCTTACAGGCACTATGTGCCAGGTATTATTTCACACTATACTGGCGCTATCGTCGCAAAAATACTCACCAAAAAGAGTACCGCCGCACCAACAATAATTTCTGCGCAGCTATTTACAACCAACCAATAATGAGCTTTTTTCGGCAATTTCCGAAGCATAGGAACAATCAGGTAGCGGTTGATCACAGCAATGACAATCATCAACAGTACCAATATTACTTTACTGAGTAATAGCATCTGATAGACAGATGTCAGCGTTAAAGAAGTCTCACGCAGTATAATAATGCTATTAATAATTCCGGTGGCCAATACCAGTGCGACTGCCAAATGGCCCCAACTTGAAAACCTAATTAACGTAGTGATAGCTTCGCGTTTAGCATCACCATGGCGGGTATATGCAAGGCAAACCAGTAATGCGGGCAAGCATCCTATCCAATAACCTGCACTGAGCAGATGTATCACTTGATTGATCTGATGAATCCATCCCAGTACACCCTCGTGCATCGCCGCGTGACCGATAAAGGCCAGGCTTGCTAATAACAACGTTGAACAGCCCACCACTAGCCGATAGTAAACACGGGTTGGGCTGAGCAAAACTATCCACATGCTCAAGATGGATAAACCGAGATGCCATTGCCATATCTGACCAAAACGGGTGCCTAATACCGCCCACCATACATTTAGTTTATAGGTATCAGCCCAACCATCGCCCATCAAGCCGGCCTGGATAGCCAGAAGCCCGATAGCGGAGGCTAACCCCAAGAATGTACTGAAAATAAGGAGAGGTGATAAGCGTTTTTTGAGTGTTGAAGAGAAACGGTCCGGTGCTAATAAGGCGGTGAAAACACTGATGCCAAACATCAACATCACCGCCAAAAAATGCAGAAAGCGACACAGAACGAATAGAGTCGCCAGAGACATATTATTTCACTGTGAAGCTGTAAGTGCCTTTGGTTTTATGACCATCAACAGACACTACATGCCATGAAACATCGTATTTCCCAGCTTTCAATGCACTATCGATCGGCAAGATTAATTGTGTGTTATTAACTGGATCCAATTTAAGCTCGCCGGTTTTGACAATATTATTGTCTGGGCCAGTCACTTTCACACCACTGAAATTCAATTCAATCCCTTCAGAAAAGCCAAGTGTTACGGCCTCTGGCGCTGAACCGATGGTCGCATCAGCAGCAGGAGATTCAAGTTTCAGGTGGGCGTGAGCCAAGGCTTGTTGGCTGGATAGCCCAACAAATAACACAATAAGTGCCGAAAGCATGCGGCAAGAAGAACGTACTTTGCGAATAAACATAATATCCCTTAATCGATGGGGAGAAGAATCTGTCTGCTACCAACCATATCCTATATTGGCAGCGCGAACCCCTATCACTTCCAGTCAATTGCACTACCTGTGAGGTAGGGCACAAAATAAAACGCCAAATTATGAGTGGCGCTTGAAATATAACCAATAGTTGAGCAGCAATTAAGCTCAGTTAGCGCTTTTAGCTTGGTAGAAAATGATAACGATTTCAATATAACAAGTCGAGAAACCATAGCTAAACAACATGTTGTTAGCACGAAACAATAAAATTAAGGCGAAAAAAGGCAGACGAGTATGGCAAAAGAAACAATAAAAAAACCGCAATTTCTATTTCCACTAAGAGTGAATAGAAACTGCGGCGAGTTCAAATCAAGCCAAAAAAATTAAGCCTGAACGTGGTTCTGTGCTGCCATGGTTTTCAGATCTTTATCGACAAAGAACAATGAACTACCGCTGTTACCCACCAGTGCCAATTTGTCCAGAATAGATTTGAACAGTTTTTCTTCTTCATGCTGTTCAGACACATACCATTGCAGGAAATTGAATGTAGAGTAATCGTGAGTGGTCATTGCAACATGGGCTAGCTCATTAATTTGAGTTGTAATAAGTTGCTCATGCTCATAAGTCAGTTTGAAGACATCAGCCAATGATGCGAAATCTGTCGGCGGCGCACTGATTGTACCCAATACCGGCATAGCGCCCGTTCCGCTCAAGTATTCAAATAAACGCTGCATATGTTGCATCTCTTCTTGAGAATGCTCTTTTAAAAATGCTGCCGCGCCTTCAAAGCCTTTATCACTGCACCAGGCACTCATCTGCAGATAAAGATTGGCAGAGTAAAATTCCAGATTCAGCTGTTCATTAAGCTTCTGAGCCATTTCTGTTTTCAACATAATAATTCCCTAATTTTTATAATGCAGGTAAGCAACGATTAACTTGGCGTATTATGCCAAGTTAAAAACAAAATAAGAACACCCTATTCACATTAATATTTAATAAAAACATTAAATAATTTAACTTGTTGATTATAATCGGTATTTTTAAAATAAAATATGGTATTAATTATTATAAGAATCATTCACATTAACACCAGAATACTAAAAAGAATGATTCTTATTTGAGATTTATTTCAATAAATAATAACCTTATGACTTTGAGGTCATATTATCTCACTGCTAAAACACTT
Organism: Yersinia kristensenii; assembly: GCF_900460525.1. Classification (NCBI taxonomy): domain Bacteria; kingdom Pseudomonadati; phylum Pseudomonadota; class Gammaproteobacteria; order Enterobacterales; family Yersiniaceae; genus Yersinia; species Yersinia kristensenii. The sequence goes on from NZ_UHIY01000001.1 coordinate 3,904,124, forward strand.
AATTAGACATTATTCGTTCACATTAGCCCCTTGCCAATATCTGCCAGCTGCATTACCTTTTGCGCAATACTCGCCGACACGCCATGAAGGAGAAAAAAAATGGGATATAATCTGGCTGAGCTTTCTGATGAAGAAACAGCAAAAATGAATGTCGATCTGGCCGCTTCTGGGGTGGCATTTAAAGAGCGCTACAATATGCCGGTGATCCCTGAAATGGTTGCTCGAGAACAGCCGGATGAGTTACGTGAATACTTTTTACAGCGGCTAGCACACTACCGTAGTGAATCAAATAAATTCTCTCGCTTGCCGTATGAGCCAAAAATGAAGTCCTGAGTAAGAGACTCCCGCACAAGGTTCTGCGGGAGTTTAGCGGTGAGAATCGCTAGGATTTTCGGGCAAACTTGTCGGTAGCAAGAATCAGTTGGTGCAAGATCCCGGGTTCATCAAAGGAATGTCCGGCACCTTCAACAATATGCAATTCAGCCTCCGGCCATGCTTTGGCTAAATCCCACGCATTCTGTGGCTGACAAGCCATATCATATCTGCCATGAATAATTACCGCAGGAATATGGCGAATACGCGTAACGTTATCAAGCAGTTGGTTATCACTATCCAAAAAGCCCAAGTGGGTAAAATAGTGATTTTCAATGCGAGCAAATGCCAGAGCAAAGTTATCTTCACCGAAAGAAGCTGCGCTTTTGGCTGGCAGTAAAGTGACTGTTTCGCCCTCCCACAGGCTCCAAATTTTTGCGGCCTCCAATTGTACCGCTTTGTCAGGTGAGGTTAGCCGTTTGCGGTAAGCAGCAGTGACATCGCCCTGCTCTTCTGGTGCTAACAGGGATAACACGCGCTGCCATTTATCTGGGAAGAAGCGGGAAGCCCCGTCCTGATAGTACCAATCCAACTCTTTTTTGCGCAGAGTGAATATCCCGCGTAAAACCATTTCACTAACCCGTTCGGGATAGGTTTCACCATAAGCCAACGCCAGTGTTGACCCCCAAGAACCGCCAAATATCAACCAATTATCTACACCGGCCATCTCACGCAGCCGTTCAATATCATCGACTAAATGCCAGGTCGTGTTGTTATCCAAGCTGGCATGGGGAGTCGATCGCCCGCACCCGCGTTGATCAAACAGTAATACTTTGTATTTCTTTGGGTTGAAAAGTTGTCGATGATAAGGTGCTATCCCGCCACCAGGGCCACCATGAATAAATACCGCGGGTTTACCCTCAGGGTTACCACAGAGTTCCCAGTAAATCTGGTGACCATCACCCGTGTCTAGTAAGCCACTGTCGTAAGGCTCATACGCTGGATAAAGCCCACGTAATTGTTCCATTATTTTTCCATGTTTGTTAAGACACTCAAGTTATCAAAGCCTATACAGCCCGCAGGGTCAACGATAAAACATTACATTTACGCCAATCAGCACATTAATTCCATCAACAGGTGATAAATACACCATAACTTAATTAATTTTCATGTCTTACCCCAAAACATTGCGTGTATTAGAACGTAACAAGAGATATTAATATTTAATAATATCTTTATTAAACAATATATTAAGTATATTCATACTTTCTTTCCTTGCAACTCACCCCTATTAGGTGGTTAATAGGTGGGCGTACCAACCTAACCGAAGGTAAAGAGAGGCAAGCCATGAGTAAGGGAATGGACAGCAAAAAGAACGCGAAGAAAAAACCACTAAAAACGCCAGCTGAGAAAAAGGCTGAGAAACGCGCTAAAAAGTCATCTTCCACTAGCGCAGAATAACGGATTTTTCGTCTCGTCAGTCAACCCGCCACGATAGGCGGGTTTTTTGTTGCTAATATTCAAGCATTGCGGGGGAGAATAAATATGTGTTTTCGTGTCATCGATACTGAAACTTGCGGCTTTGAGGGCGGTATTGTTGAAATCGCATCTGTTGATGTCGTTAATGGGGTCGTAATCAACCCTATGAGTGACCTGGTTAGCCCAGATAGACCAATCAGTCTCGATGCCATGATAATTCACCATATCACGGAAGAAATGGTGGAAGGTAAACCACGAATTGCCGTTGCGGTTAGAAAATATCAAGGGAGCCCTTATTACGTCGCTCATAATGCCCCCTTTGACCGCGGTGTGTTGCCGGAAATGGGTGGCCAATGGATTTGCACGTTAAAGCTTGCTCGTATGCTCTACCCTGATATTAAACACAGTAATCAATATCTGCGTTACGCTTTGCGCCTGAATGTTTCAGTGCCAGATAATCTTTATCCACATCGAGCTTTGTATGATTGTTATGTCACCGCCGCGCTGTTGCAGCGCATCATGCGAGACTCAGGATGGAATGCTGAGCAAATGGTGGAAGTAACGCAACAACCGCTGTTATTACAAACATTTAAGTTCGGGAAATATCGTGGAAAAAGTATTGAACAGATAGCCCGGCAAGATCCGGACTACCTGCGCTGGATGCTGACCTCAATTGCAGACCTTACACCCGATATGCGCCATACCCTGACACATTATCTGGCGTAACCGATTTTGTGAATCAAGCTAAAGAGAGAATAAAAGCATATTCCAAAGCAATATCTTCATAAGCTTTGAAACGCCCTGATTTCCCCCCATGGCCCGAATCCATATCGGTATAAAGCAATAATTGGTGGTCATCCGTCTTCATTTCCCGCAGTTTCGCGACCCATTTTGCAGGTTCCCAATATTGAACTTGGGAGTCATGCAACCCGGTAGTCACCAGCATGTGCGGGTAATCTTGGGCTTTAACCTGATCGTATGGGCTATATTGCTTGATGTAATCGTAATAGGCCTTATCGTTTGGATTGCCCCACTCATCATATTCGCCAGTGGTCAGAGGGATAGATTCATCCAGCATAGTGGTAACCACATCAACAAATGGCACCTGCGCTACAACACCTTTGTAGAGTTCAGGCGCCTGATTAATAACAGCCCCCACCAACAAGCCGCCTGCACTGCCGCCCATAGCGAAAACACGGTTAGCATCACCATAGCCTTTGGTAACCAATGTTTTGGTAACATCGATAAAGTCATTGAATGTATTTAATTTTTTGAGCAACTTACCATCTTCATACCATTGCTGCCCCAGTTCACCGCCCCCTCGAATATGTGCCAGTGCGAAGACAAAACCGCGATCTAACAGACTTAAACGGCTACCACTGAATACAGGATCCATGCTGCTGCCATATGACCCGTAGCCATAGACCAACAGCGGATTACTGCCCGGGGTAAAGTAATCACGGTGATAAACCAATGAAACGGGTACTTTGACACCATCTGATGCGGTAACCCAAATCCGCTCACTACGGTACTTTTCTGGCGTGAAATTCTTAACTTCCTGCTGCTTGAGCAACTGACGAGCACCCGTGTCCATATTAAGCTCATACATGGAACTTGGCGTGGTCAGGGAGGAATACCCATAGCGCAAGAGTTCAGTTTCTGGCTCTGGGTTATACGCCAACCAAGTGACATAGGTGGGGTCATCAAAAGTCACCGATTTCTGTTCATCGGTAAGCCAGTGAATTTGCCGCAAATGCGTCAATCCTTCACTCCGCTCTTCCACCACCAGCCAATCACGAAAGAGGCTGAACCCCTCCAACATAACATCTGTTCTTGGCGCAATTAATGGTACCCACTGAGATTCATCAGCGAAATCAACCGGCACTTTAGCTGTATCGGTGATTTTATATAGGCCGAAATTTTTGCCATCTTTATTCGAACGTAAATAAAAATGCTGCTTATAGTGATCTAAACCATATTCATGGTCTTTGCGGCGTGGCGCGAACATTTGCGGCAGCGGCTCGTGCTGATCAGCATCTAATAGTAAAATTTCAGATGTTGTGGTGCTACTGAGATGGATGACAATAAAGCGCTCAGACGTGGTTTTTTCTAAACCAACATAGAATGTATCGTCCGCTTCCTGATAAATCAGCTGGTCCGATGCCGGATCAGTACCCACGACATGACGATAGACTTGATAAGGTAGCAACGTTTTTTCATGCTTACGCACGTAATACAATGTTTTTGAATCATTGGCCCACTCAAAGCTACCCGACGTATTGCTGATCACTTCCTCGTGCCAGCTATCACTTTGTAAATGTTTTACCCGGATATCATATTGGCGCCGTGATAAGAAATCTTCAGCCACTGCCAGTAGTTGATTATCTGGGCTAACATCCAAGCCCCCCAAAGTGTAGAACTCGCTTTTCGCAGCACGTTGATTACCATCGAGTAATGTTTCCCAACTACTATCAGCCCAAACCGGTTGGCGCACGTAAATGGCATATTCATTACCTGGTTCAAAACGTGTTTGATAGCGGTAACCATTGCGAATATAGGGGACGGACTCTTCTTGGGGTGGAATACGGGAAACCATTTCCTGATACAACGTTTCGCGAAGCGGTTGCTGCGGTTTCAACACCGACTCGGTGAACTCATTTTCAGCTTGCAGATAGTTCAGAACATCAGCATCAGTGCGCTCATCATCACGTAGCCAATAATAGTCATCTGTACGGATATCACCATGCATCGTCATCGGATAAGGGCGTTTATCTGCCTTTGGAGGTGTGGTCATTAGTTGAAGTATCCATCTGTGTTCGTTATCCCGAGAGTGACACGAATACCTGTTGATGCCAAGCGGCAGCATCTGCTTAAATTTGAGTTGAAGGAGGATAATTCAATGATAAACAACATGATAAACAACATGATAAACAGGTGCAGGATAGATTTGCGCCAGCACCTGTTTGGTACGTGATTAGCTTAATTCTACTGTTGCGGCTCAAGTACTCAAGGTATAGGTAATGGTGCCAGCTTTACAATCAAGCACCACTTGGTAGGTTTTATCGCCTTTTTTACCACGAGCGGTCAATGGAACCTGCCAGATATCATCTTTGCCAGTAATGTCTACTGCGCTAACCCAAGCCACCGGGCTATCAGTACCCAACAGTTTTTTATCTGCTTCCCAACGGGTTATACGATTTTGTAGAAAATCCCGTTTAACTTGGGTGGCAATCTGGGATTGATTTAACCCCATGCAAGTAGGGACTTTTGCTACCCGCGGTTCCTGAGCCTGTACACTACTGATGACACCGACCAAAGCCGCAGCCACTATTAAGGCGAGTCCTGTCTTTCTCATCATTCCTCCAGATATTTTTATTTCTATCCTCTGGTTGGAACAATGATTGAAAGGGGCTTACAGAGTGAATAGCGTTACAGAATCAAAGTATTAACGCTATTTAATTAACACCGAGTAAATTCAATCACGTAAAACTGCTCCAACCCCGGATAGATCTCCTTAATCACTTTTTTCAGTTCATCCAGCGACATATTTTCTTGCTCGGCATGGCGTTGCGTCAGTGCATCCAAGGTGACTGGAGTGACGGATTTAACCAAAATATTGCAGAAAAACACGCCGTCTTCATTGCGACATACGCGCAGGGTTTCCCCTGGGCAAAAGTCGGATTCACTGCTATCCCGAATGGTGATCGTTTTGCGATCAGCCAGAATATCCGCCTCAAACCGGCGAAAGAAGGTGATTTCACGATTCATTTTAGATGCCTTTTTCACTTCCTGCCGAAATCAGGCAGATTAAGCGGCTTGATCTGCTTCAGGTTTGGATTTTTTCTCTGGCGCGATCTTTTCAACTTTCGCTTTCGGCTGCCCCTCGGCGGATGCCGTTGGATGGGCACCACGCAGAATTTGCCCTAATGCGTCTTTGTTCTCTGCAAGGAAGAAACTCAAGGCCTCGCGTTGATCTTCTTCCAGTGTTAAAGGTGACTGTGACAACCATTCAGACAAATTGTCAGCCAAATCCAGCATTTTATCGTAGGCATCGGCTTCTTTTTTGGTTGTGAAAGTCATTTTTTCCTCACCCTGTCTTACCACGACGAATTTTATTTCAACGGCCATTGATACGCGTCCTCTTCACTTACAGATTACTGTACATAATCACAGTATAATGTGATTTATTGGGGCGATGCAACCACCATCGCCCTTTACTGTGATTATTTTAATAAACGGGCTTTGCAGTTTTTGCCTTTGATCTTGCCTTGCTGTAACTGCTGTAGAGCACGTTTGGCGCTCGCCTTGCGAATAGCAACATAAGCATGGACCGGGAACATATCGATTTTACCTACATCTGCGGCGGTCAGACCGGCTTCACCGGTTAAGGCCCCCAGAATGTCGCCAGGACGAATTTTAGCTTTGCGCCCACCATCAATGCATAAGGTAACCATTTCAGGTTCCAGCATCGTGTTGGCACTGCGGCTTACCTGCTCGGCTGGCGTCCATTTCAGTTTCATTTGCATATAATCTTCAATGGCATGGGCACGGGTCATTTCCTGTGGAGTACACAGGCTGACTGCCAGACCGCTCATCCCTGCCCGCCCGGTACGGCCAATGCGGTGCACATGAATTTCCGGATCAAACGCCAGTTCGAAATTGACCACCAGTTCCAAGTCTTTAATGTCCAGACCACGGGCAGCAACATCTGTTGCAACTAACACCCGGCAACTGCGGTTGGCAAAACGCACCAGCACTTGATCACGATCGCGCTGTTCTAAATCGCCGTGCAAAGCCAACACGCTGATGCCACGGGACTCCAACGCCTCATAGACACTCTGGCAATCTTTTTTGGTGTTACAAAACACCACACAAGAGGCCGGCTGATAATAACTGAGGGCCGAGATCAACAGCGGCAACCGTTTTTCGCGCGTGGTTTCGAAAAATACCTGTTCAATCGCGGGAGCTTCATCACCATCATCAACTTCAACATTGACTGGCTGGCGCTGAACCCGTGCACTGATCTGTTCAATACCTGCCGGATAAGTCGCAGAGAACAGCAACGTCTGGCGCTGTGGCGGGGTATAAGCAATCACATCATCAATGGCATCGGTAAAACCCATGTCCAACATGCGATCGGCTTCATCCAGCACCAGAATTTTGAGGTCATCCAGCACCAGGGTTTTCTTGCGCAAATGCTCCTGAATACGGCCCGGCGTGCCGACGACGATATGCGGGGCATGCACCAGGGAATCCAACTGATGGCCCATCGGCTGGCCGCCACACAAGGTCAGAATTTTAATATTCTGAGTAAAGCGCGCTAACCGGCGCAACTCTTTGCTGACCTGATCAGCCAGTTCACGAGTGGGACACAGCACCAAAGCTTGAGTCACAAACTCACCCACAGCAATTTTGTCCAGCAAACCAATGCCGAAGGCCGCAGTTTTACCACTGCCGGTTTTGGCTTTTGCCCGAACATCCTGCCCATTGAGGATGGCCGGTAATGCTGCGGCCTGTACCGGTGTCATCTCGGTATAACCAAGTTCATTAAGATTGGACAACTGCTCAGCAGGCAGTGTCAGGGAAGAAAAGGACGTTGTGCTCACGGCAGTAACTCTTATAACGGAATGGAATGGCAGCGATGGCCTGAAGGCGAGCGCAAGATTTTGGCGCGATAATACCAGATATAGGGCTATTGCCGGAACTATACTGCATCAATACCGGCAAAATGCCGTGATTCTCTGCGTAGACACCGATACGCAATCGTTTTCGTTGCTATTTTGCCGTATACTCATGCCCGTAAAATTCATCGCGTATCAAATTATTGTGTAACTTTTCCACTGATGTAGGTATCTAACTATGCTGACTATTGGAACCGCACTGCGCCCAAACGCCACCCGTGTCATGTTGCTTGGCGCAGGCGAGCTAGGCAAAGAAGTGGCGATTGAATGCCAAAGGCTGGGGCTGGAAGTGATTGCGGTTGATCGCTATGCGGATGCGCCTGCAATGCATGTTGCTCATCGTAGCCATGTGATTAACATGCTGGATGCCGCAGCGCTCAAGCAGTTGGTCGAGCAGGAAAAACCGCACTATATTGTGCCGGAAATTGAAGCTATCGCCACTGATATGCTGGTTGAGTTAGAGAATATGGGCCACAAAGTTGTGCCCTGCGCCGAAGCGACTCGCTTGACCATGAACCGCGAAGGAATTCGCCGTCTGGCTGCTGAAACACTGCAATTGCCGACCTCCAGTTACCGCTTTGCCGCTACCGAGAACGCATTCCGTCAGGCAGTGAGTGAGATGGGTTATCCGTGCATTGTCAAACCGGTGATGAGTTCTTCCGGTAAAGGCCAAAGTTTGATTCGCAATGAACAGCAACTTCAAACCGCATGGGATTACGCGCAACAAGGTGGCCGGGCAGGCGGCGGCAAAGTGATTGTCGAGGGATTGGTACACTTTGATTTTGAAATCACCTTGCTGACCATCAGCGCAGTTGATGGCATCCATTTTTGTGCGCCTATTGGTCACCGTCAGGAGGATGGCGATTACCGTGAGTCCTGGCAGCCACAAATGATGAGTGATATTGCGCTGGCGCGGGCGAAAGAGATTGCATCACAAGTGGTCACCGCGCTCGGTGGCTATGGGCTATTTGGTGTGGAGTTATTTGTCTGCGGTGATGACGTTATTTTCAGTGAAGTTTCACCGCGCCCTCACGATACCGGCATGGTGACCTTGATTTCGCAGAATATGTCTGAGTTTGCCTTGCATGTGCGCGCATTTCTCGGCTTGCCAATTGGCACCATTCGTCAGTATGGCGCAGCCGCGTCGGCGGTTATTTTGCCCGAATTAACCAGCCATAATATTGCTTACCATGGGTTGGAAACCGCCCTGGTCGGTGACACACAAATTCGTTTATTTGGTAAACCCGACATTGCAGGTAAACGGCGGTTGGGTGTGGCGCTGGCGGTAGCGGATGATATTGATACCGCGATTGAAGTGGCAAAACGGGCCGCAGATGCGGTGGTCGTGACCGGTAAATAGCGGTAACAGGTCAGTCATGCGTAACAGCCAATAAACCCGCCTTCGCGACGGGTTTATTGGCATTGGACAGCAAAAAACGAGAACTTACCCCTCGTAAGGATCTTCTATTTCGTCCGCATCCTGCTCATTATCACGACGATAATCAGACTCATCATTGTCATCAAAGTCAGAATCTTCAAAGATAGGCATGGCTTGTGGATCATTCTGGTGCCGCTCGCGAATCTCTGCGGCAACCAAAGCAATCGCCTCGCCACTGCTCATTCCTTCCGACATGAATTGGTGAATACGTTCGACAGCTTCTTGCTGTTCCTCATGAGAAAGTGAAGGCATACCCGCTAACATTGATTTATCTCCTGCATATAATTGATTCAGTATACCTGTTTATTGTTATTTAAAGTGAATCGCTATTTACGGTGAATTGACCGCGTCGGGTGAACAGCCCCCAAATACCGGGTAATTTATGCTAATCTTCCCCAACTTTGGTGGTGAAAATAGCCTTACGCCGCCTAATATGTCCAGCCGAAAGAAAAGAATAGCGACTCATGAGTGTGAAATCCCTGACTTTCAAAACCTTGCCTTATCAACCAGATGCCCTGCTCCAGCAATTCGCCCCCCTTGCCCAGCAACCTTGGGCCATGCTGCTGCACTCCGGATTTGCTGAACACACCCATAACCGCTTTGATATTCTGGTCGCCGACCCGCAAGTCACCCTCACTACTCGGGGCGAGCAAACCGAGATTATCAGTGCGCAAGGTCAGGAACTCTCCCTCGAAGACCCATTCTCTTTATTGCAACAGCAATTGGATAAATTTTCTCCCCCGGTCTCGCCCCACCCTGACCTGCCTTTTTTAGGCGGTGCATTAGGGCTATTTGGTTATGATTTGGGGCGGCGGGTTGAGATATTACCGGTACTGGCCGAGCAGGATATCGCTTTACCGGACATGGCGGTCGGCCTGTATGACTGGGCCTTGATTGCCGATCATCATTTGCAAAAACTGACACTGGTATGCCATGGCGATGCTGAACAGCGCTGGCTTTGGTTACAGCAGCAACAGTGCTCTCAAGCTGTCACGCCATTTAAGTTAACTGGCCCGTGGCAGGCCAATATGTCGCGTGAGCAATATGGTGAAAAATTCCGACAAATTCAGGAATATCTACACAGTGGCGACTGTTATCAGATTAATTTGGCCCAAAGATTCAGCGCGGAGTATCAAGGTGATGAATGGCAAGCTTTTCTGTCATTGAGCCGCAGTAATCGAGCGCCCTTTTCCGCTTTTATTCGCTTAGAAAAAAACGCAATTTTGAGTGTGTCACCGGAACGCTTTTTATGGTTGGAAAATCGCCATATTCAAACCCGCCCGATTAAAGGCACTTTACCGCGACTGGATGACCCCGAACAGGACAGTTTGCAAGCGGAGCGATTAGCTAATTCCACTAAAGATCGCGCTGAAAACCTGATGATTGTTGACCTGCTGCGCAATGATATTGGCCGGGTTGCACAGCCGGGCAGCGTGCGGGTGCCGGAGCTGTTTGTGGTCGAGCCTTTCCCGGCGGTGCATCATTTGGTCAGCACCATTACCGCGATTCTGCCCGCCGAATCAACACCGACCGCATTATTGCGCGCCTGTTTCCCCGGTGGCTCCATCACGGGTGCACCAAAAATTCGGGCCATGGAGATCATCGAGCAACTGGAACCCCAGCGCCGCAACGCCTATTGTGGCAACATTGGCTATATTAGTTGCTGTGGCACGATGGATACCAATATCACCATCCGCACCCTATTAACTGAAAACGGTAAGATATATTGCTCTGCTGGCGGAGGAATTGTGGCTGACAGTCAGGAACAAGCTGAATATCAAGAGACATTTGATAAAATCGCCCGAATATTACCCCTGCTGGGAAAGAGTTAATTGATGAGTGAGTGGATTTTGTGAGTAATGTGTTTGTAAATGACAAATTTGTCAGCCAATCGGGGCGAACTTTGTCGGAATTTATTAGCCGATTCCAGCTGCAACGACCTCAACCTGGTAGTATTTCTGCCAATGGCCGCCATGCTGCGGTACTCATTCCTATTGTTTGTCGACCAGAACCCACATTATTGCTAACCCGGCGCTCCGATCATTTACGCAAACATGCCGGTCAAGTCGCCTTCCCCGGCGGTAAAGCCGATCCGCAAGATTTTTCACTGATTGATACCGCGCTGCGCGAAGCTGAGGAGGAAGTGGCGATCCCTACCTCCGCGGTACATGTATTAGGGCAACTGGCTCCGCTCGACAGTTCCAGCGGTTATCAGGTCACACCGGTCGTCGGCTTGGTTCCCGCCAATATCGCCTTTCTGGCTAATGAAGATGAAGTCGCTGGGCTGTTTGAAATTCCCTTATGTGAAGCTCTCAGACTCTCGCGCTACTATTCGCTGGATATCCATCGCGGGGGAATCAATCACCGGGTCTATCTTTCGTGGTATGAAAGCCAATTTATCTGGGGCCTGACCGCGGCGATTATTCGCCGTCTGGCGCAACAGGTTAGTATTTGACACCAATAGACATATAAATAGCATGGTTAATGAGTGACCCACTTCACAGCATGACGGTTAAAAAAGCTGAATTACAGCATAAAGCGATCCCTATCACCCCATCATCTCGATTTTTACTCTACTTTTCCTGCACAACCATTTTAAAAAAACTGTAAACTGACCTGTCAGCGTTATGAAATATCTGTAAAATATCTTTCATCACTATAAACCACTAAAAATGTAAGGTTAAAAGCTGATAGTGATAATGATTCATTGGTAGCGAAATGTCATGGTTGCGATATCAAATTGATACCGCCAACACCAGTAGGCCCCCCATTGATTGGGCTCGGTGATAGCAATACTTAATACGAAGTAGCCTGCAGCTATCTACAGGGTTCTTATACTTAATACAAATATTCTCGGCCACATTCATATGCACCGGGAATAACAAAAAGCTTTGTTAAGGAGTTTAGCGTGATTAGCGTTTTTGATATGTTCAAGATTGGTATCGGCCCCTCCAGTTCTCATACTGTTGGGCCAATGAAAGCTGGCAAAGAGTTTGCTGATTTGCTGGTCACTAAAGGGTTAATGCCGTCGATCACGCGAGTAGCCGTCGATGTTTATGGCTCACTGTCACTGACCGGGAAAGGCCACCACACTGATATCGCCATTATTATGGGGTTAGCGGGTAACATGCCAGATACCGTGGATATCGACAGTATCCCCGCGTTTATTCGGGATGTAGAATTACGTCAAAAATTGATGTTAGCCAACGGCTTGCATGAAGTTGACTTCCCACGCGAGGGCGGGATGGTATTCCGCAGTGATAACTTGCCACTGCACGAAAATGGTATGCAGATCCACGCCTATGCTGGTGACGAAAAAGTGCTTAGCAAGACCTACTATTCCATCGGCGGCGGTTTTATTGTTGATGAAGAGCATTTCGGCAAAGCCGCGGTTAATGCCGTCAGCGTGCCTTATCCATTCAACTCCGCAGAGGAAATCCTGGCAAACTGCGAGCAAACCGGTATGTCTATCTCCGGCATGGTCATGCAGAATGAGCTGGCGATGCACAGTAAAGAAGAGATTGAATCCTACTTTACGGCGATTTGGCAAACCATGCGTGCCTGTATTGATCGCGGCCTGAACACCGAAGGGGTTCTACCTGGCCCGCTGCGGGTGCCGCGCCGCGCCTCAGCATTACGCCGTCTGTTAGTTTCCTCCGATAAACTGTCCAGCGATCCAATGAATGTCATTGACTGGGTCAATATGTTCGCACTGGCAGTTAACGAAGAAAATGCCGCCGGCGGCCGCGTGGTCACTGCGCCAACTAACGGCGCCTGTGGCATCGTGCCAGCGGTATTGGCCTATTACGACCACTTTATCGAGCCGGTTACCCCTGAAATCTTTATCCGCTATTTCCTGTCATCCGGTGCTGTCGGGATCTTGTATAAGATGAATGCGTCGATTTCTGGCGCTGAAGTGGGCTGTCAGGGTGAAGTGGGCGTTGCCTGTTCCATGGCGGCGGCGGGTCTGGCCGAGTTACTGGGTGCAAGCCCGGTGCAAGTGTGTATCGCCGCGGAAATTGGTATGGAACATAATCTGGGCCTGACCTGTGACCCGGTTGCGGGTCAGGTGCAAGTGCCGTGTATTGAGCGTAATGCGATTGCCTCGGTAAAAGCAATTAACTCTGCACGAATGGCCATGCGCCGTACCAGCGAACCACGTGTCTCACTGGATAAAGTGATCGAAACCATGTTTGAGACTGGGAAAGATATGAACGCTAAATACCGCGAAACTTCCCGTGGTGGTTTAGCCATTAAAGTGCAATGTAATTAATTTATTGCCTTGAAAATCATCTGCACAAGGGGAGCCCGCGCTCCCCTTGTGCACAGTAAAAGATGAATAATGACTGTTATGCCTAGCAACCAAAACATGCGGGAATGCAACATATCTCACAACACACAGACCAATCAATATCTTCTTGAGGGGCTGGGGAACTAGCATCGCACGCATTTTTGTTTACCTCAGCGGCGATAGGCGTCGATAATGCATCACTCAGTTGCCTTGACGCTGTCTCTTGAGCGAATGTACCAAATGAAGACAGCATTAACACCAAAACAAAAACTATCTTTTTCATAGATCCTCCACTAGCAGAATGGTAAAAATATAGGTTGTGCGGTATCAAAAGCAGAGAAGACATTTTTTATTTTAAAAAAAGAATAAACCGATACTTAAAACTGTTTTAATATCTACCGCAGATTCGATATAAATACCAAAGCAACTATTTCATGTATTGACTAACTTAAGTGGATTCTTAAGTGAATTTAAGCATAGGATATATTTATTAATCTGGCGCCATTATTTTAAATAAATATTACCGCCTTTCACTTAGCATGATAAATAAACTCAACACATTGATTTAAATCATTTCTTTCCTCATTGATATTGTCATTAGTTTTATTGATATTGTAAGGCTAATAAATGAAAAAATTAAATATACATTGATAATTAATATTGTGATGAATATTATTTTTCAGTTTTTATTATTTAAAAATAAATATTGTGGAATATAAAATTGAACGTCTCAACAGGTATTGGGGTACCCATTAAAAAATGCGGGTCACCTTAAGATGACCCGCATTAGCTGAAACTCTTTTAGTTGTCAGAGTGTTACTCTTCCAATTCGTTACTCAGCTTGGTGATACGCACTAATTCAATACGGTAATCTGAGACTTCGATAATCTCAAAGCGCAGGTTATGCAGTTCAACCACATCCCCCGCGGTTGGCATATGGCCGGAGTGAGACAGCAGCATACCTGCTAATGAAGCATAATCAGCCGTCGGGCTGACCAACTCCTGACAATCCAGCGCCTGCTCCAGAGAGTGCAAATCTGCCCCCCCTTTCACTAACCAACCATCCCCATCGGCAATAATATCTGGCGTTTCATCTTCATCAGGGAATTCACCCGCAATGGCTTCCAGCACGTCCAGTGGAGTGACCAGCCCTTGCACCACACCAAATTCGTCATTGACTACCACTAAGCGCCCTTTTGCTTTGCGCAATACGCCCAACAAATTAATCACGTCCATGGTATCAGGCACGACTATTGGTGGTGTCTCCGCAGCAAACTCACAGATAGATTCCCCGCGTTCAATTGCCACTAACAAATCTTTAGCACGAACCACACCAATTATTTCATCCAATGAATCACGGCAAACTGGGAACAAGCTGTGCGGCGTGTCCAATAATTGCTCACGGATTTCGGCTTGTGAACGATTACAATCTACCCAAGAAATTTCCGTGCGCGGAGTCATCACACTGCGCAATGATCGGGAGGCCAATGTCAGTACGCCGCTAATCATATAGCGCTCTTCTTCAGCAAAGGCCTCGGCTGGCAAGGGTAACTGCGCATCACCATGTTGCGGCTCTTGCTGACGACCGCCCATCAAACGGATAATCGCCTCCGCCGTGCGCTGGCGCCGTGGCAAGCGGGACTCATGCTTAATGAAATTACGGCGCGCAATCTGGTTAAACAACTCAATCAGGATAGAGAAGCCGATGGCGGCGTACAGATAGCCTTTCGGAATATGGAAACCAAAACCTTCCGCAATCAGGCTCAAGCCAATCATTAACAAGAAGCTCAGACACAGCACCACGACCGTCGGGTGTGCATTAACAAATCGCGTCAGTGTTTTCGATGCCAGCAGCATCACGCCCATGGCGATCACGACCGCCGTCATCATGATGGCCAAGTCGTTAACCATCCCCACGGCAGTAATCACTGCATCGAGCGAGAAGACCGCATCCAGCACCACAATCTGTGCAACCACCGCCCAGAAGCTGGCATATCCACGGCTCGCACTGTCATCGTGCTGGTTACCCTCCAGCCGTTCATGTAGCTCGGTGGTAGCTTTAAATAGCAAGAACAGCCCCCCCACCAGCAAAATCAGATCTCGTCCGGAAAAGTTAAAGCTGCCAACACTAAACAGTGGCGTGGTCAGCGTGACCATCCAGGAAATAACCGACAGCAGCCCCAAACGCATAATTAATGCAAGAGACAACCCGATAATTCGAGCTTTATCTCTTTGTTTAGGCGGTAGTTTGTCGGCCAGAATGGCAATAAATACCAGGTTATCAATACCCAGAACAATTTCCAGTACCACCAACGTCAATAACCCTGCCCAGATTGAGGGGTCCATTAGAAATTCCATGTCAGACTCCGATAATAAGAACACGATTTAGATGATGTACGACCAGCAACAGACGCAGCAAAACGCCGCAGTACGGTTGTCAGTATAGATACACTGAAAGATTGGCTGAAATTATACGCAGCAAATGTGCGTGATTGGATAACCAGATTTAAACCCACTGGTTGGGCGTTAACGCTAGAGAAACAGTAACTTCGGTGACAGTCCATAGGGAGAGCTGAGGCCCTTAACTCCTGACAATTAATAGAGCCGTTAACTTTATCAGGAATCTTTTTATCAGCATAGTCGGATTTAGGCCCTGACACACGATAAAACCCAATCTCGGCACATTAAGCGATGTTTAGCCATCAACATGCTTATTTTCATGGCTAAAATTTGTGCCCTACCCAAAATTGATTATCAGGCAAAACTCACACAAATCGCACAAATATTGAACACAACGACCATGCAGTGATGAATGCGTTAGCGGATAACCTATCAATATCACTGATATGATTGTCTATTAATTATCCAAACAAGCGAAATCATTCATAACATGTCTCAATAACTGAGCAACGTCACATAATTTATTTTTTCACTGACTAAAATAAATCACATCCAACACCTTTAGATATGTACCTGAATCGATTCATTGTGGTTACGAATAAATCGTCAGCAGTACGCTGATATTGTGACTATCATAATAGATTCAATGTGTACTGAAGTGTAGTTGGTGATTACTGGTTTTCTGTTACGTGCGAGAACTCAATTCTGAGTTAACAGAGGGGGTAGCGAGTGAGTATAGCTATTATCATTGGCACACATGGGGCTGCAGCAGAACAACTGCTGAAAACAGCTGAAATGATTTTA
The DNA here is from genome assembly GCF_900460525.1 of Yersinia kristensenii. NCBI lineage: Bacteria > Pseudomonadati > Pseudomonadota > Gammaproteobacteria > Enterobacterales > Yersiniaceae > Yersinia > Yersinia kristensenii. The sequence goes on from NZ_UHIY01000001.1 coordinate 3,920,529, forward strand.
GGCGAGCAAAGTAATGTCGCTTATATCGATTTCGTCCCAGGTGAGAATGCCGAAACGTTGATTGAGAAATACAACGGTAAATTGACCGGGCTTGATACCAGTAAAGGTGTCTTATTCCTAGTTGATACCTGGGGTGGTAGCCCGTTTAACGCCGCCAGTCGAATTGCTATTGATAAAGAGAATTATGAGGTCGTCACCGGGGTTAACATTCCGATGCTCGCTGAAACCTTTATGGCCCGTGATGATAATCCATCATTTGCTGAACTGGTTGCAGTTGCGGTAGAAACCGGTCGTGAGGGCGTGAAAGCACTAAAAGCGCCTGAAATTAAGAGTGATAAGCCCGAGACGCAACAAATAGCTCCTGCACCAAAAGCCAAGGCCCCGGCCGTCGCTTTAGGTCCGAATGATCATATGAAAATCGGCTTGGCACGTATCGATGACCGCTTAATTCATGGTCAGGTCGCAACGCGCTGGACCAAAGAAACCAACGTAAGTCGCATTATTGTTGTCAGTGACGAAGTCGCTGCTGACAAAATGCGTAGTACTTTGCTCAAACAGGTTGCTCCTCCCGGCGTAACCGCACACGTAGTTGATGTTGAAAAAGCTATCCGCGTTTATAACAACCCGAAATATGCCAAAGACCGAGTCATGCTGTTATTTACCAACCCAACGGATGTCGTGCGTATGGTTGAGGGTGGCGTGGATATTAAGTCAGTCAATATCGGTGGCATGGCATTCCGTCAGGGTAAAACCCAAGTGAATAACGCCGTCTCCGTTGATGAAAAAGATATTGAAGCTTTTAATAAATTAAATGCTCGCGGTATTGAACTGGAAGTCCGGAAAGTTTCTTCGGATAGCCGGCTAAAAATGATGGATTTAATTAACAAACTTAATAAATAGCATTACTAAAACTACGCAGCAAGGTTATGCCCTGTTCAGTTTCGGAACTTGGCTATCTTTACTCAGATTTTTTGGTCATAGGAGAAGTACAATGGAGATCACAACTCTTCAGATTGTGCTGATTTTCATCGTTGCCTGTATCGCCGGGATGGGTTCCATTCTGGATGAGTTCCAATTTCACCGCCCCCTCGTCGCCTGTACTTTGGTAGGTTTGGTTTTAGGTGATATGAAAACCGGTATTATTATCGGTGGTACCTTAGAAATGATCGCGCTCGGCTGGATGAACATCGGGGCCGCTGTAGCACCTGATGCCGCGCTGGCGTCAATTATTTCGACCATCCTGGTTATTGCTGGTGGTCAAGATATCGGTGCTGGTATTGCACTGGCTATCCCGTTGGCCGCCGCCGGTCAGGTATTAACGATTATCGTGCGTACCATTACCGTGGCCTTCCAGCACGCCGCCGATGGTGCAGCCGAACGTGGCAGCTTACGCGCAATAACCTGGATCCACATTTCTGCCCTGTTCTTGCAGGCGATGCGTATCGCTATCCCTGCCTTGATCGTTGCTCTGTCTGTTGGGACATCTGAAGTTCAGATGCTGCTCAGTTCGATTCCTGATGTGGTTACCAGTGGCTTGAACATCGCCGGTGGTATGATCGTCGTAGTAGGTTACGCCATGGTTATCAACATGATGCGTGCCGGCTACCTGATGCCATTCTTCTATTTAGGTTTCGTGACCGCCGCTTTCACCAACTTCAACCTGGTAGCTCTCGGTGTTATCGGCGTGGTTATGGCACTGCTGTATATCCAGCTCAGCCCGAAATACAACAAGTCTCAGGTTGTACAGTCTGGCCCGTCCAATAACGATCTTGATAACGAATTAGACTAGGAAAAGGTGAGAGAAATGGTTGATACAACGATTGTTGATAAAACAACTACGGGTGAAAAGAAACTCACGCCCGCCGATATCCGCGGTGTGTTTATCCGCTCTAACCTCTTCCAAGGGTCATGGAACTTCGAACGTATGCAGGCGCTGGGCTTCTGTTTCTCAATGGTACCGGCAATTCGTCGCCTGTATCCAGAGAATTCAGAGGAGCGCAAGCAGGCAATCAAACGCCATTTGGAGTTCTTCAATACCCAACCTTTCGTTGCTGCCCCGATTCTGGGTGTCACGCTGGCGATGGAAGAGCAGAAAGCCAATGGTGCTGAGATTGACGACGCGGCAATAAACGGGATCAAAGTCGGTCTGATGGGGCCGTTGGCCGGTGTGGGTGACCCGATATTCTGGGGTACTGTGCGCCCGGTATTGGCAGCTCTCGGTGCCGGTATCGCGATGAGCGGGAGTTTACTTGGCCCATTGCTGTTCTTTGTTCTGTTTAACCTGGTACGTTTGCTGACGCGTTATTACGGTGTTGCTTACGGCTACAAAAAAGGCGTCAATATCGTCAGTGATATGGACGGTGGCCTACTACAAAAACTGACGGAAGGGGCGTCTATCCTCGGCCTGTTTGTGATGGGGGCCTTGGTTAACAAATGGACGCATGTCAATATCCCGGTGGTAGTGTCCAAGATAACCAACCAGAACGGCCAGACCACAGTCACTACTGTGCAAACCATTCTGGATCAGTTGATGCCTGGTTTGGTACCTTTACTGTTAACTTTTGGCTGTATGTGGTTGTTACGCCGTAAAGTCAACGCACTGTGGATTATTATGGGCTTCTTCGCCATCGGTATCTTCGGTTACTGGATTGGCTTCCTGGCACCATAATTTACTGATTAGATTTAGCAAAAACCGGGGGATAACCTCCGGTTTTTTATTTCGGGAGTGCTTGCATGTCGGTTACAGATATCATTCTAATTGCGTTTATTGCCCTACTACTCGCTTATGCCATTTATGATGAATTCATCATGAATATGATGAAAGGCAAAACCCGGCTACAAATTCACCTGAAACGTAAAAACAAAATCGACTGCGCAATTTTTGTCGGGCTGATTGCCATTCTTGTTTACAATAATGTGATGGCAAATGGCGAGCCTTTAACCACCTATTTATTAGTGGGTTTAGCATTAATCGCTTTTTATATCTCTTATATCCGCTGGCCAAAATTGTTGTTTAAAAATACCGGATTCTTCTACGCTAATGCTTTTATTGAATATCATCGAATAAAAAGTATGAATTTATCTGAAGATGGTATTTTGGTGATTGAACTAGAGCAACGCAGATTACTTATCCAGGTTAACCAATTAGATGACTTAGAAAAAATTTATAATTTTTTCCTTGAAAATCAATCATAAAACTTATACCAGGGAAATGAATCTATTGATTATTCAGTTAACTGATTAATTTCCCAACACCTTCTCTAATCACCTACCCTGCTTATTCCCACACTATTACTGATGCTTATATAAGCTATTCTCACTAAAAATCCGATAATGAAAATCATTATCAACAATAGTGGGTCGCCATATTATTTTTGGGGTTGTCTGTTTTGGAATATATATGTTAAGGTTGCGCCGTTCATGGGGAGTAGCCGGTTTTTGTGCAATATGTCAGCCGATATATTGATAAGCAGAAACGCCCGTATCAACATACTCGTTTCGTTATTAGAAACGTGGTACGGGTAGCCAGGTAAGGTTGGCGAGACCATAGACACGTAGCTCCGTCGTTAGGTTGGGGGTGGGTTACGTGTATATGGAGCCGCCCGGCCGAGACTATTCCTATGAATTTATCTGCAACATTAGTGCTTGCTTTTGCCATGTCTATGGATGCCTTTGCTGCATCAATTGGTAAAGGTGCCAGTCTACATAAACCCCGTTTTAGAGAAGCGATACGCACCGGTCTTATCTTTGGTGTGATAGAAGCTATTACCCCGCTGATTGGTTGGTGCATTGGCCTGTTCGCCAGTCAATATATTCTGGAGTGGGACCACTGGATTGCCTTTAGCCTGCTGTTCATTCTGGGCTGTCGGATGATTTTCGAAGGCGCAAAACAGCAAGTCGAAGAAACCGAAAAAATGCGCAGTCACAGCTTTTGGGTTTTAGTCATGACCGCAATTGCCACCAGCCTTGATGCCATGGCAATTGGTGTTGGTCTGGCATTCTTGCAAGTCAATATTATTCATACCGCCATGGCTATTGGGTTAGCCACCATGATTATGGCCACGCTCGGGATGCTGATTGGCCGTTATATTGGCCCACTTCTGGGTAAACGTGCTGAAATCATCGGCGGTATCGTGCTAATCGGTATCGGCTTTAATATTCTTTACGAGCATATGTATCGCGTCGCGGCATAATAGATAGCCGCCAATTTTATTTTTCTCGTGAAATAAAGCCGTCCAGAGTAAAACGCCCAAAAATAAACCCCGCATTCGGAAAGAATAGCGGGGTTTTTTATGGTTTAAATGCCACTTAAGCGGGCGGGCATCAACCGCTGATTAGAAGTCCATTGAAACAGACAGTTTTAGCTCACGCGGATTACCCTGGTACATATAAGTGCCGGTATCTTCGACCGATTCCCAATAACGCTCGTTGGTCACGTTCTCAAGATTGGCACGCCAAATCAGGTTGGTCTCTTTCAGCGGCATGGTATAACGCATGCCCAGATCCAGACGTGTCCATGGTTTTAGCTTCAAGGTGTTTTCCTGATTAGCATACTGAGAGCCAGAACGAGTCACAGTTCCGGTTGCCGTTAATCCTTCTACCGCCTTAATATCGTACTCACCACCAAACACTAACTGATAACGCGCCACACCCACGGCATAATTGCCATTGTTTTGGCTGTTTTGCGCTTCAGTCAATATTGGATCTAACCACACTGCACTCCCTAACAGGCGCGTACCAAAGACGGGTTCACCGAACACGTTCAATTCCACACCACGGTTACGCTGCTCACCGCTCAAGGTGTAGATATTGGTTGTGGCATCAATGGCACCAGCTGGCCGGGTGATTTCAAACAAAGCCAATGTACCGCCATAGCGTTTGTTATCAAACTTCACACCCACTTCATTCTGTTTAGCATGAATAATACCGGTAACATTACCCGCATTAGCAGTATACCAAGGGGCAACTTTACCCGGTGACAAAGCTTCAATGTGGTTAGCATACAGGGAAACATTTTCCCACGGCTTAACCAACACGCCATATACCGGTGTCACTTTCATCGCATCTTGCACGTTTTTACTGTCTGGCACACCACTATCAAAGTTGCGGATAACCACTTCCTGACGGCGCAGCCCCAACATCAACTGCACTTTGTCATCTAATGCAGATAAAGTATCAGACACAGAGATGCTGCTAGCGCGAACCTGGCTGTTCAACTGAGGATCCTGACTGGCGCTACCCATGGTGGTTGGTGGGAATGGAATGACCCCTGGGTTATAAATATTGGTGTCGACTGGGTCTGACATATTCCAGGCTGATTTAGCCGTGCGATAGTTGGCGGCATAACCGATATTCATTTTATGCGTGACGGGGCCAGTTTCGAAATGACCACGAATACCGCCTAAACCAGCAATAGAGTCAGAAACATAAGGCACATACAAACGGCTGATGGTGGCATTGCCATTATTATCAATCAGTGTAGGTGAGCCATATTGCCCAGTTTCGTCATTGTGGCTGGCACCAAGGGTACCGTATACCGTCCAATCCTGGCTTAAATCATATTCACTGCGCAACATACCAAAGGTGGTGGCCATATCGGTATATACCCACTGCTGACCATAGTTCAAGGTCGCGGCAGGCGGCTCAGGGATCACCGTTGCACTCCCGAGAGCGACATCAGTCCGCATACCGTGAACAGTCTGTTTTTGATAGCCGACATCTAAAGAGGTACGGGCGCGTTCGCCACGGTAATCTAAACCCGTAGAGACTGCGGTAGTCCGCTCTTTCTGATCATGAATGGCGGTTTCACCTTCGCGGTGCAATGCGTTGACTCGCACACCGAATTGGTCATTGTCACCAAAGCGGCGGCCGACATCCAGCGCCCCGCCCACTTTAGAAGCCGAAGTATAATCCAGGCTGACACGGGTCAATGGCGTCTCACCAGCACGTTTAGGTTCCAGGTTAATCATCCCACCGACACCACTGCCGCTAGGTGAAATACCGTTCACAAATACGTTCGGGCCTTTAAACACTTCAACCCGCTCAACCATGCTGGTATCAATCACCTGACGCGGTAACACGCCGAACAAACCGCCGAATGAGATATCATCGCCATCAAGGTTAAAACCACGGATGCGGAAGTTCTGTGATGCATTGCCGTAACCGCGCACATTTTGTACTGAAGCATCATTTCTGACCACATCGGCCAATGTACGTGCTTGTTGATCTTCAACCAGTTTAGAGGTGTAACCAATGACGTTAAAAGGCACATTGCGCGCATCTTGCTGCCCAAGGAAACCGATGCGGCCCCCATTAGCGACCTGGCCATCCAAATAAGTTGGGATTAAATCATTACCACCAGCACGGAAAGTATCCTGTGTCCCGACGACAGTGATGGTGTCATTTTTTTTGCTCTCATCGGTTTTTGCAGCGTCGGTGATTGTGCTGGTTTTTTTGACGTTTTCAGCTGCCGTATTGGTTGCGGTAGCCGCCCATGAGGAAGCAGATAAAGTCCCTAATGCGGCACCGATCATGACGCACAAAAGACGCGGTGCAAGCCGTTTCTGATGCGCGCGAGTGGTCATGGTGTGATTCATCGTGTTAATGCCCCTGATTTTTACAAATTAGCCACTAATGAGAATGCTTATTATAAGGATTCAGGATTATCCGGATAACACCTACTGATGCAAGCATTTCTGCATATCTCGCAGATTATTTTTTGTGTCGTGAATGAATTAGAAAGGTTATGTAATCGACATGATCTCTGCCGGTAACGTTATTGTCCGAAGCGTGAGGAAAGAAACTAAAGGGAAATTATTCTAAGAATTTATTTATATAGCGCAGAATTAATTCCGTATTCCCTACTTAAGTCATTTATTTATACATTTCACATACTGATTTATCCCTATTATTAATAAGGTAAATTACTATCGCCTACTTTATAGCACTCTTCGCAAAAACCGCCACAAGGCCCACAAACAGTGGCCTTCCTGAAATAGGCACTACTACAATTAGGTTTTTGAATTCCTTTAACTTATTAATAATAATAAAAATCTTATTACCTAATTTCCAATGTTAGCGATAAACTAGTGCATCAAATTTATCGCGATAACAGATTAAACCGTCTGGGTTGAATTCTGTGCAGCGACAGACTACCGAATAAAAATTCAAGGAATACAGGCATGGCTTTGCATCCGGCATCATTTGATGATCATATTTTTCGGCTATTAATCGAAGCCGTAGATGACTACGCCATATATATCATTGATGCCCAAGGACATATCCTCACTTGGAACAATGGTGCTGAACGCAATACCGGTTATAAAACCGAAGAGATCATTGGCCAATCTTTCGAACTGTTTTACACCCCGGAAGATTTAGCCAATGAGTTGCCTGCAAAGGGCCTACGCCACACCAATCAGTTTGGTCATTATGAGAATCAGGGCTGGCGAGTTCGCAAGAATGGTAAACGCTTTTGGGGCCATATCACCCTCAGCGCATTACACGATTCAGACCATAATTTACAGGGTTTTGTGCAGGTTACGCGCGATCTGACCGACAAATGGCAACGGGAAAATGCGTTGCGTAAAAGTGAAGAGCAGTTTCGCCATCTGATCAGCGAAGTCGAAGATTACGCTATCTACATGATAGATACCAATGGGCGTATTATGACCTGGAATAAAGGTGGAGAGCGTAATGAAGGCTATACCAGTGATGAAATCATTGGCGAACATTTTGCCCTGCTGTTCACTCCAGAGGATATTTCGGCTGGCTTGCCGGAGAAATCATTGGCGAAAGCTATTGCAGAGGGCAATTTCCAGACAGAAGGCTGGCACGTGCGCAAAAATGGCATCCGCTATTGGGCCAGCGTAGCCATTAACCCGATGCATGACGACAATGGGAAACTGCTGGGGTTTACTAAAATTGTCCGTGACTTAACCGAACGACGCCAGCGCGAAGAAGCATTGCGGATCAGTGAAGAACGTTTTCGCCTGATGGTCGATACCGTTGAAGATTATGCCATTTTAATGCTTGACCCTTGGGGCCGGGTAACCACCTGGAACCACGGCGCAGAACGTAATATTGGCTATGCTAGCAATGAAATAATTAGCCAGCATTTCGGGTGCTTCTTTTTACCTGAGGATATCGCCGCCGGGTTACCGGAAAGATTACTGAAAACCTCAGCCACCAACAGCCGGGTGGAGCGCGAAGGCTGGCTGGTTCGTAAGGATATGACGCGTTTTTGGGCTGTCACCATCATCACCGTGGTGCATGACAACAGTGGCAAACTACTGGGTTATGCCAAAATAATCCGTGATATGAGTGAGCGAAAACAGCGCGAAGATGCTCTGCGCGCCAGTGAAATTGCGCGCTATGAAGAGCGCGAGCAACTGCATCGTGTGCTGTCATCCATTCAGGAGGGAATTATCTCTCTCGATACTGAGGGGCGCGTTGTATTAATGAATCCCAAAGCTGAAGAGATGACGGGCCGAAGCCAGAATGAGTCCTGCGGCTTACCGATTGAAGAAATTTTTATTTTGTGGTCCCCTTTACAGGATAAAAATCAACTAGTTGCCATTAATCAGTGCCTAACTCAAGGGCGTCATACCTTATTGCCCGAGGGCAGTCAGCTGTTGTCGAGCCAGGGGGAACGCCAGGAAATTCGCTGTTCTATCTCACCGATTCGCGATCGTGACAATCTACTCACCGGTGCCGTCGTGGTCTTCCAGGATGTCACCCGCGCGCGCCATGAGCAAAGAGAACTGCAATATCAAGCCAATCATGACATGCTGACCGGTTTGATTAATCGGCGCAGGTTAGAAGAGCGGCTCAATCAGGCCATTACTCAATTGGGCAAAGATGAACAGCATATTCTCTGTTATGTCGATTTAGACTATTTCAAGGATGTTAATGACAGTGCTGGCCACGAAGCTGGCGATATGGTGCTCCGAATGGTGGCTCAAACTATGCAGCAAGCCGTGCGTGACAATGACATTGTGGCGCGTTTAGGCGGGGATGAATTTGCTATCGTACTGTTAAATTGCCCCAACAAGCCCGCTACAGACGTACTCGAAAAAGTCGTCGCCGACATAGCTTCAATCCAATTCCATTGGCACGGCCAATCTTATTCATTTACTGCAAGTTTGGGGGCCGTATCATTGACTCAGCAAACAGAAACGGCAGCACAGGCTATGCGTCAGGCCGATATCGCCTGTTACGCAGCAAAACATTCCGGCCGTAATCGCCTATCTCTTGCCCTGTAACTTGCTTTCTTTCACAGGTGACCTTCGCCGTCACCTGCTCTTTTGATGATGCAAACAAGGTTATATTCGCTGTATGTCCAGCAATTAGACCCCGGTCAAAATATCGCTATCAACAGTATGATATATAAATAGCATCATCTGGTTGATTGGAAAAATAGCTATGCCGTACTTTACGGTCAGTGTCGTTTTGCACAATGCTGTGGAAGGCGATTACGAGACCCTTAATAAGAAAATGATTGATGCGGGGTTTACTTGCCATATCGGTAGGGAGAAAGTTTATAAATTACCTGAAGGAGATTTCAATTACGGGAGTGGTATATTGAACAAGCAGGAAGTTGCTGATTTAGCGCTACAAGTTGCCGAACAGGTACGGTTTATCCCCTCTATTTTGGTGACTGAATCAGGTGGAAGAACCTGGCGAAACTTAGATCTAAAATAAACCTCTTAATTATAAATATAATACTCTATAAATTTGACTTAAGTTAATTATCAATCCCACACCAGGGAATTATTATAGTATCTCATTAAGATAATATTTCCCCTCAGGGGAGTGACACGCTCGTCATATATTTGAACATTATTAAATAACGAGCAGTGACTTATATTTCTCTCTCGTCACAGTTTAATACCGCACTATCGAGATCCTCGCGGCGGCGATGAATCGCGATAACAAAATCTGTTTCACAGACAAAGGACTGCCGTGCGGCAAGTTCTTGTCCGGTCTCAATCGATGCGCGCCAAGCAAAAGGGGTCATTTGCAATAAATTAAAGCTCTGTTTACCGGTTAACTTCATGTCATAGGCCAATTTTTCACTGCTGACCAGATCAAAACCGTCTAAATGCTCGGGCGTATCATCATGAAGTTGTACTTGAGCATAAATCAGTGCTTTTAGCTGATAGAGATGACGCGGACCAGGAGTGACCGTCACCACAACTCCACCGGGTTTCACGGTGCGAGCTAACTCCGTCGCTTTGCATGGGGCATAAATACGCAACACCGCATCCAGCGCCTGATGAGCAAAAGGCAACCGATGACTGGATGCGACACAAAAGCTGACCTGAGAATAACGTTTTGCACCGTATCTTACCGCCACTTTGGCGACATCTAACCCAAAAATAGACATCTGCCGCTGTCGATTTAAGCGGTCTGCTACTGCGGCGGTGTAATAACCCTCGCCACACCCAATATCTAACAGCATGGTGGCATCCTGAGGGAGCGCCTTATCCAGAATTTCACAGATCCGCTGCTGCAAGGGCTGGTAATAACCCGCATCCAGAAAGGCCCGCCGAGCCTGCATCATCTCTGGGCTATCACCGGGTTGCTTCGAGCCTTTATGCTGCACCGGCATTAAATTGACGTAACCCTCTTTGGCACAATCAAACTGGTGATTATTGCTGCAACGCCACTGTTGCGGGCTTTGCTGCAAGGCCTGATGACAAAGGGGGCACTGATAAGACATGGTTGAATCCCAGATAACTGATTAATAACCGCCAGAAATGCCGGCAGACGCGGCATTAGTCTAAAGAAGCGCTGATAGGGTTGCAAGTCAGGGTTTACCCCCGCGAATTAACCGAGACTAGCTATGCCGAATCATATTGACGGGAATCGCATCCGGTTCCACATTCATGGTTCGCAAAATTTGCCCCATAATATCGCTAAACACGGGGGCTGACACCGCGCCCCCATAGTATTTACCGCCCTGAGGGTTGTTAATCACCACCACTAAAGCAAAGCGCGGTTGGCTGGCGGGAGCTACACCGGCGGTGTAAGCCACATATTTATCAATATATTGGCCATTTGGCCCAATCTTCTTGGCCGTCCCGGTTTTAACCGCCACCCGATATCCTCGTACCGCGGCTTTCACCCCGCCACCACCGGGCAATGCCACACTTTCCATCATATGTTCAACTTGTCGCACCAGCACTTCAGGGAATACCCGCTTCCCCAACACCGGCGGATCAACCTTAGTAATCGATAATGGCCGATAAATGCCGAAGCTCCCAATAGTGGCGTAGACTCTGGCCAGTTGCAGCGGCGTCACCATTAAACCGTAGCCGAACGAAAAAGTCGCGCGGTCTAAATCACTCCAGCGCTGCCGATGCGGCATCAGCCCGCTACTTTCCCCCGTCAGCCCTAACTGAGTTGATTGGCCCAGACCAAACTCGGTGTAGGTCTGCATCAATGCAGAAGCGGGCATCGCCAGTGCCAACCGCGACACCCCTACATCACTGGATTTCTGCAACACGCCGGTCAGCGACAGCGCAGGATATAGCGCCACATCTTTGATTAGATGCCCACTTAATATATAGGGACGGGTATCCAGTACCGCATCAGGTTTAACTAAGTGACGTTGTAACGCCGTCATAACCACCATAGGTTTGACTGTCGAACCGGGTTCAAAAATATCGCTAATTGCCCGATTGCGAAAATTCTCTTCCGGGGTGCCGGCCCGATTATTGGGGTTAAAGGTCGGATAGTTGGCCATCGCCAAAATTTCACCCGTATTAACATCAATAACAACGGCAGAGCCGGAATCTGCCTTATTGAACATCACGGCATTACTCAGCGCGTGGGATGTTTCTGCTTGTAGCCGCTCATCAATACTGAGCTCAACATTTTGTCCGGGGTGACTATCGGTCGAGGAAATATCCTCAACTACTCGGCCAAAGCGATCTTTCCGCACTACCCTGCTACCGGCTGTCCCACTAAGGAGTGAGTTAAAACTCTTTTCAACCCCCTCAATGCCCTGATCATCAATATTGGTGAAACCCACCAGATTCGCGGCAATATCTCCCGAAGGATAAAAACGCCGTGATTCCTCCTTTATGGCAATACCGGGCAATTTCAGCCGTTGAATATATTCAGCGACATCTGGCTCCACTTGCCGGGCAAGATAGATAAAACGGGCGCCAGGGTTTTGATGAATACGGTGGTTGAGTTGGTCAAGTGGCATGTTGAGTTCCTGAGCCAATGCCTGCCAACGCGCTGAAACACTGACCCCCCCTTTATCCAACACTGTGGAGGGGTCAGCCCAAATAGCCTCAACCGGCACACTGACCGCCAAAGGATGACCGTTTCTGTCGGTTATCATGCCGCGGGTATTGGGTGTAGTAACCACCCGCACTGAGCGCATGTCTTCTTCTTTTACCAGCGGATCAGGTTCAATAATTTGCAACCAAGCAACCCTGGCGAGCAAACCAAAAAATGAAAGTAAAATACCGCCGCATAGCAAGCTAAAGCGCCAACGAATAAAGTTGCTAGAGTCATTTTTTGGTTTAGAAATCACAGAGATCAATCCTGGATGGTCGCATGAGTTATAGCAGCCATTAAACCCTATCCATTGCATCAATAGGTGCCAAAACAATGATACAAGATGCATTATTTTGCAACAATTCGCTAACGGCGATTTAAAGGAAAAGGCGGCTGGTCAATCAGTTAAAAAACGGCTTACACTGAACAGTATCTTTTTTTTCCTTAGGTAAGTCCTATGACTGATTTTTCACCACAACTTAGCCGAATTACCACTATTTGCCATGGTTTTGGCAATAAATCGGCCCTATTACCTGATAACCTCCAGCCCTATAAAACATCACAAGCCAACAAAAAACAGGTTCATGGCACGGCGATTGTCGATGTCACACATCCAGGGCAAGAGTGTGGCGAAGCCGATGGGCTCTTCACTACTCAATCTGGCATTTTATTAACCGTTTTGACGGCCGATTGTTTACCGGTGATTTTCAGTCAACAGCACGGAAAAGGTATTGCAGTGGTTCACGCCGGTTGGCGCGGTTTGTTAGATGGCATTATCTTAAGGATGGTTGAGCGCATTGCCCGCGATGATAATCCCGCGAATTGGGTTGCTGCCATTGGGCCAGCCGCCCGCTCTTGCTGTTATGAGGTCAATGAAGAACTGGTGGAACGGTTTGTTAGCGAATTACCACTGGCCGAAAATGTTATTTCGCCTCGATTTCGCCACCTTAACTTAGCAGCTATTGCTGAGCACCAGCTGCGCAGGGCGGGCATTCATCAAGTTGATAGGGTCGGCAGTTGTACCATCTGTACTACCGCACCACATGACGGAGATGATGCTCAACATCATTTCAAATACACCAGCTTCCGCCGTACCAGCCAACAGCAGGCAATTGACCCCACCCATCCCGGTATCAAAGGCCGTAATCAGTATTCGGGATTAATTATTTTGCCTTAGCTGACAGCTTGGGTTGAGTCGGCTTCTGAAACAAAAAAACCCGCACAAAGGCGGGTTTTTAACAGCAAAAGAGCTGATTAGATTGCAGTAACGTTTACTGCAGACGGACCTTTTTGACCGTCTTGGATTTCGAACTCTACGTTCTGGCCTTCAGCCAGGGTTTTGAAGCCATTACCCTGGATTGCAGAGAAGTGTACGAACACATCTTTGCTGCCGTCAGCTGGAGTGATGAAACCGAAACCTTTAGACTCGTTGAACCACTTAACTTGACCTTTGATCTTTGCCATCTTGAGTATTTCCTTTGGATTGTTTAACTTGCCCGTAGGCATTTACATAGACAAACTAGAGTCGTTACTGCTTGAGGCACTAAGATAAGGATCGGCAGAGAAGCGGTATTCAACGCTAACGTCTTTACTCAGAACTTCTTTACTGAAAATGCCACACATATACAGAACTGTACCTCGTTTTACCCATATGCGTTATCACATACTCTGTATTCGATGGCAAGCCATTTTTAATGAAGGGTGAACCTGTCGCACATATTTAAAACGCTTGCTCATAAAGAGTGCGTGAATATGCTAAAATTTGTTGAAGGTCATCGTATTTTCTGCTCTATTTTCGTATACTGTCTTATCCCGCTTTCTTACTGGTTTTTAACATTTTAGCTAACTATTTTTATAATGCTTCTTACGAAAAAAACCTTGGTTTCCATCCCTATCCAGAGACCAGAAGCGGCATTAGTATAAAATTTATTATTATTAAATATATAATAATTGAATATACCCACTTTCCATTTTTCCGCTTTTCTGACCTCGTCATAGTATCATTATCCATTATGTCACGAGACTAACCCCTTACTTAGCCTCAGATTATGGACAAAAAACCATTTGTAAATAAAATACATAAATATCTTATTTGGCGACCTAAAAAATCAGGAAAGAGAGATCTTAAAAAACACGAGAAAAATATCAAATTTCTAAAAAAATAAAATCAATAAAAAATATATTATTGAAAGTATAAAAAGCCATAATCAATAAAATTGATTATCATGGTACATTAAGTGTAATAAGTTATAAACATGAACAAAAAATCACTATATAAGTAAAATAACTCATTCATTATCATGGGTAAATATATGAAAACTCGTACCATCTTAACCAATTTATGGCAGCGAAATATCACTAAACTTGGTGGGTAATTATGTCATAGAATAAATTAAGATATTTCTTGGTTTGTGTAAATTACATTTACACGGCTCTGACCACCATTTAAAATGCTATTTTACCTCTTCGTTATAGAACCGTTTAAGTTTTAGGTTATAACATTTACACATTTAAATAACGTTTATTAGTGATTAATTTTGATAGGTATTAAGGATTATCTGATGCAAGGAAATCTTATTTCACCTTATCAGCATCAGAGAGTTATACCATGAATTATAAATATATTGTTAACATACTCTTTCTTAGTAGCCTATGGCTGGGCCAGGCTAACGCGGTTCTGGCAGAAGATAAAACACCCACTGCCAATACCTCTTTCGATCAACAAAGCATAGCATCCGTAGATGGCGACAATCTGTGGCAACGGCTGATGCGCAATATCTCTCGCGCGTGGGATTCACCCGACCAAGAGCTGTATATCCCGCTAAATACATGGCATAACCGCTGGACCTATGATGATGACAAGATAGAGTCATACAATGAACGTCCTTGGGGTATCGGCTATGGTAAGTATCGCTATGATGAGAATAACAACTGGCACGCAGTATATGCGATGGCCTTTATGGACTCACACAATAAAGTAGAGCCAATTATAGGTTATGGCTATCAAAAGATGTGGATTCCAGGGGCAATGGACGGCTGGCGTTTTGGAGTAGGCTTTACCGCCAGCGTTACTGCACGTCATGAATATTATTACATTCCAATTCCATTACCATTGCCGCTGCTCTCTATTGAATATAATAAATTCGCCCTACAAACCACCTATATTCCCGGTACTTATAATAATGGTAATGTATTGTTTACTTGGATGCGTTGGCAGTTTTGATTGAATATATTTCTCAATGCATTTAACCCTGTTTTTAAAATGGTTATATTGCGTTGTTAAGAATTAATCTCAATTAGATTGGGTAATTCCAGAAAGAAATAAGGGTCTCTCTATCCATTATAATGCTGTCATTGTCTATCTTATTTATTGCTGATAATTTAAACGATAATAACGCTATGAGTAATACGAGGGAAAATAATCGCCGGGCATAACTTGTTTCTGCCCGGCGATTTTAACGCTATATCACAGCCTAATCAGACTGCGTCATTGTCGCGGGATGACTCTTACCTTTGCGGCGAGTCAGCATGAAACCGCACCACAATAGTGCAATCCATGCGGGCATCATCAGCACCGAGATCTGAATCCCATCAGTAAAATACATAATGACCAGAATCAGCATCAAAAATACCAAACACAGATAATTGCCATAGGGATACCATAATGCTTTGAAACGCGGTTCGACGCCCTCTCGCACCTTAGCAGCTCGGAATTTCAAATGAGCCAGGCAAATCATAACCCAGTTGATAACTAAGGTAGATACCACCAGCGCCATCAATAATTCAAACGCTTTTCCCGGCATAACATAGTTAATCACTACACCGACAGAGGTCGCCAATGCTGAAAGCGCGATGGATAAGATTGGCACACCACGCCGATTAACCTTGGTGAGCAATTTGGGCGCATTCCCCTGCGATGCCAAACCAAATAACATACGGCTATTGCAGTAAACCCCGCTATTGTAGACCGATAATGCCGCAGTCAAAACCACCACATTCAGGATTGTCGCCACCAGATGACTATCCAATGCATGGAAAATCATCACAAAAGGGCTCCCCCCTTCCACAACTTTGCCCCATGGATAAAGAGATAAAAGCACCGTTAATGAGCCGATATAAAAAATAAGGATGCGGTAGACAACCTGATTGGTTGCTTTAGGGATACTGTGATGTGGGTCTTCGGCTTCTGCGGCAGTGATGCCGACCATTTCCAACCCACCGAAAGAAAACATAATAATGGCCATCGCCATCACCAACCCACTGAAGCCATGAGGCATAAAGCCGCCCTGTGCCCAGAGGTTAGTCACAGAAGCGTTTGGCCCGCCCGATCCCGAAGCCAGCAGATAGGCTCCAAAGAAAATCATACCAATGATGGCAGCAACCTTGATGATAGCGAACCAGAACTCAGTTTCGCCATACATACGCACGTTAACAAGATTGATGGCATTAATCAGAACAAAGAATATTGCGGCTGAAACCCATGTTGGGATATCTGGCCACCAATATTGAATATAAATGCCTACTGCGGTCAATTCGGCCATACCGACCAAGATAAACATCGCCCAGTAGTTCCAACCCGATAAGAATCCGGCGAAATCGCCCCAATATTTGTGGGCAAAATGACTGAATGAACCGGCTACGGGTTCCTCAACAACCATTTCACCCAACTGACGCATAATAAGGAATGCAATAAAACCGCCGATAGCATAGCCCAGTATCACTGAGGGACCCGCCATCTTAATCGTTTGTGCTATTCCAAGAAATAGCCCAGTGCCGATCGCTCCACCCAGAGCAATCAGCTGAATATGTCGGTTTTTTAAACCGCGTTTTAATGTTGAATCCTGCAACTGCTGTTCCATCCTGCCCTCTGCCGCACTTTTACTCACCATTGTGTTAAAAAGCGCCTTTCGTAAATGAATCTGCGGCGTTTTTTTAACACTTAAACCTGATGGCGGCAAGGATTAAGGTCATAAGTGGGCGACAAGATAAAAATCAATCAACTAGCTCTATATATGTAGAATGTATTATTTACTGATACTATGAGTATCTCTCAGAGATGTAACCCCGATATGCCACATAACTTGCTCAAATTTCGGGCACCAATCATTAACGTAGCCACATAAGACTGACGCCGAGTGACCACTTCAACGGCAACTCGATTATTTTTGTAGCGGATAAGATAAGTTGAAGGCCAGCCCTGACGCCGCTCGCCATAAGATTTTTGATGGTGGTCAATCGCTGCATGCGCAATAACCAAGTGTGACAAATTTGAATCACCTTTAATGATACGTTTCATCATCAGCTCCACGAAAGCAGTCAAAAAACGTTTTACCGTTTATCATTCCCGTTCTACGAATTTCACGGGATATTCACTTTTGCTGAAAATTATCGAGATGAATTATCAAACGTCCTGACTGAGTAAATAGCAGATCATCGCCGCGCGCAGCGGGCTTTGGCTATAGGCTTGCCATTCTCCTTGCGGATTGGTGATTTTGGCATTCCACTGATTATTATCATCAATTTCGGGTGAGTAGAGGCCAATTTTATTGGCATAGATGATAGGCCAGGCATCGGAAGGATTCTTGCAGTAATCCTTACCCTTAATGCCTCCATAGGGATACCACTTATCGGGATCTTCACCGCTAAGTAACGCAATACTTCTGTTCACTTCACTGTCACTTTCTTCACACCATTTAATCATCCGAATCACCGTTCTCCTGTTAAGTTCAGGCTACATTACGGCGAAATTAAGACACATTTATGACAATCAACGCAGTTTGTTTTAGTTCAATAAAAGAGTGGTCTGGCACCAAAGCAGAATATCGGAGGAAGTGAGCGAAAAGAAGCATGATGGTAGAGATGAGTATCACTCTGACACTGCCGGACAGCAGCGCCAGAGTCGGTAAGTTTATCTCTCCGGAATAACGCCCTTAAAATCGAGAGGAGAAATGATATCACTGTCACTTTGAAAATCACTGACACCGGTTGCATTTGCTAGCAACGCTTTTAGTAATTCTGTTTGCTGTTTTTGTTGTTCGGCGATGTCTTGTAACAAGCGGATTTGTTCATTAGCTCGCACGCTGGCACGGCTCAAAAAGAACCAAACTATCAAGAAAAAAATGACGGTAAACAGCGAAAAAGCGATGGGGATAACACCCAATGCACCCATATTTGTATCTAACATTGACTACCCTATTACATGCGTGACGAAGAGACTATCTTATCACTCTCCGCGTAACAAAGATCAATTTGGACAAACGATTAACGTCCAATAAAGATAACCAATGTAAATAGTTTTCATTCGTTATTATATATCTGAGTAATAGGGTCTTCTTACCATGGAATAATCGAAGTAATGGTGCAAATACCAGTAGAGAAAGTTCCCCCTTGGTCACAATAGCTATCAAGGGCTAACAGATAAAACAAGCAACAAACGGCAATGATCCCTACCGTTGCAACAAGTTTCTTAATGTCCAAATCAGGCACCTTATTTAACATTTTTTTGAAATTATACTGTACTAAACATCAACCATTTATAGCCAAGATGTCATTAACTTATGTTTGGTGCCGTGTTAGAACCCCATTTTACTGACTATTTTATGGATTCGCTTTATAAATCAATAAAGTTTAGGATTTTTACTATTAAAACACTCATTATTACAAGTTAAACTGTTAAACATATCTATTATATAATAAGTAAAACTAATTACAGGAAGTGACCATATGAGTTTATTCAGACTTCTCTTAGTAGTAGC
Source organism: Yersinia kristensenii (assembly GCF_900460525.1). Lineage (NCBI taxonomy): Bacteria > Pseudomonadati > Pseudomonadota > Gammaproteobacteria > Enterobacterales > Yersiniaceae > Yersinia > Yersinia kristensenii. The sequence goes on from NZ_UHIY01000001.1 coordinate 3,939,578, forward strand.
AATCATATACTTAGGCTTGCTCTTTTCAGGCTATGGCGTACTAATTGGCAGTGAGAAAAACGCTGCAGGCATCGGTTTACAATGCCAATATCTAACAGCCAGAAATATTTCAACCGCTCAATTTATAAACGGGGAAAATGGCATCATCGGCGTCAGCAATTGCCCTCTGGTGAAAAAAATTGGCAATAATGTCTTTGAATAACCCGCCCGTCTGCCCTATCACTCTACAGTGATAGGGTCTGTACGTTTAGCACAGACCAAAACGCAAAGAATGCCGAGTTATTTCTGTGTGAATTTCATATCAATCAAAGCAATAGCTTTCTCAATGGCACGCTTAGTGATCGGGTCAGTACCGGCAGGATGTGAAGAGAAATCAATCGATTTAAGTTGATGGGACATTTTATCCCGCACTTCAGTAGGTGCAATAATATCAATCACATCAAGAATTTGTTTGATAACCAATTGGCAAGCAACCAGATCAGAAACCAACTCTTGATCATTAGTGAACATTTCAGACATGAATAATTCCTTCACAATAATATTGTGTGAGGATATCACGCTCATGGGTATATTTCTTTAGCCGACCGTGTCATGCCAACGATTTATCACTAAGGATTCCAAGCCTTTTCTGTGACTAATAAATAGCCTATATAAACAGTTCAGTGGATTGGATCAGTCTATGAAGAGTTTATAAGATAAAAACGAGGCGTAAAAAACCAGGTTTGATAGTTATCAATCACCTGGTTCGGGGATATGTTATTACATATATTGATCACAATAATCCTAGTCTCACAGTTTATCACCTCCTACGCCTTTACCTTTGTGCAAAACCATTACTGGCATTTTTAGAAAAACGGTTACACCCACAACCGCTATCAGAGTCATAATCACTGTTATCAACATGCGATCACCTCATCACTTTTAATTTCTATTTTTCCAAACTTAGCCTTTATCCTCGGAATAGTTCTCCTCCCCATTTACTATGGCACTAGACAGCTCTTTTGCAAACACACGCTGAAAAGTCTTTATGATAGATTTCCGACAATCGAAGCCAATTTGGTGTTTTGTGTTGTTAGATTCAACTTGTGTATACTGCACTACTCCCAACCAGAAAAAACAGACTAAATAATGTCACAAGAAAATCATCTCGCGTTAGTCTGCGCCCTCAGTAAATGGGTCGAAACCCATCTGGGGCGGGTCATCTACCTTGAAGAGTTAGCCGTGTACTCTGGTTACTCGCTTTGGCATATGCAGAAAATATTTAAAGAAGTGACCGGGGTATCGTTAGGTAAATACATTCGGGAAAGACGCTTAGCAGGTGCCGTCTATCAACTGCGCAGCAGTGACAGCACCATTTTTGATATTGCTTTGGATTTTGGCTTTGGTTCGCAATCGCACTTTACTTACATGTTCAGAAAACGTTACGGCATAACCCCCTATGACTTTCGGCAAAACCCCGATATTGACCTCAATATCGCCTTGCCCTTGCATGCTATTCATCAAAAGTTAGCGTAGTCGCCACATTATAATTATTCGCCTGAATGCATATGAGCGCTATCCGGCGAATACCTTTTCAGTCTTTTTTGTAGCAATTCTGCACATCAATGGTTTGTACTTCGTTGCGTTGGCGATCTGCCATGTAAGTCATCACAAACATCGTGCTAACCACAATCAGTGCCGCCAACAGTAAACCAATCAATGCAATAACTTTATTGTCATCAAACAAGCTCTTTTCCATACATTCCCCTAATTTCTATAGCACATCAAATGAGCCATAGGATCACAATCAACGTTATTGCAATCAGTAAACATGATGTTGTCAGTAAAACCACGAGCGCAAATTGCGCATCGCCAATTCCCGTTGAATAATCACTATTCTGGGTAGTATTTTGTTGTTTTTTCAAAGCAATACCTACTGGTGAAAACATACCAGCCGTGACCCTGCATAAGAAAAATCGCGTTTTATTGGGCATAATATTATCAAAAATCATGCTAATGCTGACCTTATAGCCCGCTTTTTCAACGCGATCCTGTCGTAGTCTGTGTTATAGATCAAGCCCATCTATTGTAAAAATAAGGCGATCACCCAAACACATTAATAGAGGTGATGTATTGCAAGTCATCGTCAAGTCTTAGGGTTCCAGACTATTATCACTCAATATCGTCACCTTATCACACGGTAATTATACCTGTCGCCAGACTGTACAACGCTGCGACAGCAGCAATGAGCGCCACGGCAAAAAAACACTTTTCAAGGGAGGAAAATACTGATTTCTTCTGCTCGCGTTTAGCAATAATAAATAATAGGGTTCCTGGCCCATATATCACTGCCGACAATAATATGTATTTCACTCCCCCCGCATATACCATCAATATGGCATATACTGTGGCAATTAAGGCAACAATAAAATCTTTTTTATGGTCCCTCGAGCCCACAGAGTAAGTCTCGCGCGTCCAGACTAATTTCAACCCATATGCTGCAACCAGAAGATAGGGGATCAGAACCAGTGAACTGGTTAATTCAAGTGCGAGTTGAAAAGCATACTCAGTGAAAAGCGTAACAATTAAGAATAATTGGATAAAAATATTCGACATCCACACCGCAGCCGAGGGTACCCCATGTTTATTCTCAGTTGCCAAGATACTCGGCATAATATTGCTTTTGGCTGCGCTATAGAGAGCTTCGGCGGCCAGCAGAGTCCATGATAAATAGGCCCCAAGGACTGAAATAATCAATCCGATACTGATAAATATGGCCCCCCATCGCCCCACAATATGCTCTAACACTCCAGCCATTGACGGTTGACGCAATGCAGCCAAGTCAGGGCGCAGCAGCACGCCATAAGAGAGCATAGTGACCAACACCAACAAACATAAAACGCCAATAAAACCTAAAACGGTCGCAATACCGACGTGTTTTCTTTCTTTGGCATAGCGGGAATAAACACTCGCCCCCTCAATACCAACAAAAACAAATACAGTAACCAGCATTGTGCTACGAACTTGAGAAAATAAAGTTTCAGAACCCGCACTGATTTCTAATGCCGCATGACCAGCATACCCATAATCGTCCAGATGCGAGAGGTCACCCACCGCCCCCAAAGGTTGAGTACCCCAGAAATTTAATGCGAAAGTATCGGTATGAAAGGCAAATGCCAAAACAATAATAAAAATAAATATCGGAATAACTTTAGCAAAAGTAGCAATGGTATTAATAGTCGCAGCTTCTTTGATGCCACGTAACACCATAAAATGGAAGCTCCACAAAATTAATGAGGCAATTAAAATCGCGGATAAAGTATTACCGTCACCAAATAGCGGGAAGAATGCCCCCAGTGTTGATTTGATCAACACAAAATAAGAGACACTCCCAATACATGCCCCAGCCCAAAAACCAATGGCCGATGCAAACCCAGCATAATCACCAAACCCCGTTTTAGCATAAATATAAACGCCCGAATCGAGATCGGGTTTACGTTGCGCCAATGTTTGGAAAACAAAGGCCAGTGTCAGCATTCCCCCACCGGCAATAACCCAAGCGATGAGTGCGCCGAAGCCCCCAGTGGCACGGCCAAACGTCGCGGGCAGAGAAAAAATACCGGCACCTATCATTGAACCGACGACTAGCGAAGTTAATGCCCACAATGACAGTTTTTTATTTGCGGAAGCCGCCATATCTATGTCCCTTTACATTAGTTAATCCCCTGTAAACCAGATTAACTGAATAAAAGATTAAGTCCTATAGATGCTATTCGGCGAAAGTGTGAGCTTCCGTCAAAAACTGAATATTTATAGTTTGAGTATAGCAAGATAAATAATGCACGCCGCCATCAGGAAAGGGGATCGTGCATGTCTAGGTTGTTGAACTTGTTTAAGTACTCATTTATTAGATAGGCAGTTGAACTGCCATATAAATCTATCTATATAACCCTATTTCAATACAATTTAGCCAATCAGACTTTTCGTCAGATAATAGCGATGATACTCATCCACGACATTTTCTAGCGCCATCTGTAATTGATAGCCATGTTTTTCATAGAAAGGCCGAGCCTGGAAACTAAATGTATCTACCTGGGCGAATTTACACCCTCTTTGTATCGCTTCCTGTTCTACAGCCAGCATCAATTTACTGCCCGCCCCAGAATGACGTAATGTATCTGATACCCACAACAATTCTATACTCAGGTAATTACCTAATGTATAGGCGGTAATCCCCCCTAACTTTTCACCATCCTCACCCGTGATAAACACAGCTAATGGTTTTCGACCATGATCACCGACAAAATTGCGGTTAAAGGCCTTTAACCCCGCCATAATTTCTGCCACATCTTCAACCGCTGGGGTATCCGTCATCGTCAACTTCATTGTCATTACTCCTCGCTACGAAATCACTAACACAACTCGATTTTATCTTTGCTTCTGGCATATTCTCACAGATAAGAATTTTATTATCGGTCAATAACTGGCAAAATAAACGTTATTAAGAATTATTTAGATTTATGATGCTACAAACCGCTTTTTCTTATTCTGTGTCGTAATTTCCCTCTGTAATTGTAAGGATGCCTGATGCTCCGCCGTTTCTTTTCTTATTACACCCCGTACAAAGGGCTTTTCTATCTGGATTTTGGCTGTGCCATTTTGGCCGGGTTGCTGGAACTGAGCTTCCCAATGGCGGTAAAACTGTTCATTGATAAGTTACTTCCTAATCAAGATTGGGTGTTGATAGTCTGGGCTGCTACGGGCCTGCTAATGATTTATCTCCTCAATACCGCGCTCATGGCGATAGTTAACTATTGGGGACATGCTCTCGGTGTCGGTATCGAAACCGATATGCGCCGCCAAGCCTTTAGCCATCTGCAAAAGTTATCCTTTAGCTATTACGACAATATGAAGACCGGCCATATCATCACTCACGTCACAAAAGACCTTGAGGAGGTTGGGGAAATTGCCCATCACGGCCCAGAAGATCTTTTCATTGCGGTGATGACTTTTATTGGCGCTTTTATCCTGATGGCTTCCGTTCACCTGCCACTGGCGATGCTCACTATCTTTATTGTGCCGTTTATGACCTATCTGGTCAGCCGTTATGGCGCACAAATGACGGAAACCTGGCGTCGGCTGTTTGGTCAGGTGGGGAATTTTAATGCTCGCATTGAAGAAAGCATCGGGGGGATCCGTGTCGTAAAAGCTTTCGCAAACGAATCCCATGAGAAAAAATTATTCGCCAAAGATAATGAAGATTACCGCACCACTAAACTGCGGGCTTACCGTATTATGACCACCAGTATGACCATGAGCTACCTCAGCACCCGCCTGGTGCAGTTGATCGTGATGGTGGTTGGCACTTGGTATGTGGTGAATGACCAGCTTAGTTACGGCGGCTTTGTCGGTTTTCTGTTGTTAGTTGAAGTCTTTTTCCGCCCTGTGGCAAAAATCACCTCGGTACTGGAAAGTTATCCGAAAGGAATCGCAGGATTTAAACGATTCACTCAACTGATTGATACATTGCCCGATATTGTCGATCAGCCCAATGCACGCCCTGTGGGCCACCTGCGGGGGGATATTTGTTACCAAAATGTTAGTTTCGGTTATTCAGCGCAGAACAAAATCTTTACTGACTTAAACCTGCAAATCCGCGCAGGTGAAACTGTGGCATTTGTCGGCCCCTCTGGTGCAGGGAAAACCACATTATGTTCATTATTGCCCCGCTTCTATGAGCTTGATGGCGGTGCAATCACCATTGATGGGATCAATATCCGTGATATGACCCAGCAATCATTGCGCAATAATATTGGTATTGTTCAGCAAGATGTCTTCTTATTCGGCGGCTCTATCCGTGAGAATATTGCTTATGGCAAACTGGACGCCAGCGATGATGAAATTATGGCGGCAGCACAACAAGCTCGCTTGGATGAGCTGATTGAAAGTCTGCCTGATGGCCTTGATACTGTGGTGGGTGAGCGCGGGGTCAAATTATCGGGTGGCCAGAAGCAACGCCTTTCTATTGCGCGTATCTTCTTGAAAAACCCGCCGATTCTGATTCTGGATGAAGCGACATCTGCACTGGATACAGCCACAGAGCAAGCCATTCAGCTGGCATTGACTGAGTTATCACAAGGGCGAACTACCTTAGTAATCGCTCATCGTTTAGCCACGATTCAAAACGCCGATCGCATTATTGTGGTCGATAAAGAAGGTATTGTTGAACAAGGTGACCACCACGACTTGCTTGCCCGTAAAGGGGCTTACGCCAAATTACATAATGCACAGTTCAGTGCAGCCTGATTCACCGTAAAAACCCACCCGCAGATGGGCTCGAATGATAAACTGGAGGAAAATTCAGCCAAAACCATTCCATCGCGGGCTTAAATAGGGTACAAGGACGCCATGAAAATTCCAAAACGAATCCAACCGCTGGTTGATGACGGCTTGGTTGACGAAGTCATCCGTCGTTTAAAAAGTGGCAAAGAAGCTGATGTCTATGTTGTCCGTTGTGGGCAGGATATCCGTTGCGCTAAAGTTTACAAAGAAGCAGAGAACCGTAACTTCAAACAAGCGGTTCAGTATCAAGAAGGTCGTAAGGTCCGTAACAGCCGCGATGCGCGAGCCATGGCAAAAGGCTCAAAATTTGGTCGCAAGCAGCAAGAGGAAACCTGGCAAACCGCCGAGGTCGATGCGTTGTATCTGCTAGCCAATGCGGGCGTTCGCGTGCCACAACCTTATGCTTGTCTTGATGGTGTGCTGCTAATGGAACTGGTCACCGATGAAGACGGCCTCGCCGCCCCTCGCCTTAGTGATGTCCCCTTTAGCAAAGAACAAGCCCTGATTGACCATGCAATCATGATCCGCTATGTGGTTCGGATGCTGTGCGCAGGCTTAGTTCATGGCGACTTGTCAGAATTTAATGTCTTAATCGACAAAGACGGCCCGGTGATTATAGATTTGCCGCAAGCCGTTAATGCTGCAGCTAATAATCATGCTAAAGCGATGTTGGAACGAGACGTGGCGAATATGACGCACTATTATGGTCAATACGCCCCTGAATTACTTGACCGTAAATATGCCAAAGAGATGTGGGCGCTTTATGAAGATGGTAAGTTGCATCCTGAAACCCCATTGACCGGCGAGTTTGCGGAAAGCACGCAAGCCGTTGATGTTGAAGGCGTACTAGAGGAAATTCAGGCGGTTATCGCTGAAGAAGAAGAACGTCTGCGGGAAGCTCAAGACCATACAAACTAAGCAAGATATCGTTTTTTCACAGCGGTAATAATCATATCGGCAATGTGTATTTGTGGGGCAGTTATATCCTCCTGCCCCACATTTCCTCATAGGCATGTCACTAATCAATTCAGTTCTACCGCTTTAACCTGGTTTTTCCCCGCGGTTTTCGCTCGGTATAGCGCTTTATCGGCGGCATCTGACAAATCTTTCGCCGACAGATGTTCACCCGGTTCAGACACGGAGGCCACACCAACACTAATAGTCACGCACCCATGGGGCGACATTCCGTGGGGAATGTCCAGTTCCTCAATCGAATGGCGCATACGCTCGGCAACCGCAGTCGCATCTGCCAGAGTACTTGGCGCGAGTAAGACAATAAACTCCTCCCCACCATAACGAGCCAGAATATCTGAACCGCCGCGAATAGACTTTGCCAATGTTTCGACAATAGACTTAAGACAAACATCACCCATGGCATGCCCATACAAATCGTTAAAGCTTTTAAAGTTGTCAAAATCAATCATCAAAACCGACAGGCTGCCACCTTCTATGTGATTCTTTTGCCAGAGATTCTGATAGAGGTTATCAAAGTGACGGCGATTTGCCACCCCAGTCAACACATCGGTTTGTGACAATGCTTTGAGGATCGATTCAGACTGTTTAAGTTCTGTAATATCAAAAAACGATCCATACCAGATAACCGAGCCATCGTCTTGCCGTGTGGGGAAAGACTCACCGTGGAGCCAATGAGTTCCTTTCCCTGGAAGCACAACACGGAAATCACAACTCCAAACGGATAAATTCTGCTGGGATGTGATAACGGCCTGTTTTAACATTTCCATATCATCGGTATGAATACGGCTAAATAACGGATTTTTCTCTTGCGGTACATGCAGAACATCGGCAGGCGCAAGATCAAATATTTGCCTGATCCCCTCGCTGCAATAACTAAAATGAGATTCTCCATCAGAATTTAAATAGTATGCATAGATCATCGCTGGCAAGTTTTTAGTTAACTTATCCATCATTTTCTGGCTTTTTTCCAGTTCTATCAGTAAGGATTTTCTTTCCGATACATCTGCAATCACACTGATATAACCTACAATATTGCCATTCTCAGATGTTATTTCATGGACACTCAGCGCGCCCCAGAAACGTTCTCCATCCTTACGTTGATAACACCATTCACTGGCTTCACGGCGATTAAGCAACAAATAATCCAGCTTAACTTGAGCTTCGCCATTTTCGGGAATATGTAAAATATCAGAAATAGGCTTGCCGATAACTTCATCTTTAGAATAACCAAACATCCGCTCTGCGCCCACATTATATATCGTGACGCAATTGTCTAAGTCGGTTGTAATAATGGCGACTTGCTTTTCGGCATTCAGTAATACATCCAGTTGAAGATTAGATAATTCACTCTTCCCATTCTTCCTCTTCACTGGTTCACCTGGATGCTTACCAAATACTTTTTTGGCAAGAGAACCCAAACAGTTATGATAAAAAGAAAGTATAGACATAAAGATAAATCACCTATTATTAAATAGTGAAAATGAAACAATAACCAGCTTAGCTCTCAGTATAAACAATGACATAACTAATTATAACACACGATAATAGCCCAGTGAATATCTGACCTAAGGTGCTGAGTAAACCGTCTCCATGCTTGTCGAAATAATATGATTTTATTTATCTGCTTGTTATTACTCCACATGTAGTAATGCAATGATTTATTATTATGAGATTATTAATATCCTCGCCATATATAACAAAACAAGATTAGACAAACAACAAAACAAATCCATCTCTTATTATAAAAATCAATAACATAACAAAATTTTCATCATTATTAATCACAAGGTTAAGTTTAAATCAAGTTATTAAATTAGTCATAAATCTGGCAATATATAATTTTATAGACCATGCTAAATGATGAAGAAATATTATTCTTTCGTCCTAATAACATTCTATTAAAGCTAATAGCCCCATGAGGAAATAATCATGTTCTATAAATCACTACCTAACATAGCCATTGCAACACTACTACTGACCACCATGACCCCAGTATTTGCCTCCTCCACGACCCCAACAGAGATGACCTGCAAAGAGTTCCTGGATCTTAATCCAAAGAGCATGACACCGGTAGCTTTCTGGATACTGAATGAGGATACACAGTATAAAAAAGGGGATAATGTTGATTTTCAGGAAGTCGATACTGTGTACACCCCAAAAGTCATTGATATCTGTAAAAAGTCGCCAGATAAAAAAGTATCCGCTGTAAAAACAGATATTATGGCAGCGGCTAAGAAGTAAAATGTCATATTATTCAAGGCCCCGCCTTAACGAGTAGGGGCTATTTGTTACTTTCGGTTATTATTTTGGAGTCGTCATGCTAAAACAGAAGATTATGTTGGTATCTTTATTGCTATTACCACTCGGCCAAGCTTTGGCTCTTAATTGTCAAAACGCGGTAACACAGCAAGATATGAACCAGTGTGCAACTTCAGATTATAAAAAAGCCGATACCGAGCTTAATCGCACTTATAAAGAAGTGCTTGCCAAAACATCTGTCGGCCAAAGAGCGTTATTGAAAAGTGCGCAACAAACCTGGATAAAATACCGTGATGCGGACTGTACTTTCCAGTCATCAGCCACCGAGGGGGGTTCAGTGCATCCGATGATTATTTCTGCTTGCTTGACCCATAAAACCGAAGAACGCACCACACACTTGAAGTCATTCCTCAACTGCCCTGAAGGTGATTTAAGTTGCCCGCTGTAGCATCACTCAGAGATACACACTCGTTATAATTGCCGTTGTCGCATTAGTGAGGGTGTTACCCCATAAGCGGCTTTAAAACAATTGCTGAAGTGGCTGGCAGAGCTAAAACCACACTCCAAAGCAATGTGAATGAGCGGCATCATGCTGTATTTTAATAATTGTTCTGCGCGGGACAAACGAACCTTCAACACAAACTGGTGAGGCGCCAGCCCGGTACTCTGTTTGAACATCCGTGCGAAATGGAACTCACTCAGCCCTGCCTGTTCAGCAAGGTCTGACAATAACAGCGGTTGCACAAAATGCTCGCCGATGTATTCCTTTACTCGTTTTAATACTACCGGGGCTAAACCACCACGAATGGTAGGTATCGCCCACTGCAACTGAGTATAATTTTTGAGTAAATGGGTCATCAGTAAAGTCGCGGCACTGCTGAGCGCCAGATGATTGGCTTGTTCTTGCCAATCACAATTCAGTAAAAACTGGCGATATAGCAGCGTTATTTGGGGATCTTCGGCGAAAATGCGCTCATCCACTTGAATTGATTGGGGGCTACGCTCCCAGATTTGTTCGGCTAATTGGCGTAGATGTTTATCGGTACAATACAAATGTACAAATGACAAATCATCCCGGACATCCCAGCTCGATAAGCTGCCTTTGGGCATAATACAAAAACGATCCGGCCCGCCGCCATTTTTCCACCCTGCCCGCGTTTTGTGATAACACTCATAGCCATCTGCAACATACAAACTCAGGGTGTGATGATCTGGGCTTTCTTGCGTAATACAATCATCGCTATTAGACCAGGCCGCCAATTGAATCCCCGAACCCAGTTGCACACAATCATGCAGGCGAGCTTTATGTTCTCTAAGCGTTTCAAAGGCTTGGTAGCGTTCCAACATCGTACTAACTTCCTGTGGTAAAGCTGATGAAGTCAGTTTAATGACAAGCTGCGCCGCAAACCATATTTTCCAGTTATTTATCTCAAAAATGCGCAAGATTTTGCAACTTACCGCAATCCACTGAAAGTCACATTTACCTACAGGATAGATACTGATGTTTTAGACGTGATGAGAAATAGCCATGAACGCACTGCTTTATTTATTAGTTGTATTGATTTGGGGAACAACCTGGATTGCCATTACTCTGCAACAACAAGGGGATGTAGCTATTACGGTCTCTATATTTTATCGGTTTGCATTGGCCGCCGGTGTCATGATGATTTTTTTACTGCTGGTGCGCCGACTACGCCAGCTTGCACTACGTGACCATTTATTTTGTGTCGCCCAGGGATTTTGTGTCTTTGCTTTTAACTTCTACTGTTTTTATCATGCGGCGGCTTATATCAGCAGCGGCCTGGAATCCGTTATTTTCTCCATGGCGGTGCTGTTTAATGCAATTAATGGCATGATTTTCTTCCGCCAACGCCTCAGCCCCAACCTATTCCCCGCCAGTATTCTTGGCATGACAGGTATTGTCGCGCTGTTCTGGCACGATCTCACCGCCACACAGATAGCGCCGGAGTTGTTGAAAGGGATTGGTCTAAGCTTGCTCGGCACTTACGGCTTCTCTCTGGGTAATATGATAAGCAGCCGCCACCAGCGTCGTGGGTTGGATATTCTGTCAACCAATGCTTATGCCATGACTTATGGTGCTGTATTAATGGGGCTTTTCAGTCTAATTCAGCATCACTCTTTCACGATTGAACTGACGCCCAGTTACCTTGGTTCATTGCTCTATTTGGCTATTTTTGGCTCGGTCATTGCTTTTGCTGCATACTTCAGTTTGATTGGCCGCATTGGGGCCAGTGGTGCCGCTTACAGCACATTGTTATTCCCGCTGGTGGCACTGACCCTATCAACCTTTTATGAAGGCTATTATTGGCACCTGAATGCTATTATCGGTTTACTACTTATCCTATTGGGTAATTTGGTGATGTTCTCCAAACCCGGCAGAGTACAATCCTGGTTTAAAAAAACCTCACTCAGCGATCATTCAATAAGTTAAGAAACTGGCGAGTACGAGCATGCCGTGGGGTGACCAAGATATCCTGCGGCACACCATCATCCACAATTTTGCCCTGTTCCATAAAAATCACTCTGTCTGCTACATCCCGAGCAAAATGCATTTCATGAGTCACCAGTAGCATAGTCATTTGCTGTTCATGAGCAATGTGGCGGATAACCCCCAATACCTCACTGACCAGTTCCGGATCCAGTGCTGAAGTCACTTCATCAAATAACATCACTTTAGGGCGCATAGCCAAAGCCCGGGCTATCGCCACTCGCTGCTGTTGCCCACCCGACAAGGTCGCAGGCCAAGCATTGGCTTTATGGGCTAACCCAACCAATTGTAGATAGTGATGAGCGCGCGCGCGTGCCTCCTCGATACCCACTTTCAACACCCGCAATGGCGCTTCGGTAATATTTTGCTCAACGGTCAAATGCGGGAACAGATTAAAATGCTGAAAGACCATGCCAACTACATGGTTTACCGGCGGTCGACGACGAAACAACGAATAAGGTTGGGCGCCAGCATTGACCGGTTTGCCCTCGATATTTATCTGGCCGGAAGAAAAAGTTTCTAACCCCTTAATCAGCCGTAAGATAGTTGATTTCCCTGAACCGCTTGGGCCTATCAATGCCACTTTTTGTCCAATAGGAATCGACAAATCAAGGTTGTCCAAGACTCGCGTTTCACCATAGTTTTTCACCACTTGCGATAAAATAATTTGCGCTGGAGAAGAGAGAGTTAAGGATGAGTTATGCATGTCTGCGCCGCCTTTCCAGATAGCTAAACAGGAGTGATGTCGGCAAACTGATCAGCAGGAACAGTAATGCCATTAACGTGTAGGGCTCGTTATACCGATAGGTCAAGCCAGCAATCTGCTTCGCCGCCTGAAATAACTCCGGAATAGTGATAACCGCCAGTAAAGGCGTTTCTTTAAACATCCCTATCAAGTAATTTCCCAGCACGGGTAACATCGGCTTGAATGCCTGCGGAAAAATGATGCGTGTCCAGCGCGTTAATGGTGGGAAATCCAGTGCCCGTGCCGCTTCCCACTGCCCTTGCGGCACACCATTGATTGCTCCACGGAATGCTTCGGCAATATAAGCACCATAATATAACCCCATCCCCACCATACCCGTGGCCATCGCCGGCAATGCTAACCCACTGAGTGGCAAAGCAAAAAAAAGGAAATAGAGCTGTACCAGTAGCGGCGTATTGCGAAAAAATGTCACATACGCCTGGCATACAGGAGTGATAAAGGGGGATTGTAGTTGCAGCAACACAGCAACCACCATCCCCAATACAGTCGCCAGCAAAAAGCCCGCCACCACCACTTCGAGAGTCACCAATAATCCAGGTAACAAATCCGGTAAGATTGACCAGGCAAATGCGAAATCAAAATCCATCATTACTCCTCGGCAAAATCAGAGCCATTTCTTCTCTCATCCGCGACTCCCAACTTGACGATAACGCGTATGATGCCGCTCGTAATGCGCCACTAACCGGGTTAGCGGCCAGGCCATCGCGAAATAGCACAGCAAAACCATGCTCCAGATTAGCGTCTGATCACCCAAGGTAGTAATCAGAGATGCACCCGCAAAGGTCAGATCACTCAGCGTAATTAAGGACACGACCGACGTCGATTTCAGTAATTCCACTAACAAGTTACCGAGCGGTGGCAGCATAAAAGGCAGTGCTTGTGGCAGAATAATGCGCCGGAAAGCCATCAATGGCGGGAAATCCAGGGCGCGCAAAGCATCGCGCTGCCCCTGACTGACATTGACGATGGCACCGCGCACAATTTCCGCACCAAAAGAGGAAAAGTTAAGCCCCAAACCAATCACTGCCGTGGTCATCGGGCTAATGCTAATACCGAATAGTGGCAGGATAAAAAACAGATAAAATAGTTGTACCAATGCCGATGTACCGCGCAAAAACTCGATGCTAGCCGCAGTAATGACTCGCACTGGCCGTAGGGGTGACAGGCGTAATAACGCAAACACAAAGGAGAGCACCAAAGCCAAGGTGGCAGATAAAAAGGTTATTTGCACAGTGACCCATGCCCCACGGGCCAGTTCACCGGCAACAAATGGCAGATGACTCAATTCCATAATTTCAACTCAGTGTACGGATAATCTATTCCGGTAAGCCAAGCGGCAATGGGGCCAGACTTATCAGCCACTCGCCCTGGTTGATGATGTTGTGATTCACTATCATCAATATCAAACCGGAAAAAGGTGCAATAACATCAGCCATCCATTCGCCGTATAAATTCTTAATCACACCAAGGCGCTGCCCACTGGTCACCTGCTCGCCGGCCACAATATCCAAATACAGTCGGCCGCTGAACGGCGCTTCAATCTTGTCAAAATTATTGACGACAATATTTAAGCGCGTCCGGGTTTGCACCGGATCCTGTGTCAATCCGAGATGGCGAGCAATGTTGGCGACACCATTGAAATGGAATTGCGTATTTTCGTCATCAAGAATGCCGTTCGCCCCGCCCTCTGACATCACCGCATGCCGTCCCAGCCAAGGCAATTCATTGGTGGCCCGTCCGCGATTATTGGTTTGATCAACGGCAAACTCGACAATGGCATCGGCATCAAACTGATGGGCCAACGAGCGAGTTATCAAGTCGAACTCTACATCTCCAATCTGTTGGCACATCACAAATTTCGCCACCTCTTCGCGCAGGTCGCCGCCATGTAAATCAATAAATACCGCCGCATCTTTTGCCCAGCTATTCAATACGCTATCAATGAGAACTTCACTGAAGCTTCCTTGCGGGTCACCGGGGGAAAGAAAGTTGATATTTTTATTGTCCTCGGGGCAAACGAATTCAGAGTGCAGATATAAGCCGGGCATATTAAGTACCGGCAGAATAGTGACAGAACCGCGCACGAGTTGAGTGGCAAAGTAATCTTTTAAACGTAAAGCGGCTTCCATGGCCGAAACTTCATTAGGATGCATACCCGCAATAATGGCCAGTTTTGGCCCCGGTTGTAGGGCCTCAATATCAAAATAAGGAAGTTCAAGCCCAGCTAAGGTTGGATGGTCGAAAGACAATTGCCCCCAACTCAAGATCCCAGCTTGCCCAATGGTATGCTTTGAATACGATGAGTGTATTGACATAAATAACCTGTAAATCGCTGCAAAAAATAAATAATTAAGCCTGTGACTCACATATCTGACTGGCTTGAACCTCTACCGGAGGTAACTCATTTTCGGTATAGCCATATTTTTGTAGGATTTTCAGTAACTCACCGGAAGCCCGTAACTTCGCTAACTCAGCATTAAAGGCCTGAATGAACTCGGGATCATTACGCGGTAAACCAAATGCGTGATAATTGTAGCTAGGGTTGCCATGTGCATCAGGGATTTGCTGGAAAGGCAACGCACGTTCAACTGTTGGGTCATTTGATTTCTTCAACAAACTGAGGATTTCAGCGTCGGGAAAATAAACAGCATCAACACGCCCGGCCTTCAATGCAGCCAGTGCTTCGCTATCTTTGTCAAACAGCACCACATTGCCAGCTGCTATGCCGCTGTCTTTAGCTTCAGTAATTTGATTGGTGCCATTTTGGGTGCCAAGGCGGGCTTTATTATTAGCCGCGACATCTTTTAGGCTATGCAAATTCAATGGGTTACCTTTTTTCACGATAAAAGCCCCACCGGATCGTGTGACCGGATTAGAAAAACCAATCACTTTGCAGCGAGCCGGATTAATAAATAAGCCCGCTCCAATCACATCAAAACGTTTTGCTGCTAAACCTGGCACTAATGCGCCAAAATCGACAATCGGTGTTTCTATTTGGGTTATTCCCAATGATTTTAGTACCGCGCGCAACACCTCCACATTGGCACCCGTCGCCTTGCCATCAGTGCCGATATAACCGTACGGCTGTTCATTGGCAATACCGGCAATCAGCGGTTGTTGGCTTTTGGCTTTATCCAATAAACTTTGTGCGGATGCATTGAATGACCAAGCTGCATTTAGCAATAGTGAGGCGCTCAATATCCCACTCAGGGATAAGGTTTTATTCAGTTTCATGTCTATTTACCTGGTAATAAATTAATTTTTCAATCAGAAGGTTATCTGTCTTTTCTATAAAATATTTTTATATGATGCAATACTAAATAATATCAACACTTAATAGAGAATGTATTTAATGGTGAATAAATTCAATACCATACAGCCCGCCAATCGCATTGATTGTTTCCAGTAAATGCGCTCCATCGGCCTGAGATAAAGCAGCGCCACTCTCAGGTAAAGATGCTGGCTGCCACCAAGGTAATCCGGTAAACCATGCAGTAATCTTGGCCATTGTCATCTCCACATTATTGAGCAAACTGAGTCAAACTAATGAATTAAGAGTAAACGCCGAACCATACAATAAATGAAATAATCATTATTGCTTTTAATATGCAAAATTTAGCTATTAAATAACTAACTTAGTGAATTTATCATTTTTGTCATGCCAGCCATGCGCCAAGACGCTATATTGAATGGACATTTATCTTTAACTAATAACGCCCCAGGAGGAACTCTGCATGTTTATTGTCAGCCTAACCTATCATCAGCCTATCGACGTGGTTGAAGCTCTGACTGAAAGCCATAAAGATTGGTTAAAGAAGTATTATGCACAGGGTGTTTTTATTGCCTCTGGCCGTAAAGTCCCGCGTACTGGCGGTATCATTTTGGTGAAAAGTATTGACCGAGAAGAATTGGATAAAATATTAGCAGAAGATCCGTTTACTGCGGTGGCCAATTATAGTGTGACTGAGTTTGTCCCCTCTATGACCATCGAGTCAGTTGAAGCATTAAAAACGCTGTAATGGATTGATATCAAATACCAGCAGCCAGAGCCGATGCTATGGCTGCTGCTAAATACCGGCAGATTATGATGCGGCCTGTGGCTGTCGTTTCGCTATAATGCGGTGAAAATTCTCCTCCAGCCAGAGAGCTAACCCTTCGACCTGCTCCTGAACTTCTTTGCCCAGTGGGGTCAGCTTATATTCAACATGCGGTGGCACAACCGGATACGCGATACGATCAACAAACCCATCCTCTTCGAGGTTTTGCAATGTTTGCGCCAGCATTTTTTCACTGACGCCGCCAATTTTTCTTCTCAGAGCACTAAAACGCAGGGTTTCATTACTCAAAGCAATGAGTACCAAGACGCCCCAACGGCTAGTGATTCGCTTGAGCACCTCTCTTGATGGGCAATCAACATTGAGCAACTCTCCCCGCCGGACTTGTTCCGGAAATGAAATAGTGCCCGGCAAATTTTGCGATTCTATTATTTTCATACTAACCTTTTTGTGCGTACTTACTTAAAGTTAGTATATTGCATATGATGATCTCAAGAGCGGTTTTTTAGCGAATATTCTCTTTTGTTCCTTAAAACAGCCTGTCACCTGACTACTTGCCCAAAGTCATTGGTGTTGTAGATAGGTCGCAAGTGAATAAACCGCGCGGCTCTGACTCAGGCCAGTGATTCTGGGTGCGAGAATCTAGTTAACCCTAGCTATTTCAAGTACGAAAGGCATAACATCACATTTGGAGCGTCATAATGATCGCAGTAACCGGAGCTACCGGCCAACTAGGCCGCCTTGTTATCAACGCATTACTTAAAAAAGTCCCAGCCAGTGAAATTATTGCCGCCGTACGCAACCCTGAGAAAGCCAGCGATTTAGCGGCGCTAGGTGTTCAGGTACATAAAGCGGATTATAGCCAACCCGCGACATTAGAAGCTGCTTTCGAAGGGGTTGATAAACTGCTGTTAATCTCATCGAGTGAAGTGGGACAACGTATTGCCCAACATACTGCGGTAATCAATGCCGCCAAAAAAGCAGGTGTTAAATTGTTGGCATATACCAGTTTGCTGCATGCCGATAAAAGTATTCTCGGATTAGCGCAAGAACACCGCGCCACAGAGGCACTATTGCGTGAGTCAGGTTTACCTGTAGTGCTATTACGCAACGGTTGGTATACCGAAAACTACGCTGCAAGTATCGCTCCGGCTCTAGCTCATGGCGCATTCATCGGCGCGGTAGGTGATGGTCATATCGCCTCTGCTGCGCGTGAAGACTATGCCGAGGGCGCCGCCGTGGTGCTGACCCAAGAGAATCAAGCCGGTAAAGTTTACGAATTAGCCGGTGATGACAGTTATACATTGGCCGAATTCACAGCAGAAATTGCCCGCCAATCGTGCAAACCAGTCGTATACAAAAACCTTTATGAAACTGACTTCAAGCAAGCGCTGCTCGGAGCCGGTTTACCTGACGGTTTTGCCAGCCTGCTGGCAGATTCTGATGCAGGTGCAGCTAAAGGTGGGCTTTTTGATGATAGCCATACCTTGAGCAAACTTATTGGCCGCCCAACTACCCCCTATGCCAAAGTGATTGCAGCAACATTGACTGCACTTTAATTGTTTCCGCTATGACTTTTGACCGGTACCTCTCGAGCTACCGGTCACATTCTGCATTTATCTTAAGATTTAGCCGCATCCAATGCTTGGGCAAGGTCATTGAGGATGTCATCAATGTGCTCAATGCCAATCGACAATCTCACCATATCTCGTGGCACACCCGCCTTGATAAGCTCTTCATCATTGAGCTGACGATGAGTGGTGGAGGCAGGATGGCACGCCAATGATTTGGCATCACCAATATTAACCAACCGCACGATCAAATTTAGCGCATCGATAAATCGCCCCCCCGCCGCCTGCCCTCCATGCACACCAAATGACAATATCGCAGCAGGTTTACCACCAAAATAGCGTTGGGCTAACTCATGTTCAGGATGGTCAGGTAAACCGGCATATTTAACCCAGCTAACTTGTGGGTGATTCTGCAAATAATGAGCAACTTTCAACGCATTTTCAGTATGACGTTCCATACGCAAAGCCAGCGTTTCTAGCCCTTGTAAGATCAGGAATGCATTGAATGGCGACAGTGCCGCGCCAGTATTTCTCAGCGGTACAACTCGGCAACGGCCAATATATGCAGCCGCACCAAATTGCTCGGTATAAGTCACGCCGTGATAAGAAGGATCGGGCGTATTCAATTGAGCAAAGCGTTTCGGATATTGTGTCCACGGGAACTTGCCGGAATCCACCACAATGCCACCAATGCTAGAGCCGTGGCCGCCGATATATTTGGTCAATGAATGCACCACAATATCCGCGCCATGCTCAAATGGCCGACAGAGAATAGGTGTCGCGACCGTATTATCGACAATCAGTGGCACCCCATGCCGGTGGGCGGCATCAGCCAATTTTTTCAAATCAACAATATTGCCCGCTGGATTACCAATTGATTCACAAAAAACTGCTTTTGTCCGGTCATCAATCAATGCTTCTAATGCTTCAATATCATCATGATCGGCAAATCGAGTCTCAATCCCATAACGCGGCAAAGTATGGGCCAGCAGGTTGTAAGTCCCGCCATACAACTTCGCTACTGACACAATATTATCCCCGGCCTCAGCAAGGGTTTGGATAGCATAAGTGATCGCGGCCATACCGGATGCAACTGCCAGGGCAGCAATCCCCCCTTCCAGCGCTGCAACTCGTTGTTCCAACACATCATTGGTGGGGTTCATGATCCGTGAGTAAATATTGCCCGCGACTTTTAAATCAAATAAATCAGCACCATGCTGGGTATCATCAAAAGCAAAAGAAGAAG
Organism: Yersinia kristensenii; assembly: GCF_900460525.1. Lineage (NCBI taxonomy): Bacteria > Pseudomonadati > Pseudomonadota > Gammaproteobacteria > Enterobacterales > Yersiniaceae > Yersinia > Yersinia kristensenii. The sequence goes on from NZ_UHIY01000001.1 coordinate 3,959,280, forward strand.
TCTGATAAATGGGAACAGCAACCGCTCTGGTGGTAGGATCTGGTGAATAACCGGCATGAATAGATAATGTTTCTAATTTCATTTTTAATCCTTGTTATAGATACAATATCAATAGCTATGGATTGGCCGATAGCTACGGACTGGCGCTTTATGATGCTGCGCCTCTGATTAGACAAACAATTTACTCGCGATAGACGATATTAAGGGATTCACAATAGAGGAATTAATGAGCGATACATATATGATAAAGCAATTATTTAGTTATTAATTATAATTAAAAATTATCGACTTCCCCCGACTAAGTCCTCCATCACTCTTCGCCGTTTCCCTGTATTTTTTATCTCAATAACGTTCTTTTCTTACACACCAATCATCCAATTAAAAAAACAGATGGGTGTTTTGCTGTCTGTTTTCATTGCTAAATACTGTATATACAAACAGCACTTAATGGCAAGTTATCTTTGCTTCTTGTTATCAAATTTAGGAGCGTTTACAAGGGAAGCTGACCATTCCAATATAACCATTTGAATTTTAAGTAAAACTTAAACGTGAATGTCATTATGTGGAGTAGATTTGTAACAACAAAGCTGTCATTTTTAGTTAAGGAGCATTGCCCCTTAACTAAATAAAGCATCAACCTATCACTGTCCGCTATTTACAACCGTGTCCACTCCGGTGATACACTTGTCGCATATCATGCTAACCGAACGATTAATGCCATGCACTCTTTCTTGATTATCATCCCTGATGGGGGAATGTTGTTTGAAGCAATAGGGATCGCCGATATTCTTATGCATGCTAATCGCCTGCAAACAGCGGATACTCCTCACCCACCCTATCAGGTCACTGTAGCCACAACACAATCGCATCGTGTGGTAAACGGCATTTCAGGTCTAAGCTTGCTGGCTGACCAGCGGCTTTGCGATCTGGACCCGACACTTTCCCGCAACACAATAATGGTCACTGGCAAAGGGCTGACAGAAGATGAAAGTAGCAATGTTGTCAGTTGGCTTAAACTGGCGGCCCCACATGCCGAACGAATAGTTTCTATCTGTGGGGGAGCACTTCTGCTTGCCAAGGCCGGTTTATTGGATGGGCGCCATGCCACTACACACTGGCGGTTGCTTGATACCCTGCAAGCGCAATACCCACAGATAATGGTGGAACGCGGTCCTTTGTATGTTCAAGATGGCATGGTCTGGACGTCTGGAGGGGTCAGTTCAGGTTTTGATCTGACTCTCGCTTTGGTCGAAGACGACCAAGGATTTAATGTCGCCAGAGAGATTGCGCAAGACCTCGTGATGTTTCTGCGCCGTCCTGGCGGACAAATACAGTTTAGTCGATATTTACTGAATCAAGCCAATGATCGGGTGATCCGTGATCTTCAAACATGGCTGCCGAATAATCTCACCAGTAATTTGTCCGTCGAAAATCTGGCAGAACGAGCAGCCATGAGCCCACGTAACTTTACTCGAGTATTCACTCGAGAGACCGGTATTACACCAGCAAAGTATGTTGAAGAAGCCCGGTTAAATGCTGCCAGACAGCACCTTGAACAAACAACCAGTAGTATTGAGCAAATTGCGGTGGCCACTGGGTTTGGCAGCGGTCTAAATCTACGCAGGGTTTTTGAACGCAACTTACAGTTGACGCCAACAGAATATCGTGAACATTTCCATTGCCGTAAAATGGCATAAATTGATCTTTTATTGTCATTTACGCCACCCCTTCTGAGAGCTAGTATTAATTCAATTCAGTCAATAAAGGGGTTTTTATCATGGTTAAAGTGGGTATTAACGGATTCGGCAGAATTGGGCGAAATGTCCTTCGTGCAGCATTGGGACGTCATGATTTTCAGGTGGTCGCCATTAATGACCTCACTGATAGCAAAACTCTCGCTCATCTCCTTAAATATGATTCACTCTCCGGTACGTTAAATGTCGATATTAAAGCGCATGAAAACCAACTTTTGGTTAATGGACATGCCATTCGCGTCTTTTCGGAAAGAGATCCCGCAGCAATTCCGTGGGGCAGTGTCGGTGTTGATATTGTCATAGAAGCCACAGGATTCTTTACTGAAAAAGCCAAAGCAGAAGTCCATATCACCAAAGGTGGAGCAAAGCGTGTCATTATTTCCGCTCCAGCTAAAAACGACGACATTACCATTGTGATGGGTGTCAATGATGACAAATATGATGCAGCCAAGCACAAAGTCGTCAGTAACGGTAGCTGTACAACTAACGGCCTTGCCCCTGCCGCACAAGTTTTACATCAGGTATTTGGTATTGAACATGGGCTTATGAACACCACCCATGCTTATACCAACAGCCAAGCCCTGCATGACCAGCCAGAAAAAGATTTACGAGGAGCACGTGCGGCGGCTGTTTCTATTGTCCCTTATTCCAGCGGTGCTGCTAAGGCGATCGGGAAGGTCATCCCTGAACTTGACGGTAAAATGACCGGCTATTCCCTGCGCGTTCCAGTGCCGGTGGTCTCTATCGTTGATTTAACCGTAAACCTTAAACGTGAGGCGACGGTTGAAGAAATTAATGCTGCATTTCGTCAAGCCAGCGAATCTGGCCCGTTAAAGGGTATTCTGGGCTACAGCGAAGAACCTCTGGTATCGAGTGATTATCGCGGCGATCCGCGGTCATCTATTATTGACGGCCTCTCAACATTGGTCATTGGTGGCAAACTGGTCAAAATCCTGGCTTGGTATGATAACGAATGGGGTTTTTCGAATCGCCTCATTGACCTTGCTTTGTTAATGGAAAAACGCGGTTTATAGCCTTTCTTGACGCTATTATCCGGGAGCATCACAAGCTCCCGGAATGGGGGAAAATTGATGTTGGCACTGTAACCTCTGGAGCAGTTAACAACATCGACGATGACAGCTTAATAAACTTTTCCGCCCCAATTTTTGTGTAACCGGTTGATATTTTTAGTAAAGACTCAAACCGACTCTCACCTATCTATGACTTTCTGATGAAAATAGAAAGAGTAAAAAAGAGCCATTCAGTTTTAACTGATTGTTGATTTCGTATTCATTATCACTCTTTAATTTTTCTATCTCTGCATCTGCGGGGATTTTTATCCCTATTAATATTATTCAGATTGATATGCCGGGTAACTGTAACAAATAATTATTGTGATATTCATCATTAACAAATATTGCAAATCAAACCACCAACAAACATCACATTATGTAACTTTTAAGTAAAAACCATGCATATTTAATCTCAATTACAGATAAATAGAAAAGCAAACAAACACTCATTTAAAAAACTCACCAATTAAACATTGTAAAACTCAATCAAAAATAACATAACAAACTGTTTTATATCATATATTTTTACAAAATGGTTATTTTATAAACCAACTTAAGATTAAGGTTAAATAATGAATTAAGCAAAATTCATATTTTTATAAATAGTAAAATGCACTAAATAAGCGCAATAAGACTAATAAAAAGCACCTTTATAGTGAATTGAGTTTTTATATTAATAAAGGCATAAAGTTTTCTCTGCGACTGCCGATGACTCTCAGTAATTATTGTATTCCATTGTTATAAATGCCCCCCATTTACTGAGGTTATTATGCGAGTGAACAAACCTGTCAGCCGGCAGGAGTATCCTATTGATCGCGATACCACCTTGCAGTCTACCACTGATATTCAAGGTAATATCACCTATGCCAATGCTGCCTTTGTGCGTGCCAGTGGCTTTGAATATCAAAACTTGCTGGGTCAACCTCACAATGTGGTGCGGCATCCGGATATGCCCCCCGCAGCCTTTGCTGATATGTGGCGGACTTTGAATGCGGGTTTATCCTGGTCATCATTAGTCAAGAATCGTCGTCTAAATGGTGACTATTACTGGGTACGCGCCAATGCCACCCCTCTGCTCCATAAAAACCGTTTGACCGGCTATATTTCAGTGCGAATTGCGCCAACCCGCGAAGAAGTAAAACAAGCTGAAGCACTGTATGCCGATTTTAACTCTGGCAAAGCTAAGCAACGCCGCATTGCATTGTATCGCGGGCTGATTGTCCGCACTGGCGTATTATCTTTTCTTTCATTATTTCAAACTCTGTCCTTACGTTGGCGTTTGCGCGGTGCATTATTGACTGCCGCACTGCTACCGACGTTGGCGGCGATGGGGATGGGGGTGACCGGTTTGCCCTTACTGGGGCTAGGAATAGCCACCCTTTTCAGTAGCTTAATCACCTCATTTTGGTTGGAGCGCCAAGTCGCCCGCCCGATTGCCGCGATTTTGCAGCAAGCACAAGATGTCTCTTCCGGGCAAGCCGGTGATTATGTGCAACTGAATCGTGTTGACGAAATTGGCTATTTAATGCGTAGCGTCAATCAGTTGGGATTGAATCTCCGCTCTCTGACTGACGACGTTAGTGGCCAGGTTGATGGTATTAATACTGCCAGCAGTGAAATTGCGGCAGGGAATCGTGAGTTAAAAGTTCGGACCGAACAAGCTACCGCCAATCTACAACATATTGTCAGTGCGACTGAACAACTCGTCGCAACCGTCCAAAACAGCGCCAATAGCGCCAATGAGACGACATCATTAGCCACGATGAGCAGCCATGCAGCGGAACGTGGTAGTGAGTTAATGCACCAGGTGATTAATACTATGGGCACGATTAATGATTCCAGCCATCGTATTGTCGATATTATCAGTGTGATTGAAGGCATAGCTTTCCAAACGAATATTTTGGCACTCAATGCGGCAGTTGAAGCAGCAAGGGCGGGCGAACAAGGCCGTGGCTTCGCCGTAGTGGCTAGTGAAGTTCGCCATTTGGCCCAACGTTCTTCCACTGCGGCAAAAGAAATTAAGCACCTCATTGAAACGAGTGTGGAGCGGGTTCGGGATGGGAGTAAGTTAGTCCAAAATGCCGGTGCTACCATGGATAATATTGTTCAACAGGCCGGTCAGGTTTCCACTTTAATCCGGGAAATTAGCACCTCAACCTATGAACAGACACAAGCTCTTGGCCAAATTAGCCAATCGATCGGTCAGTTGGACCAAATGACTCATCAAAATTCCGCCATGGTGGAGCAGTATGCTGGGGCGGCAGAGGAGTTAGCCCACCGTACCCTGCGTCTCACTGCGGCGGTGCGTATTTATCGCCCGGTAAAATAAGGGACTTTATCCATAATATCCTGTTGAAATAGCGCGGATAAATGGAGCAATTGACTGCCACCACCACATAATCTGTTATGGCTGCTATGACAGAACATTCATCTGTCATAGCAATAAATAGAAACCCCGCTATAGTGGGTAGGTGGTTATTCAATTATTAAATAAGGAGTTTTATGTCATCACTTAATCAAACATCTGTCCGCGCCCAGCAAGGTGGCACTGATGCAAACTTACCTGGTGAAGATCATTTGATCGCCCATGAAGCTTTGCTTATCGCATTAATGGTTGAATGTGCTAACGAGTCAGATAATGATCAATTTTTGTTCAGTGTTCGAGAAACACTTAATGGGATTTTAAGTTCTTCCCGTTATCTTGATGCGAGCAAGATAGCCAACGGTCTGATTGATGAGGCTGATGATAAAGCCAACTGTTAGCCTCTAGCCCTCACTCATGAGGGCTTTTTATTGATAGCGCTCGCCAATCCCCCCGCTCCGGTTAATCAATAATGGTAAGATCACCATCATCAACCTATCAAAGCGGCAATATAATCCATTGAGGAAAGTAATGGTTTCGCTGAAAGAAGTGGCAAATCTGGCATCAGTTTCATTAATGACTGTTTCTCGGGCAATCAATACCCCAGAACAATTGCGGCCAGAAACTTATCAGCGTGTGATGCAAGCCATTGAAGCGCTTAATTATGTACCTGATTTCTTTGCCCGAAAAATGCGGGGCAACACCACCAAAACCTCCACTCTCGCCGTGCTTGCGCGCGATACCGCTACCACTCCGTTTTCGGTCGAGATATTACTGTCCATTGAGTTGACGGCACGCGAATTTGGCTGGAATAGCTTTCTGGTCAATCTAACCTCACACGAAGATAGCGAGCGCGCGGTCAACCAACTGCTGGCCCAGCGCCCCGATGGCATTATTTTTGCCTCAATGCGGCTACAACAAGTCACTGTCCCTGAATGTCTTCGGGATAAGAATATTGTGCTGGCTAATTGTGTCAGCGAAAATCATACCATTCCCAGCTACATTCCTGATGACTTTGATGGTCAATATCAGGCTATGAAATTACTGCTGCGCCGAGGTTATCGGCGGCCACTGTGTATCTATCTTCCCGAAAGTTCGCTGGCAGGTAAAGCTCGGCGAGCGGGTGTGGAAAAAGCATGGCAAGAATCTACCCTGCCACCGGAGCAGTTACGCCAGTACCACTTAGCATCGGGAGATGAGTATTATCAGGATGTTATTTCCCTATTAAACCGCCATTGCCCTGATGGAAAACCTGATTTTGATGTGCTTATTTGTGGCAATGACCGCATCGCTTTTCTGGCCTACCAAGTGCTTTTAGCGAAAGGTATTACCATCCCACAGCAAGTTGCAGTGATGGGTTATGACAATATGGTCGGTATCGGAGAGTTATTTCTGCCGCCACTGACCACCGTGCAACTACCTCATTATGATATTGGTCGGGAAGCGGCTCTTCATTTAATTGAAAGACGGGAATCACGATTAACACACCGGTTGCCTTGCCCACTACTGGAGCGGGCATCCACTTAGTGATGGTAATAGCCGAAAAAGTCGTACTGATATCAGCTCCTCTTTATCTTTTCTATTGATACAATTCTCATATATTTCGTGATACCAATCACCGATGTTAACGTTAACAAATTAGTTATGTGACGAATATCACGTAATATTCATTAACCCTGCCCATGCGTTTAATATGGTTTTACGTTATCGTTATGCGACAGCGCACAGTTGACATAATGGGTCAATGTGACAAGCTTATTGGCTCAAATAATATAAGGAGGAAAAGTGCTGCTTGATAAAATCCTGCTGGTTGTCATTATGATTTTATTATCACTTTTTGCCTGGCTTTTTTTCTCGCCCTATCATATGTACTCAACGGCTTATGAGTTATTTGAATTGTTTGGTTTTCAAGAGGGATACAACCACTTGAATGTGACCTCACCGCCGGAAGTCTTAAACTAAGCAGATAAAAAAACAGGTGCCACTGTGGGCACCTGCTCTCTAGATTTATCACACCTTTTTCCGTAAACGGCGTTATTCTGTTTGCTCTATTTCTTCCCGCTCTTTAGGGGGTAGTGCTGAATAACTGGCCACAATCGCCGTCAGGATGATAAATAAATGCCCTTCTGAAGAATCCAGTAAGAAGGAGTTAAACAGATGACAGGCCAAATAAGCACAGAGCAATGCTACCAACACATTTCGAATGTGTGTTGGTAAACGCCAGGCTGAACGGAAATAACACCACATCCACCCGAGGAATAAGGCTAAACCGACTATTCCGGATTGTACAGTTTGCATCAAATATTCATTGTGCGGGTTTATGCTATATTGGTTTGGCGCAAAACTGAGCCAAAAACCCCCTGCACCATGGCCTAAAATAGGCGCTGACTCTATCAGCCTGACAGACTCAAGCATAAATGACGTACGCAACCCCATCGAACTGTCGCAAGATTTTTGATTCCCCTCGTGAGTGACCGACAGGCAGGTTTGAACCTCTGTGACACCTTGATGTAACCGTTCAACTGCACGGTTTGGCACCACCAGCACGATAGCTGCGACGATAAATGCCCCCACCAGCATCCCCAAACGCTGACGGGTTGATAATGACAGTAGCCCCCATACCCCGAAAGCAGCCACTAATGCCACATAGCCGGTTCTGCCTTGCACCATAAACACTATGTTATAGACCGCCAAACACACCAGCAGCGCATAACACCCGCGTTTAAGCCCATGGCTACGGAATGCTAAAGAAAGCCATATCACCGCGGCTAATGCCATAAAGAAGTTATGTGTGATTTGTAACTTAAATACTGTCGGATTTAAGGGGTCAATATGGCCCAACGGCATATGAAGAACACCGACCCAGAGACTGGCGGCCAAGATAACGGCATTAGCCAGCAAAAAACCTTTAGCAAAATAACGGGCAAGTGAGCGAGAAAGGATAAAAAACATCGCCAATGGCAAGATATACAACAGCTTGGAATACTTACCGACCATCACTTTACCGTATAGGTTGTGCTGCCAAAGCAAAGATACTGCCAGCAGCAAAAACATGATTGCAGGTAACCAAATCAGTGGGTTTTTTACTAAAACTTTTACATAACGTGTATCGCGGTTCAGCAGTAAACAGATTAAAGCTAATACCATCGACAAGTTCATTATAAAATTAGAAGTGGGTAAACCAATACCTAACAAAAATGCAGTTACACAAGACAGTATACCAACATAGCGATGCGCTGGCGGTGAACTGGGCAAGGTAGCAGGAGAAATCATAAGTCACTCACTTCAGATTAATAACTGGGAGAAGCCGCGTGACACACTGGTACCCAGTATCGCAGCCCCATCTATAACATAGCCAATCAGCATACACTGACTGGCTATGAGAAATATTTTAGATAAATGCCGTTATGCCGCGAGTGAACGGAACAGGTAACGGAACCACCATAATGGCCGCCACCAGCCCTTACGCTCAGGTATTGTTGGTGGGCGCGAATGCACTTTTTTGATTTCCCAATTAAAGTTAAGGAATATTCTGCTATGACCATATTCCGCCCCAAATAGGGAGATTTCATTCTTCTTGCGATCATCAATAGGCGCATTATGCGTCAAATCACGATCCAGAGAATGGTAGCTTTTCTTCCTATCAACATTACGTTCAATACAGCGATATTGCTTCGGCAGATAGCGCGGTGTGGTGCCATGGTCTTTATGGAACTTCACAAACCGGTAATCTTCCGAACCGTAATGACCAGCGAACTCTTCGTCATAACCATAAAGTCTGAAGAATCGAGCTCTGGACATGAAGAACAGATTGGGATGACCGCGGTAGGCTTTACCGGTTTTTTCATCTGTACGGTAGATGCGATACAGTGAGCGCCCAGGGTTACGCGCATTAACCAGATAACGCAAGGTATCTTCAGGTAACAAACAGTCTAAATCAGTAATGATGATTTTATCGGATTTAGCGTAAGTTACACCCAGATTACGGGAGCCCGCTTGGTTCCACTGGATATCAGTGGTTATTCTTAACCACGTGAAATTCAAATCATAATCTTTTACTTCATACTCTAAGGGGGAGCAATCATCGACAATGACAAACTCCACCGCATCCTTAATGTCATCAGGGTAGGATTCATATTCCTTCAACAAAGACTCAACGGAATCCATATTTCCCTGATTACAGTAAAAATGAGTTACATAAGTCAGTTTGATGTGCTGCTTATCTAACGGATGCCGTGCTTTAACGATTTCTACATCCTTCGTCACAATATAAACCTCTGTTTTAAGAGAGAAAATAAAAAATTTTTATAGTTTCTTAAGTTCTGGTGATGAAATGAAATACATATGCAAAATAACTTTGCCGTAAAGGATAAAGAGTTAACCTGACCAGTCAAATATTTTCTTCATATTATTATGGCGGGTCACAGCTCATTCATTGATTTATCCATAACGGGGCAGAATTAGCTGAATGTACTGCGGCAGGGTTTGCGAGGTAAAACAGCCTTTTTATTATGTAATTTGAGGGGGCAGACCTCAAAAAAACACGCTTTTCGCAAAGCATGTCGTAAACCCTTGCCCAATACGATACGGGTGGGGATACGAGACGTTCAACATTAAGAGAAGGGCATAATGGAATTATGTACGGTGGTTGCGGCCTGTGGAGGCGGAAATCTCACCCAATAGGGTGGCTAACAGTCCAGTAACACACACAATAATGGTCAAGAACTCATCACTCATCTGATAAGGTAATCCAGACCAGCTAGTGATGATCCGGCTGGCGACGGCCAACGAACTGATTAGATAATTACAAAGGCCGTTTTGTTTACAGTTTCAAACACAACCTCTATTCATTATTTGGATAATTTGCTGGAGTGAGACGACGTTTATCTGGCCGATCTCGTACAGGAAAAACCGTCTTGGCCGCTAGCGCCACCTCGACAGTTTATTCTCCCACGCTCTCATCCAGCATCATCATCACGACAGCCACTTCCATAACCATTTTCATTCCCCTCTCTTCCCCCATTATTTCCCCCTGAATCACCCTACCCACCGTTTCCTCCATTTTTACTATTTGAGTCAGGTAATCCATCCAGACCCTTTTCTTGGTTTTTTTCTTAGCCCCTACAGTGAAAAAACGGAAAAAAAACCAAGTTTAAAATTGGTGGTTTGGGATGGTCAAAACCTCAATTTTGAATTCTTTCGTATGCTAGCCACTCTTACTCGCTTTTGCTGGATACATCTTTTGCGTCACGTGGTACCCGCAAAGTTTTCGGTTCTGCCAAATTTCCATAAGGTATCAAATTGCCATCAATTATTCGCGGTTACTCAATTCATAAGCTAAAGCCTGGGATACGATTGAAATAGACCGGGCGATTAAGCTGGGAGTGATAGGCCAACACAGTATTTCCCTGTTCCGTATCAAAAAATCAATGCCGGTATAGCTTGAAAGATTGACAGTAAAAAAAAGTATGGGAAACTATGAACTATTCATTTTTATCAATGGTTTAATCGTGATTATTACAAAGAATGAGAGTAATTATATTAAAGGCATCGCTATAATTTTGATGCTCACACATCATCTATTCGCGTTCCCTGAGCGCATACCTACGAATGTGAATGTTATTAATTCACTCCCTTTTATTGGATGGGATATTGATAATTTCATAGCCTCATTTGGTAAAGTATGCGTGGCTATGTTTTTATTTATATCAGGCTACGGATATTCCTTTAAAAATAAAATAAATTTCAAATATTCACTTACTAAATTAAAGAAATTATATTTCAGTTATTGGTTGGTTTTTATTATTTTCATCCCGATAGGATTTTTATTTGTAAACAATAACTAGAATGATAGTTCACCGATAAAGCTAGCTAAAAATATAATGGGGATATCATCTGATTACAACGGAGAATGGTGGTTTATACAGTTGTATGTAGTCTATGTTCTTGCTTTACCCATAATATCAAGATTGAATAGCATTACATTGATTTTCATCGCCCTGATATCATTACCTTTAGGGTATCTTTCCCAGCGCATGGGGTACTACGGTATATCTATGTGCCTTATATGGCTATATCCGTTTATTTCTGGCTATGTTTTCGGGAAAGAAAATAAATTAATAACGGAAATAATGAAACATATAAATAAATTATTTTTTTATGCATTTTCAGTTCTATGCATAATGTTTTTTTTCGTAACATTCAAAATGTATGGGCTAATTGTCACATCCCCTTTATTCGTGATGCTAATAATATATATATATATAATAAAACCATGCATCACAACATTATAAATAATCTTGGGAAACACTCTATGTATATGTGGTTAACACATTCGTTTTTTTGCTATTACTATACTCCAGAAATAATTTATTAAGTCAGGTATGCCCCACTGATACTGTCTCTACTCATATTAGTTTCATATATAACGAGTGTTATTTTAGATAAAATTGATTTTTTCATAAAAAAATTATATATGAAATCAAGGAATTATCTGCAATCGCAGAATTAACGAATCCACAATAAACAACCGGGCGATTAAGCCCGGCATTTTGAGCAGTGGTGATAACTTGAACTCGTTTCCCCTATTCCCCTGCTAAACTCGCCAACATAGTGATTTTTGCAAAAGCCTTATATAACTCCACCATGAGATACCACTTATCTACGCAGATCCGTCATGGACATGTCGCAATAAAGCCGTAACAGGTAATCGTGGTGTATGACTTAAGTCACTCACAATGAGCGACATTGATATTTTCCGCCTGAAGTCACTGTTATTTACATTGAGTCTGAAACTAAAAAGCCGCCACTTGCAACAGGATAACTTGCATTTGTGGCAGGAAATAATAGTTGAAGACTTAAGGAATACTACGTACCTACTATTTACGTGGAGGATCTGAATAATAGAAAAATCAAGACCATTAAACGTGATATAAATTGTATAAATGAGGGAAAATAAAGATTTCAGAAGTAACTACTTACTCAACACATGTTGTTCAAGCAATTCTGGACACTGGAATAACAATAAGGTGATAGACGCTATTCACGTGCATAGACCAAATGCTGTGCTGTGTAGTGGTCAACAAAAACTGGCCACAGCTTTAGAGTTTTTCCAGAACAATCGTTCTGATTCATTCGGCGTCAAACCACCATTATATTGATGAGGTCTGAGCTGGCTGTAATATCCTGTGATGTAATTCGTTATTGCCGTGCTGGCTTCGCTAAAATTCGCGTAGCCATTATCCGGTACCCACTCTGTTTTCAGGCTTCTGAAGAACCGTTCCATTGGGCTGTTATCCCAGCAATTTCCCCGGCGACTCAGGCTTTGCTTTATCTGATATCTCCACAGTAACTGTCTGAAGTTCCTGCTGGTATAGTGACTGCCTTGATCCGAGTGATACAGTAAATTAGCCGGTTTTCCCCGTGCCTCCCAGGCCATCGACAGGGCTTTACCTGTCAGTGCGGAATCAGGGAAAAATGACATCGCCCAGCCAACCGGTTTACGGGAAAACAAATCGAGTACAACAGCCAGATAAGCCCAGCGTTTTCCCGTCCAGATATAAGTCACATCACCGCACCAGGCCTGATTAGGCTCGGTAACAGCAAACTGGCGATCCAGATAATTAGGGATCTCAATGTGTTCCTTAGACGCCTTCTTATAACGATGGCCAGGTTGCTGACAACTGATAATATTGAGCGCTTTCATCAGCTTTGTTGCCCGCCAGCGGCTCAGTTTTATACCTTTGGTGGTGACCATTGCGGCAATGCTTCGCGCTCCTGCTGAACCGTTACTTTCGCGATAAACTTCACGCACAAGGCTCAGTAATGCCACTCTCGTGGCATCAGGCTTCCTGGGCTGCCGCCAGTATTTATAACTGCTGCGATGAACCCCAAATACGTTGCACACAACGGCAACAGGAAACCGCGCCCTGAGTTTCTCAACTAATGAGAATTGTTCAGGGAGTCTGACATCAAGAGCGCGGTTGTAGATTCAATCTGTCAACGCAACACTCTTTTCAATTATCTGTTTTGGTGTTTTGAATTTTAATGTTTTCCTCGGACGATCATTGAGCTCATCGGCGATCTGATTGAGCACCTCTTGAGAATGTTGGGCAAGACATGTCTTTTTAGGTAAGTATTGTCGGATAAGAGAGTTAGTATTTTCATTCGTTCCTCGCTGCCAGGGGCTTTGGGGATCGCAGAAATACACTGGCATATCTGTACTGGCCGTAAATTCTGTATGTTTTGCTAACTCCATTCCCCGATCCCAGGTCAAAGTTCGTCTCAGCTCATTGGGAAGTTCATTAAACTTTTCTGTCAGCGCATGCGTCACTGACGCAGCATCTTTTCCCTTTAGCTTCAGAATAATGGTGTAGCGTGATTTTCTGTCGACAAGAGTCGCTATATGAGTATTTTTAGACCCGCTGACTAAATCGCCCTCCCAGTGGCCAACGGAACGTCTATTATCGATGTGTCTGGAACGCTCATGAATAGAAACACCGTTGACGATATTAATCGTCCCTCGCTCCCCCTTACGGGTATGCCGCTTGCCATGGCGAAGGCTATGCCCCCGACGCAGATGCTTTGCTAACAGGTGATTTAATGCGGCCCGGCTTCGGAAATAGATAGTCTTGTAAATGGTCTCAGCTGATATTTGCATCGTTTTTTGGCGAGGTTTCGACTTTTTAAGCCATCCTGATATTTGTTCAGGAGACCATTTGAGTTCCAGTTTTTCTAAAACAAGAGCCCTCAACTCCAGGTTTAATTCGAGCAGACACGGCTTAGGCCTTTTTGCCATACGATTAGCCCGATTATTGGCGTCTACTGCCTTATAATAGCGTCTGCCACGATTACGCAGGATCTCTCTTGATATCGTTGAAGGCGAACGATTAAGTGAGTTAGCAATTGCCCGGATGCTTTTTTTTGATGACAGTCCAACACGGATCTCTTCTCGCTCAGACAATGTTAAATGTGATGAAGACCGCTTGCGCTCACAGGGCTTTATGCCTCCCGTATCTCTCAGAATAGTGAAAATTGTTCCTGGCTTTGAATCCAGAATTTTAGCGATGTCACTGAAGCCAATTCCGTTTTTCCACGAGTCGAAGACAAACCTTTTTTCTGCTGCTGTAAATGTACGTTTCATTCAATAATCCTCCGCAACTGCATGTTTTAACATGGTTGTTGCATTGATCAATTGAATCTACAGTAGCCTTTTTTAATATATCCCTTTCCATTTCAACGCGTTGAAGTCTTTTCTTCAACTCACGTATCTCAATCTGCTCAGGTGTCATGGGTGAAGCTATGGGTGATTTTCCCGCTCGCTCTTCTTTCAGTTGTCGAACCCATTTATCCATCGTGGATTTGCCGACATTCATCGCAGTGGCAGCGGCGGCAACGGTGTAATGCTGATCGAGTACAAGCTGGGCAGCCTCGAGGCGAAACTCGGGGCTAAAATTGCGTCTGTTACGTCCGGTCATAATGTCACCTGTTTTGACTATGAGGTGATGATATCACCTCTATTCAGGTGGCCAAATTCACTATGCCACTACACTGATATATACGGAAGTTTATCGGGAGAAGTTTAGATGAGTACAAAAATGTATTCAGGGAGGCTAACTCAACATGCAGCTGAAGTTCCTTCAGGGTTATAACCCCGCCTCAGCCACTAAAAATCTATATCACTGAATTTCAAGAGAACGTTTAAGCCTTGATAAATTCAACTCCATACTGTCAGTAATTAATCCTCCTTTCGGCTATATGAAAAACGCAATGCCATTAGCGCTTATCACAGAGCAACGTGAAAGCGATATTTGCAACATGAAGTTTTCAGATCTTCGGGATGATTTTTACACGTAGAGCAAAAAAGACAGGATCAAAAAGCCAACATAATCACTACAATTATGTTGGCTAAATGTTATGACTTACAACTTACATGTGTTGAATAATGGCGTCGCCAAATTCACTACATTTCAACAGTTTAGCGCCGTCCATCAAGCGCTCGAAATCATAAGTCACTGTCTTGGCTTGAATTGCGCCTTCGGTGCCTTTGATAATCAAATCAGCGGCTTCGAACCAACCCATATGACGCAGCATCATTTCTGCAGACAGAATGATAGAACCAGGGTTCACCTTATCCTGACCAGCATACTTAGGTGCAGTGCCGTGAGTAGCTTCAAACAATGCGCATTCATCACCAATGTTAGCGCCAGGGGCAATACCGATACCGCCGACCTGTGCAGCCAAGGCATCAGAAATGTAATCGCCGTTTAGGTTCATACAGGCAATGACATCATACTCAGCTGGGCGCAGCAAAATTTGTTGCAGGAATGCATCAGCGATAACATCTTTAATAATGATGTCTGTGCCGTTGTTTGGATTCTTGATTTTAACCCACGGGCCGCCATCGATCAGCTCACCACCAAATTCCTCGCGCGCTAACTGGTAACCCCAGTCTTTAAATGCGCCTTCGGTGAATTTCATAATGTTGCCTTTATGAACCAGAGTGACTGATTCGCGATCGTTGGTAATGGCGTACTCAATGGCTGCACGAACCAAGCGCTTAGTCCCTTCTTCTGAACAAGGTTTCACACCAATACCACATTGTTCAGGGAAACGGATTTTCTTCACACCCATCTCTTCACGCAGGAACTTAATTACTTTTTCAGCTTCTGGTGAACCCGCTTTCCATTCAATACCCGCATAAATGTCTTCCGCGTTTTCGCGGAAAATCACCATATTGGTCAATTCAGGATGTTTTACCGGGCTTGGCGTTCCCTCGTAATAACGCACTGGGCGCAGGCACACATACAAGTCGAGTTGTTGGCGCAAAGCAACGTTCAGAGAACGAATACCACCACCCACTGGCGTGGTTAATGGGCCTTTAATGGCAACGCGATATTCACGAATCAGATCCAATGTTTCTTCTGGTAGCCAAACATCTTTACCATAAACATGAGTTGATTTCTCACCGGTATAGATTTCCATCCAGGAGATTTTACGCTCACCTTTATAGGCTTTTTTAACCGCAGCATCTACCACGTTGATCATGGCTGGGGTCACATCAACACCAATGCCATCACCTTCAATAAATGGAATGATCGGATTATGCGGAACAACCAGTTTACCCTGAGCATCGACAGTAATTTTATTACCTTCTGCCGGAACCACTACTTTGCTTTCCATCAACCTCTCCTTCAGCGCAATTTTGTTAATGCCTTGTAAGATTCGTGTCAATACTACTTGAATATTCGTTCCACGCCAATCCGAAACAGATTGAGGTATAATGCGCTAATCATTCGGAATCGCAATAATCATGAATAAATTCTCTGTTAAAAATCACAAAGTTAACCGATTCAGCACCAAGACACAGGCGAAACAAGTCAAGCCGATTGCTCCACGTCGCGTCCTGTTATTCAACAAGCCTTTTGATGTGTTACCGCAATTTACTGATGAGTCTGGGCGCTCAACTTTGAAGGAATTTATCCCTTTTAGTGATGTTTATGCGGCGGGCCGACTCGATCGTGATAGCGAAGGTTTGTTGGTCTTAACCAATGATGGCAAATTGCAAGCCAGGCTCACGCAACCCGCCCAGAAAACCGGTAAAGTCTATTTTGTGCAAGTCGAAGGTGTGCCGGGCGATGATACACTCAGCCAGTTAAGAACTGGGATGACCTTAAAAGATGGCCCCACTTTACCTGCGGGTGCCGAGTTAGTCAGTGAACCTGAGTGGTTATGGCCGCGTAATCCGCCAATTCGAGAGCGCAAAACTATCCCTACAAGCTGGCTGAAGATTACACTTTTTGAGGGTCGCAACCGGCAAGTCCGCAGGATGACAGCCCATGTTGGCTTCCCTACCCTGCGTCTGATACGTTTTAGTATGGGAAATTTAAGCTTAGGCGACCTACAGCCCGGCGAATGGAAGGAGATAAACCATGTTTAAGCCCCATGTGACTGTGGCTTGTGTCGTGCATGCTCAAGGGAAATTTTTGGTTGTTGAGGAGACTATCAACGGCAAAAAGTTATGGAATCAACCGGCAGGTCATTTAGAAGCCGATGAAACCCTACTACAGGCAGCAGAAAGGGAACTGTGGGAAGAAACCGGCATTCGCGCCAGTCCACACTCTTTTCTGCGTATGCATCAGTGGATCGCGCCGGATAAAACTCCGTTTCTCCGCTTCGCTTTTGTGATTGAGCTAAAGGAGCCCGTAGCCACAGCGCCTCAAGATGACGACATCGACTGCTGCCACTGGCTCACTGCGGATGAAATACTGCAATCAGATAATTTACGTTCGCCACTGGTTGCTGAGAGTATCCGCTGTTACCAACAACCCGAACGCTATTCGCTTAGTCTGGTTGGCCCATTTAACTGGCCGCTATAAACAGCAGATTTGATTTATTCAGCTAATTTTGTTCAGGCTGAGGATCTACCATGCAGTGAAGCAAACAACGTGATAAAATCCGGCGCTTGTTTTTATAATGCCTCACCCGCGCTGA
The DNA here is from genome assembly GCF_900460525.1 of Yersinia kristensenii. NCBI lineage: Bacteria > Pseudomonadati > Pseudomonadota > Gammaproteobacteria > Enterobacterales > Yersiniaceae > Yersinia > Yersinia kristensenii. The sequence goes on from NZ_UHIY01000001.1 coordinate 3,976,961, forward strand.
GAAATAGGTCGGATAATATCATCCACCATCGCCTTCGCAGGGGCTTTAGGTATTTACGTTAGTGAGACTCCCATGTCAGATAACAGCCAGAAAAAAGTAATCGTCGGTATGTCCGGCGGTGTCGATTCTTCCGTTTCCGCCTATCTGCTCCAGCAACAGGGCTACCAAGTTGCTGGCTTGTTCATGAAGAACTGGGAAGAGGATGATGGCGAAGAATATTGCTCTGCAGCGACCGATCTGGCCGATGCTCAAGCAGTATGCGACAAATTGGGCATGGAGTTGCACACCGTCAATTTTGCCGCAGAATACTGGGATAATGTATTCGAATTGTTCCTTGAAGAATACAAAGCCGGGCGTACCCCTAACCCCGATATTCTGTGTAATAAAGAAATCAAATTTAAAGCATTCCTGGAGTTCGCCGCCGAAGACTTAGGCGCGGACTATATTGCTACTGGTCACTATGTGCGTCGTCAGGATGTCGAGGGTAAAAGTCGTTTGCTACGTGGCCTTGATGGCAATAAAGACCAAAGTTATTTCCTTTATACGTTAAGTCACGAACAGCTTGCTCAGAGCCTGTTCCCGGTTGGGGAATTAGAAAAACCCGAAGTTCGTCGCATTGCTGAACAGCTTGACCTGGTCACCGCCAAGAAAAAAGACTCTACCGGCATCTGCTTTATCGGTGAGCGCAAATTCCGAGATTTCCTCGGCCGCTATCTGCCCGCTCAGCCCGGCCCAATCATGACCGTAGACGGCCAACATGTGGGCGAACATCAGGGTTTGATGTATCACACGCTGGGCCAACGCAAAGGTTTAGGTATTGGCGGGACCAAAGAGGGGGGCGATGACCCATGGTATGTCGTGGATAAAGATGTTGCCAATAACATCCTGCTGGTAGCGCAGGGGCACGAACATCCGCGTTTAATGTCTGTGGGCCTGATTGCCCAACAACTGCATTGGGTGGATAGAGAACCCGTGACAGCTGCTTTCCGCTGTGTGGTGAAAACCCGTTATCGCCAACAGGACATTCCTTGCACCGTGACACCTTTGGATGACGAGCGTGTTGAGGTTCGGTTTGATGAACTCGTGGCGGCTGTAACCCCCGGTCAGTCAGCGGTTTTCTATCAAGGTGAAGTCTGCCTCGGTGGCGGGATTATTGAAGAGCGTTATCCACTGACGGGTTCAGCCGCAAACTAATTCAACCCATACGTGAACCAGAACGTTTACAGGAGTAACCGTGGCGAAAAACTATTATGATATTACGTTGGCATTGGCAGGAATCTGCCAGTCAGCTCGCTTGGTTCAGCAATTGGCCCATGAAGGCCAATGCGATAATGATGCATTAAGTATTATGCTGGGTGGGTTGCTGCAAACCAATCCGCCTTCAACTTTAGCGGTGTATGGCGGTAATGAGCAATCCCTGAAAATGGGTTTGGAAACACTACAGAGTGTGTTGAACGCCAATCGGCAGGGGCCGGCGGCTGAACTGACCCGCTATACCCTGAGCCTCATGGTGCTCGAAAGAAAACTCAATGCCAATAAATCGGCCATGAATACCTTAGGTGACCGCATCAGCCAGCTTGATCGCCAACTGGCGCATTTCGATCTCGAATCTGAAACGATGATGAGTTCGCTGGCAGCTATTTATACCGATGTTATCAGCCCTCTCGGCCCGCGCATTCAAGTTATTGGCTCACCCGCTATCTTACAAAGCACATTGGTGCAGGCAAAAATTCGGGCCACTCTGCTGGCGGGGATCCGTTCAGCCGTGCTTTGGCAACAAGTGGGCGGAAGCCGCTTGCAGTTAATGTTTTCGCGAAATCGTCTGTTTAAGCAGGCGCAGAGTATTCTTGCTCATAATTGACATTCTTTATCAGGAGTTGCCACCAATGGAATTATCCTCACTGACCGCCGTTTCCCCTATTGATGGGCGCTACGGCGATAAAGTCAGCGCACTGCGCCCAATCTTTAGCGAATTCGGTTTGCTGAAATTCCGTGTGCAGGTCGAAGTACGTTGGCTGCAAAAATTGGCCGCCTGTGCAGAAATCAAAGAAGTCCCGGCTTTTGACGCCGACGCAAACGCTTACCTCGATAAGATAGTGCAAGATTTCAATGAACAGGATGCACAACGCATCAAAACCATTGAACGCACTACGAATCATGATGTGAAAGCCGTCGAATATTTTCTGAAAGAGAAAGTAGAAAGTGTTCCAGCGCTACATGCAGTGTCAGAATTCATCCACTTTGCTTGTACTTCAGAAGATATCAACAACCTGTCCCATGCTCTAATGCTGCAGACCGCCCGTCGGGATGTGGTGTTGCCGATGTGGCGTCAGCTTATTGATTCGATTAAGGCGCTGGCTCACCAACATCGTGATTTACCACTGCTTTCCCGTACTCACGGCCAGCCGGCAACACCCTCTACCATCGGTAAAGAGCTAGCTAACGTGGCTTACCGTATGGAGCGCCAGTTCCGTCAACTATCACAAGTCGAAATTTTAGGTAAAATCAATGGCGCCGTGGGTAACTATAATGCTCACATTGTTGCTTACCCTGAAGTTGACTGGCACCAGTTTAGTGAAAGTTTTGTCACTTCGCTGGGTATCAATTGGAACCCCTACACCACACAAATCGAACCGCACGATTACATTGCTGAACTTTTCGACTGTGTGGCACGTTTCAATACCATTCTGATCGATTTTGACCGTGATATCTGGGGTTATATTGCATTGAATCACTTCAAGCAAAAAACTATCGCGGGCGAAATTGGCTCAAGCACCATGCCACATAAAGTGAACCCAATTGACTTCGAGAACTCCGAGGGCAATCTGGGCCTGGCCAATGCGGTATTAGGCCATTTAGCCAGCAAACTTCCGGTTTCGCGCTGGCAGCGTGACCTGACAGACTCCACGGTGCTGCGTAACTTGGGTGTCGGCCTGGGCTACGCCGTCATTGCCTATCAGGCGACAATGAAAGGCATTAGTAAGCTAGAAGTCAACGAAGCGCATCTGTTGGAAGAGCTGGATCATAACTGGGAAGTGCTGGCTGAACCTATCCAAACCGTCATGCGTCGTTATGGCATTGAAAAACCATATGAAAAATTAAAGGAATTGACCCGCGGAAAACGTGTTGATGCTGCTGGTATGCAAACATTTATCGACAGTCTCGCCCTGCCGGAAGAGGAAAAAACTCGGTTGAAGGCCATGACCCCAGCTAATTATATTGGCCGCGCCACGACGATGGTGGATGAATTGAAGTAATGCTTTAATCTCAAAAATACAGGTGGCGAATCAACGCCACCTATTTTGTTCTTCCTCCTTATTGTTATTACCTACTTGCTGTTATTCCCCGCTAACTGCCCCTGTTTAACCCCGGTTTAGCCGTTGTCATTGATAATACTGATGATGTCAAAAAGGACGTTACACACGCTGGAGCTATTATTATGTTGAAGAAAACACTACTTTCTTTCGCCCTGATGGGTACCTGTGCTACCGCAATGGCGGCTGACTACACTTATGTCGCTGGTGGCCTGCAGTATGGTTCAATCAGTAGCAATGAACGTTTTGATAAGCAATTTAATCAAAATCATTACAGCCAGATCGGCGACCGTGACATGGGTGGCATTTATCTTAATGGCGGCTATGGTTTTGATAACGACTTGTTTATTGATGGCCGCATAAACAGCATTGCCAATAGTGATCGAGGTCTGGCAGAGGCCGTATTGGGCCTGGGCTACCATTGGACATTCTCACCCAATATTGATTTTTATACTTTAGTCGGCGGCAGCCGTCGCGCCATGGTATTTGACGCTAGCAAAAACGGCGAAAAAACCAACACTTACAATAGCGCTACCGGTGAGATTGGTATCAAAAGTCAATTATCACAAGACATTGGTCTGGACGTTGCCTACCGTATGGCTAGATATGACGACCGCGCTTTCCATGAAGCGCGGATAACCGCAGACTATGCTCTAACAAAAAGCCTCGCGGCTGAAGTGGGTTATACCTACCATAACTGGAAAGTCAGTGATCAGGCGATGCAAGTTGGTTTGCGTTACGCTTTCTAACTCACTGTTTTAATTTTTACTTGTCGGGTAATATTAGATTACCCGATTAATGTCTTATCGAGGAATGTAGTATGCGGGTTTTAGTTGTCGAAGATAATGCTTTGTTACGCCACCATCTTACGGTGCAAATGCGTGAAATGGGCCATCAGGTAGACGCCGCAGAAGACGCCAAAGAAGCAGACTATTTCTTGCAGGAACATGCCCCAGATATCGCCATTATTGACCTCGGTTTACCGGGTGAAGATGGCTTGAGCCTTATCCGTCGCTGGCGTAGCCATCAAACAAACTTGCCCATTCTAGTGCTCACTGCACGGGAAAGTTGGCAAGATAAAGTTGCAGTGCTGGAAGCCGGTGCCGATGATTACGTGACTAAACCTTTTCATCTGGAGGAAGTCATCGCGCGGATGCAGGCATTAATGCGGCGCAATATTGGTTTAGCCTCTCAGGTAATTGAATTCCCCCCGTTCCAGATTGACCTCTCACGGCGAGAGTTGTGCGTCAATCAGCAACAGATTAAACTGACTGCTTTCGAATACACTATCATTGAGACACTTATTCGTAATGCTGGAAAAGTCGTCAGCAAAGATACATTAATGCTGCAACTCTATCCTGATGCAGAGCTACGTGAAAGCCATACTATTGACGTATTAATGGGGCGTTTGCGTAAAAAAATGCAGGCAAAACATGAAGGTGAAGTGATTACGACCATCCGTGGTCAGGGATACCGTTTTGACGCCAACTAGACATCATGCTCAGGAAAAATAACAAACCCTTCTCTCTCCGAGCACGGTTTCTTATGGCGACAGCAGGCGTCATTCTGGCGCTGTCATTATCTTATGGTATGGTCGCCGTCGTCGGCTATATTGTCAGTTTTGATAAGAATACGTTCAGCGCACATCGCGGCGAAAGTAACTTATTTTTCAGTCTGGCCCAATGGCAAAATAACAAGCTTAGCATTTCGGTGCCGCCAGAGCTTGAGCTGAACATCCCAACTCTGGTTCTGATTTATGATAAGGATGGTAATATCCTGTGGCGTCAGCGGCATGTGCCTGAACTTGAGTCTCATATCGAAAAAAGCTGGTTACAAAAGCCGGGATTTTATGAGTTGGATACCGGAACACATATCAGTAGCATGATGCTAGGCGATAATCCGAAAGCACAAGACCAGCTCAAAAAATATGACGATACCGACAGCAGCGCGTTAACTCACTCTGTATCCGTTAATACTTATCCCGCGACCTCCCGCTTACCACAGCTCACCATTGTAGTTGTCGATACCATCCCGCAGGAATTGCAGCGCTCAGACTTGGTTTGGAACTGGTTTAGCTATGTCTTACTGGCGAATTTACTGTTAGTTGTCCCCTTGCTTTGGCTAGCCGCCTATTGGAGTTTAAGGCCGATTAAAGCGCTGGTCAGCCAGATAAGTCAGTTAGAAAAAGGCGAGCGCGAACAATTGGATGAGAACCCGCCTCGTGAACTACAAAGCTTGGTGCGAAATCTTAATATCTTGCTGACTAATGAACGCCAGCGCTATACCAAATACCGCACGACACTCTCAGACCTGACTCATAGTCTCAAAACGCCACTGGCAGTATTGCAAACAACCTTGCGCTCTTTACGCACCGGTAAGCAGACAACTATTGAGGAGGTTGAACCTATTATGCTCGAGCAGATAAGTCGCATCTCTCAGCAAATTGGTTATTACCTGCATCGAGCCAGTATGCGTTCTGAACATAACGTATTGATTCGTGAAATTCATTCTGTTCCCGCCCTACTCGATAGCTTGTGCAGTGCGCTGAATAAAGTGTATCAACGCAAAGGCGTGGTATTGACGTTGGATATTTCGCCTGAAGTCACTTTCTTGGGTGAACGGAATGATTTTATGGAAGTAATGGGTAATGTTTTGGAGAACGCATGCAAATATTGCCTGGAGTTTGTCGAAATAACCGCCCTACACTCAGAAAAACAGCTCACAATTGTCATTGACGACGATGGGCCGGGCATTCCTGAAAGTAAACGACAATTGATTTTCCAACGCGGCCAACGTGTAGATACTTTACGACCAGGACAAGGGCTTGGATTATCCGTTGCCGCTGAAATTATTGAGCAGTATCAAGGTAAGATAACCATCACTGAAAGCCATTTAGGTGGAGCAAGGATGATGGTGACCTTTGGCCAGCAAAATGATTATCACGCTGATTAATAAAATTTGCCCACCCCCCCTGATACTAATGGCAGGCATCCGTTATAATCACAGGCAAGTTCACCCCCTATCCTGGAATAAACATGGATTACCAACTCAATCTCGATTGGCCCGATTTTCTGCAACGCTATTGGCAGAAACGCCCCGTCATTCTCAAACGTGGCTTTACAAACTTTATTGATCCTCTTTCGCCCGATGAGCTTGCTGGCTTAGCAATGGAGAATGAAGTCGACAGCCGCTTGGTGAGCCATGAGGCGGGTCGCTGGCAAGTGAGCCATGGCCCATTTGAGAGTTTTGATCATTTAGGTGAAACTAATTGGTCACTGTTGGTTCAGGCGGTTGATCATTGGCATGAACCCGCAGCGGCCTTAATGCGCCCATTCCGCAAGCTCTCTGACTGGCGGATGGATGATTTAATGATTTCTTTCTCTGTGCCTGGTGGGGGTGTTGGCCCGCATTTTGACCAATATGACGTTTTCATCATTCAAGGCACGGGCCGTCGTCGCTGGCGAGTCGGTGAGAAAACGGAAATGAAGCAGCATTGCCCTCACCCTGACTTGCTGCAAGTTGGCCCATTCGACGCCATTATTGATGAAGAAATGGAGCCAGGTGATATTCTCTATATTCCACCGGGCTTCCCTCATGAAGGCTATGCACTTGAAAATGCGTTGAATTACTCAGTCGGTTTCCGTGCGCCTAATGGCCGTGAACTGGTCAGCGGCTTTGCTGACTATGTGCTTTCTCGCGAGTTAGGCAGTTACCGTTACAGTGATCCGGACTTACAATTACGGGAACATCCCGCCGAAGTGCTGCCACAAGAAGTCGATAAACTTCGCAAGATGATGCTCGATTTAGTCCAGCAACCGGAGGAGTTCCAAAACTGGTTTGGCGAATTCATTTCTCAATCACGCCATGAACTGGATGTCGCCCCACCAGAACCCCCTTATCAGGCGGGGGATGTCTATGAATTACTCCAACAAGGCGAAGAGTTACAACGCCTTACTGGTCTGCGTGTTCTGCGTGTTGGTAATCAGTGCTTTGTTAATGGTGAATTGATTAATACACCGTACTTATCAGCCGCCGATGCATTATGCCAACACTTCAGTGTTGATGCGCAGAAGTTGGGTGATGCGCTGGAAGATCCATCTTTCCTGGCCATGCTGACCGCACTGGTGAACAACGGTTATTGGTATTTTAACGACTAACTTTTGGCTTATTATGCACAAATGCCCCATAAATGGGGCGTTTTTAATCGGGCGGTCAGACTGACGACTCTTTAGCCCGTTTGGCCGTTAATTCAGCAATTCTCATGATAACCGCCACCGCTTTCTCCATTCCTTCCAGTGTTATAAACTCATGTTTACCATGATAATTATAACCGCCGGTAAAAATATTGGGGCAAGGTAAACCCAAGAAAGATAACTGGGCGCCGTCAGTGCCACCACGGATAGGCTTCATAATAGGCGTGATATCGCAATCGTGCATCGCCTGTTGCGCTATCTCAATGATATGTGGATGCTTAATAATATGCTCACGCATATTGTAATAGCTATCATCCATAACAATTTCGATATAACAGTCACGGTGTAAACCTTTACCGACCCGCTTGGCGATATCCACCATATTTTTCTTACGCGCTTCAAATCCATCGCGGTTAAAATCGCGCACGATATAGTGCATTTCTGCCCGTTCAACCGTGCCTTTAATGCTTTGCAGATGATAAAAACCCTCATAACCTTCAGTACATTCAGGGGTTTCATTCGCCGGTAATTCCTGATGGAAACGGGTTGCCAGCGACAGTGCATTCACCATCACTCCTTTAGCACTCCCCGGATGAACATTATTACCAACAATTTTTATTGTCACCGAGGCCGCATTAAAATTTTCGAACTCGAGTTCACCCACACCGCCGCCATCCACGGTATAAGCCCATTGGGCATCAAATTCATCCACATTGAAGAAACGCGCACCTTTCCCCACTTCTTCATCTGGCGTGAATGCGATACGGATATCTCCATGCGGAACATTATTGTGCTTTAAGCGCACCATCGCGGTGATAATTTCCGCAATGCCCGCTTTATCGTCGGCACCTAATAGGGTTTTACCGTCAGTGGTAATCAATGTATGCCCAAGTAATTGATGCAAGACGGGGAACATTACCGGGGACAAAATTTCATCGCCTATCCCTAAAGCAATATCACCACCACGGTAGTTTTCTACAATCTGTGGATTAATATTTTTCCCCGGGAAATCGGGTGAAGTGTCAAGATGAGCAATAAAGCCAACCGTAGGGACCGGCCAGGTAACATTTGCAGGTAATGTTGCCATCACACAGCCGTGGTCACTCAAACTAACGTGAGAAAACCCCAGCGACTGCAACTCCTGTTGCAACGCCAGAGCCAGCTTGCGCTGCCCTTCAGTGCTCGGCACGGATTTTACATTGGCTTTTGCTTGGGTATCAAAAGAAACATAGTTGAAAAAGCGGTCGAGTAATTTGTCCATGGTTCCCACCTTCATAATAGTGAATATCATTATGGGGAAGTGATCACCATCAAATATTGCGTCAGGTCAGCTTTAGACAAACTTAAGTCAGAATAAAAAAGCAATATAGGAACAACGCTGCGGCTCTCAATTAAGCAGGGTATTACCCAAGTAATTGGAGTTGCAGCTAGGCAGCCAACGAGCAAATCCCGATGAGCTGACTCAAGTCAGTGATTCGGGTGAGTGAGAGCCGCTAACAACGCTGCGGCTCTCAATTAAACAGGGTAATTAGTCGCCTTCGCGATTCTCGCCACGGGTTGTTAAAAATTCACGCACATATTCCGGAACCACTTTACTGGCTAAACCGTAGTGTTTTTCATCAAATTGGCTCTCGACTTGGCTAGGCTCCAGATTCAACTCGACAGTATGAGCACCGTGCAAGCTTGATTCATGAACAAACCCGGCCGCCGGATAGACATGCCCGGAAGTGCCAATCGAAATAAAGAAATCAGCCTCAGCCAGCGCCTGATAGATTTCATCCATTTCCATCGGCATTTCACCAAACCACACAATATGTGGGCGCAAGGGGGATGGGAATTGGCAACAATGGCAGCGCTCGTCCGCACTGAGGTCACCTGGCCAGTCCAGCACTTGACCAGATTGCGTACAGCGGACTTTCAGTAGCTCGCCGTGCATATGAATCACGCGCTTGCTACCCGCCCTCTCATGCAAATTATCTATATTCTGAGTGACCAGCACAAAATTATCACCCAGCACCGCTTCCAAATCAGCGAGTGCAAGATGGGCAGCATTCGGCGCAATGTCGGGCTGCTGTAACTGGCGACGGCGTGCATTATAAAAAGCTTGAACCAATTCAGGGTCACGGCGATACCCTTCCGGCGTCGCAACATCTTCCACCTGATGCTCTTCCCACAAACCATCCGCCGCACGGAAAGTCCGAATGCCTGACTCAGCCGAGATACCTGCCCCTGTCAGAACCACCACAAACGGCTTCTTCATTTCTGATGTTGCAGCACTGTCTCGATGAAAAATACGGGAGCGAAAACGTTGATGCCGCAAGTGCTTATTCTTACGAAACCGACACAGCCGATGGCGAATGCGCATAACTTTTACCTTTTATGGATATTGTTATTTATTATTTGTTGGCTGACGCTCAGACAAATGCAGAAACGCAGCGCCGCGAACGCCGCCCGCATCACCATAACGCGCTTTTTCAATGCGCGGCAAGCGGGCTACTCGCAGTAAATGCTGCGGTAAACGTTTGGGAAGTTCTTGATAAATATGCTCGAAATTAGATAATCCTCCGCCAATCACCACCAGATGGGGATCTAGCATGGTCAATAAATTGCCCAGACATACCGCCAGCACATCCATAAATCGCTCAACATGAGCCACGGCTTTGGATTCACCGACTTTATAGTTAGCAATAATTTCAGTGGCGGGCAAAGATTGCTGATTGAAGTGTTTATACATCCATTCAAAACCACGCCCTGAAATGTAATTTTCAATACAGCCGTGATGGCCACAACCACAAGGCACCCGTGGAATATCAGCGCCCAGAATATCCAGCGCATCGACTGGCAAGCGGAAATGGCCAAATTCACCGGTGATATGATTGCGCCCACTGACAATACTGCCATTCACAATCAGACCGCCGCCGACCCCCGTGCCGAGAATCAAGCCCAAGACAGTAGGATAGCGGCGGAATTCAGGATCCCAGGCTTCAGACAGTGCAAAGCAGTTGGCATCATTATCAATTCGAACTTCACGCCCAATTAACGTGGAAAGGTCACTTTGTAAGGATTGCCCCATTGCTGCTGGCACATTCGCCGTGAACACCGTGCCATCATCAGCATTTGGCAAGCCGGGAATGCCAATACCCACACTGCCTTTAACCCCACAAAACTCATCAGCTTCCAACGTTAACTCCTGCAATGTTTGCAGGAGTTGCCGATAATCTTCACGCGGCGTAGGAACCCGCTTATGCCAGATTCGTTGCAGGTTAGCATCAAAAACGCCTAACTCAATTTTGGTGCCACCCATATCAAAACCGTAATACATAAGCTTGCCCCTTACCCATTATTGTCCAGAAGAATTATTGTTAGTTTGACTTATTTTTAGATTTTTTTATTGCCCGCTCAACACCCGCGCCGGATCAATACGGCTGGCACGACGAGCCGGATACCAACTGGCAATTAAGCTCAACACCAACGCGGTTGCCAGCACACAGGCCACATCAAACCAGTGTAATTCTGACGGTAAAAAGTCGATGAAGTATATATCGCCCGACAAAAATTGATGCCCGACCAGCTTTTCTAGCCCCCGGATAATGTTGGTTAATTGCAAAGAAACAATCACCCCGACCACCGCCCCGCTAACACTGCCGATAAGCCCCGCCAGCAAGCCATACCACATAAAAATGGCACGAATGAGGCCATCTTTAGCCCCTAATGTGCGCAAAACTGCAATATCGCTGCTTTTATCTTTAACGGCCATGACCAATGTCGAGACAATGTTGAAACTGGCTACCCCAATCACCAGCACCATAGCTAAGTACATGATAGTGCGGATCATTTGGATGTCACGATACATATAACCATAGGTGCCAATCCAACTACTGATATACACATAAGCATTGGAAGCTTCACCGGCGCTACGCACCAGTTGGTTGGCGTTGTAGACATCATCCACCTTGATGGCTATACCAGTGACACTGTCACCCATATCCAGATATTGCTGTGCATCAGTCAAAGGTACCAATGCCAGGCTATGATCCAGTTGTCCGCTCAATTGAAAAACGCCCGCCACCTGCAAGCGAATGCGCTTAGGTTGCAGCAATTTCATCTCAGGGTCGCTATTGGGGATCATCACCGTCAGCCATGACCCCTGCTTCACGCCCAGCGCATCGGCCAGACCTTTACCTAAAATAATCTGCTGTTGACCGGCCTTGAAATTATCCCAAGCATGGTCAAGGACAAAGCTGGGGAGCGCGCTGAGATGCTGTTCGCTCTCAGGATCAACCCCTTTGACCTCTACCGCGCGCAATTGGGTGGCGTTTTCAATCAAACCGGTGAATTTGATATAAGGTGCCGCCGCCACAATGCCGGGTACTTTTTCAATCCGCTGTAAAGTTTGTGCCCAGCCGCTAAATGGCTGATTGACGACCGCAATTTCACCATGAGGTACCACCGCCAAAATACGGTTTTTTAGCTCACGTTCGAAGCCGTTCATGGCACTTAAGCCGACGATCAGCACCGCAACGCCTAGAGCAATCCCCAAGGTAGAGATGACTGAAATCAGTGACACCATGCCGCCGCGACGGCGACCACGGCTAAAACGCAAACCGATTAACAGTGAAAGTGGCGAAACGCCCATTCCCATCGCCACTATTGCGCCCCCACCAACGTCAAGTGCTGCTGTAATTGGCCGTCACGCATTTCTAACTGACGACTCATACGTTTGGCCAATTGCAAATCGTGGGTGACGACTAAAAATGCCGTCCCTTGACGAACATTCAATTCACCTAACAAATTAAAGATGCTATCGGCATTCCGCTGGTCAAGGTTACCGGTCGGCTCATCGGCCAGCACCAGCGACGGGTTATTGACCAGTGAACGGGCAATCGCCACCCGCTGGCGTTCACCACCAGATAACTCCGACGGGCGATGTTTGCTACGTTTTTCCAGCCCAACCGCCGCCAACATGGCGCGGGCTTTATCCTGCGCTTCACTCGGTTTCGCACCGCCAATCAATAAGGGCATCGCCACATTTTCCAATGCGGTGAAATCAGGGAGCAAATGGTGGAATTGATAGATAAAACCTAACTCACGGTTGCGTAATTCCGCTTTCGCCGTGGAAGACAGTTGATTCAGTGAACGCCCTTGATAAATCACTTCGCCGGAAGTGGGGGAATCCAGCCCGCCCAACAAATGCAATAAAGTACTTTTACCCGAACCAGAACTGCCAACAATTGCCATCAGCTCACCGGCTTCAATGGTAAACGATACATTACGCAAGACATCGGTATGCAGTTGGCCTTCCTGATAGCGTTTACACAGATTTAAACACTGTAATAAAGGATGATTACTCATAGCGTAAAGCCTCGGCAGGTTGTGCGGCGGCAGCGCGCCAGGAAGGGTAAAGCGTGGAGAGCAAAGCAATCGCCATCGCCAACAAAGCAATCACGGTTACCTGAACCGGGTTAATCTCGACCGGCAAGCTGGCACCATCAATCAATAAACCCAGCACCGGTATAATAGTGTTCAATTGACTGGCAAGTAAAATACCCAGCCCGGCACCGAGTAAAGCACCAATCACCCCGGCGGTAGCCCCCTGCACCATAAATACCAGCATAATTTGCCGGCGGCTTAATCCTTGGGTTTGTAAAATAGCCACTTCGCCCTGTTTTTCCATCACTAACAGGCCGAGCGAGGTAATGATATTAAAGGCCGCGACAGCAATAATCAGGCTAAGTAATAACCCCATCATGTTTTTTTCCATCCGAACAGCTTGGAAAAGCTCGCCTTTACGCTCACGCCAATCTTTCCAAACCATTCCTTCCGGTAAGGTTTGTTGGCTCAAGCTATCGACGGCCAGCGGCTGTGAAAGGAATAAACGCCAACCGGTAATGTTACCCGCGGGATAGCGCATCAGCCGTGATGCATCCTGCTGATTAACCAACATTTGGTAGCCATCCACCTCACTGTCAGCGGCGAAGGTTCCAATAATGTTAAACAGGCGCTGGCTAGGAATACGCCCCATCGGGGTAAATTGGCTGGCACTCGGCACCATCAAACGCAGTGTTTCACCGCGTTTAACCCCTAATTGACCGGCCAATTTTTCACCGAGGATGATATTGTAACTCCCCGGCTGTAAATCCTTCAGGTGCACATTAACCAGGTAATCACTCAGAGGCTCATGCTGATTGGGGTCAACCCCCAGCATCACTCCGGCGGCTAAATTGCGCGCACTTTGCAACACCACATCAGCAGTGGTCAATGGCACGACATCGGTGACGCCAGTCAATGATTTCAGTGATGAAGCAGGCATTTTACTCGGGTCGAGAGAACCTTGTGGCGTGCTAATGAGCGCCTGTGGCATCAGCCCCAAAATATTATTCTGCAAATCGCGCTCAAAACCATTCATCACAGATAGCACTGTGATCAATGCCATCACTCCCAGAGTGATGCCAATGGTCGAAAGCCATGAAACAAACCGACCAAAACGGTCAGATGCACGCCCGCGCATATAACGCAGGCCAATAAATAATGCGACAGGTTGATACATGAAATCTGTTTAGATCCTGTTGCTAAAACAAAGTGATCGAGGATAATAAAGGGTACTACCGCTTTATGGAACCATTAACCGCCTATATCTCCGGCTTTTATTCCAAATCAGAGCGCCAATCTGTGGCTATGCCTTCTCACGTGCTAGGATAGCCTCCGAGATAATTTGTCGTCTGTTGTGCTGAAACTGTCCTGTTGAAATAAAACACGGGCCAACCCTATACCAAGAGACTGTTTAACTGCTTATGTCCCAACAACATCGTTATTCATTGCCGACGCGCCGTGGCGACACCCGCCAGTTGGGTCAGTTGACTGGTTCCGCTTGCGCCGTCGAGTGCGCAGAAATCATTGAGCGCCATGATGGCCCGGTAATGCTAATTACCCCGGATATGCAAACAGCGCTGCGACTGCGTGATGAGATTCAGCAATTTTCCCCCCGTCCGGTGAACACCCTTTCTGACTGGGAAACACTGCCTTACGACAGTTTTTCGCCTCATCAGGATATTATTTCGGCGCGCCTTTCGAGTTTGTATCACCTTCCAACCATGGAACGCGGCGTTATTATTCTCCCGATTAATACGTTGATGCAACGAGTTTGCCCGCACGAATTCCTGCATGGTCATGCGTTGGTGATGAAAAAAGGCCAGCATCTGTCACGGGATAAGTTGCGCGCTCAGCTTGAGCAAGCAGGATATCGCAGTGTCGATCAAGTCATGGAACACGGTGAGTTTGCTACCCGTGGGGCCTTGCTTGATTTGTATCCGATGGGCAGTGAAGAACCCTATCGCATTGATTTTTTTGATGATGATATTGACAGTTTGCGTGTATTTGATGTGGATTCACAGCGCACATTGTCAGAAGTTGAGCAAATAAATTTACTACCCGCTCATGAATTCCCGATAGATAAAAACGCCATTGAATTATTCCGCAGCCAATGGCGGGAACAGTTTGAAGTGCGCCGCGATGCAGAACATATTTACCAGCAAGTGAGCAAAGGTATCTGGCCTGCCGGTATTGAATACTGGCAACCGCTGTTCTTCAGCCAACCATTGCCCACACTCTTTAGTTACTTGCCTGAAAATACCTTATTGATCAATACCGGTGATTTGGAAAACTCGGCGGAGCGCTTTTGGCTGGATGTTAACCAACGCTATGAAAGCCGCCGTGTTGACCCAATGCGCCCCTTGCTGGCCCCAGAAACTTTATGGTTGCGGGTCGATTCACTCTTCAGTGCGCTAAAAGAGTGGCCGCGGGTTCAGTTTAAAACGGAAGCATTACCGGCAAAAACGGCCAATACCAATTTACATTACCAAGCGCTGCCAGATTTAGCGGTGCAGGCGCAGCAAAAAGCCCCGTTGGATAATCTGCGGCGCTTTATTGAGTCTTTCAGCGGTAGTGTCGTGTTCTCGGTGGAAAGTGAGGGCCGACGTGAAACCCTACAAGACTTGCTGGCGCGGATAAAAATCAGCCCGACGCTGATAACCGAGCTATCTCAGGTTACGGCACCCGGCCATTATCTGATGATTGGTGCCGCTGAGCGCGGCTTTCTCGACAGCGATAAGCAATTAGCGCTGATTTGTGAAAGCGACTTACTGGGCGAACGCGTGAGCCGTCGTCGTCAAGATAATCGCCGCACCATCAACACCGATACCTTGATCCGCAATCTGGCAGAGTTGCGCCCCGGTCAGCCGGTGGTGCATCTGGAACACGGTGTTGGCCGCTATCTGGGCCTGACCACGTTAGAAGCGGGCGGTATTAAAGCTGAATACTTGATATTGACCTATGCCGGTGAAGATAAACTGTATGTGCCGGTCTCATCATTGCATCTGATCAGCCGCTATTCCGGTGGGGCAGATGATAATGCGCCGCTGCATAAATTAGGTGGCGAGGCCTGGAGCCGCGCACGGCAGAAAGCAGCCGAGAAAGTGCGTGATGTGGCGGCCGAGCTGCTGGATATCTATGCACAGCGCGCCGCTAAATCTGGTTTTAAATTCAAGTTGGATAAAGAACAGTATCAGCTGTTTTGTCAAAGCTTCCCGTTCGAAACCACTCCGGATCAGGAACAGGCCATCAATGCGGTGCTCAGTGATATGTGCCGACCGCTGGCCATGGACCGCCTGGTGTGTGGGGATGTCGGCTTCGGTAAAACCGAAGTGGCCATGCGAGCGGCTTTCCTGGCGGTGGCGAATAATAAGCAAGTGGCGGTATTGGTGCCGACCACCCTGCTAGCCCAACAGCATTTTGACAACTTCCGCGACCGCTTTGCGACCTGGCCGGTGCGGATTGAAATGATGTCCCGCTTCCGCAGCGCCAAAGAGCAGCAAGTGATTTTGGATCAAGCGGCTGAAGGGAAAGTCGATATTGTTATCGGTACCCACAAATTGCTGCAAAGTGACCTGCGCTGGCAAGACCTCGGCCTATTGGTGGTCGATGAAGAACACCGCTTCGGTGTGCGTCATAAAGAGCGCATCAAAGCTATGCGCGCCGATGTCGACATTTTGACCCTCACCGCCACGCCAATTCCGCGCACACTGAATATGGCAATGAGCGGCATGCGCGATTTATCCATTATTGCCACCCCGCCCGCGCGCCGTCTGGCGGTAAAAACCTTTGTGCGTGAGTATGATAGCTTGGTGGTGCGCGAGGCGATTCTGCGCGAAATTCTCCGTGGTGGGCAGGTTTATTACCTGTATAACGACGTAGAAAATATTGAAAAAGCCACCCAGCGACTCGCTGAATTAGTCCCGGAGGCACGCATTGCCATCGGCCACGGCCAGATGCGTGAGCGGGATCTGGAGCGGGTGATGAATGATTTCCATCATCAGCGTTTTAACGTGTTGGTCTGTACCACCATTATTGAAACCGGTATAGATATTCCGAGCGCCAATACCATTATCATCGAACGCGCTGATCACTTTGGCCTGGCACAATTGCACCAATTGCGCGGCCGTGTTGGGCGCTCTCACCATCAGGCCTATGCTTACTTGCTCACGCCGAATCCGAAAGCCATGACCGTCGATGCCAAAAAACGGCTGGAGGCGATTGCGTCACTGGAAGATCTCGGTGCTGGTTTTGCCCTGGCAACTCATGACCTTGAGATTCGTGGTGCCGGTGAGCTATTAGGCGAAGATCAAAGTGGCCAGATGACCACCATCGGTTTCTCTTTGTATATGGAGTTACTGGAAAGCGCGGTTGATGCGCTGAAAGAAGGCAGAGAACCGTCGCTGGAAGATTTGACCAGTAATCAGACCGAAATTGAAATGCGTATGCCGGTGCTGTTGCCGGAAGACTTTATTCCTGATGTGAATATCCGGCTTTCGTTTTATAAGCGTATCGCCAGTGCTCGCAATGAAACTGAACTCGATGAATTGAAAGTCGAGCTGATTGACCGCTTTGGCAAACTGCCCGATGCCGCCCGCTATCTGTTACATACAGCAGAATTGCGCCAACAGGCCCAGAAGTTGGGTATCAAGCGCATTGAAGGTAATGAGCGCGGTGGTTTTATCGAATTTGGTGATAAGAACAAAGTGGATCCGGTTTATCTGATTGGTTTGCTGCAACGCCAACCGCAAATATACCGCCTGGAAGGGCCAACTAAACTGAAATTTATGCAGGATTTAAGTGATCGGACACAGAGATTGAAGTTTATCAGTGAACTGCTGGCAGCATTTTCTCAGCATAGAGTGGCTTAATATCAATGTATTAGCGCGGGTTTCAACGATGAGAAACCCGCGCTAATGTTAATGCCACTCGCTTAAAAATCACGTTAAGCGATCAGAATTAACACTATACCGCGGGTTCTTGATACAAGGTCTTGGACAACAGATTTTGTATTATGCTCGTTCGTTCAGTATCAGTTGACCATTTTTATCGATTGGAATCTGCGTGCCTGGATCACGATCCATGCGAATTTTTCCCTGCTGATTACCAATTTTGTAGGTTACGTCATATCCCAACATTTTCTGTGACTTATCGTAAACAGTTTGGCAACGTTGTTGGGTGGTGGTGTAAGTATCACTATCCTGCATATTACTTTGGACGCGATTACCGGCATATCCGCCTGCCAGCGCCCCCGCAACCGTCGCAATATCTTTACCCCGACCGCCACCTACCTGATGGCCCAGAACCCCACCAGCAACTGCACCCAAGACTGAACCGGCAATTTGATTCTCATCCTGCACCGGCTTACGGTGTGTCACTGTCACATTACGGCATTCCTGACGAGGCGTTTTAATCGTCTCTTTAATCGGTGTCGCAGCAAGAACTTGTGCATATTGCGGCGCGCCGGAGAAGACATTCATACTCGCGACAGCGGCAATTCCCAGAGCAGCCGCAATACCGATACCCACACCTGCTAACATTGATTTGTTCACAGGAAATCCTCCTGAAGGTCAATAACGAATTAAAAGTGTTCCCACGCAGCTTTTGCCTCAGAGATCCACATTAGTAGAGAAAACCTGATGCCGTCCAGCATTGAGGGTTCCCCCTTATACGCAGACGACGGCGTGCGTGACTCGCCGTCTGTAAACATCGAGAAGTCTGCACAATGTCCGTTGGACGAGCAATAAGATAAATGGACGAAACATCCAGATAATAGGTGTGAATGAATGTGTTTAGGATAAATCCGACTACATAGATTTATTACTACAGCGTTTTATGCTGTTAATTTAGCATTACGTGCGAATGGTGTTAGGAAAACGTGCACAATGGTGAAGTGGACGACGACTCCACTTATCACTCAGTGAGGAAGGGTTTACCGCACCTAGGGGCGCTCCGGCGACTTACGTCGCAACGACCCCAACGACACGATTCCCCTTCATTCGACTTTATCAGCAACCAGAAACCGCCACCATAATTAACTGGCGGCGGTAAATGTAAAGCTCTAAACATTCTCCAAAGCCATTGGCGTTACAGGTAGGCTGCCAGAAAAAGCCCCCCGATAAGCTGACCCTTGTCAGTGATTCGGGTACGTGCGCGCAGCTAACAACCCTGTAGCGTCAAGGACGAAGGAGAATTAGTGGAGTTTAAGGCGCGGGCGTATCACCCGGTTAATCCCGCCCACCAGCATCATCAGGCCAGTTTTGGTATAGCCATGCAATGCCACTTGATGCATCCGATACAGCGAGATGTAAACAATACGGGCAACACGCCCTTCCACCATCATAGAACCGCGCATCAGGTTACCCATCAGACTACCGACAGTACTAAACTTGGACAGTGATACCAGTGAACCATGGTCTTTATAAATGTATGGTTTCAAGGGTTGCTCATTAAGCAATGCCAAAATGTTGCTATAGCAACGGGTGGCCATCTGATGTGCTGACTGCGCGCGCGGCGGTACAAAACCACCACTGGGCTGTGGACAAGAAGCACAGTCACCAATCGCAAAGATGTTGGGATCACGGGTAGTTTGCAGTGTCGGCTCCACCACTAACTGATTAATACGGTTAGTTTCCAACCCGGCGATATCTTTCATAAAGTCCGGTGCTTTGATACCTGCCGCCCAGACCATCAGATCAGCATTAATAAACTCGCCATCTTTAGTATTCAGGCCCTTTTTATCCGCACTGGTAACCATAGTTTTGGTCAATACCCGAACGCCAAGTTTAATCAGTTCCTGATGTGCAGCAGCCGAAATACGCGGAGGCAATGCCGGCAAAATACGTTCACCCGCTTCCACCAATGTGACATTCAGTGCTTGATTATCCAGGCCCTCAAAACC
Source organism: Yersinia kristensenii (assembly GCF_900460525.1). Lineage (NCBI taxonomy): Bacteria > Pseudomonadati > Pseudomonadota > Gammaproteobacteria > Enterobacterales > Yersiniaceae > Yersinia > Yersinia kristensenii. The sequence goes on from NZ_UHIY01000001.1 coordinate 3,996,736, forward strand.
GTAGCTATGCAGCTGTTTGACCGCATTGTGCAGCTCAGCAGACAGTTCCACACCGGTGGCCCCGCCGCCAACAATCGCGATGTTCACTTTGCCTTTTTCACCCGGTTGCGCGGAATACTTCAGGAACAGGTTGAGCATTTCATTATGGAAACGATGCGCCTGATGCGGGTTATCAAGGAAGATACAGTTATCTTTCACACCTGGAGTCCCGAAATCATTCGAGGTGCTGCCCAGCGCGACCACTAAAATGTCATAGGTTAATTCGCGTTGGGTCACCAGCACATCGCCGTGTTCATCGCAAATTTCAGCCAGACTAAGGGTTTTAGTTTCACGATTGATGTCAGTTAACGAACCCAACTGGAAATTAAAGTAATGGTTACGCGCATGAGCCAGGTAGCTCAATGCATCAACACCATCATCCAGAGAACCGGTCGCGACTTCATGCAGCAGTGGTTTCCACAGATGGCTGTGGTTGCGGTCAACCAGCACAATCTCGGCTTTTTTGCTGCGGCCCAGTTTATGGCCCAGACTGGTTGCTAGCTCAAGACCGCCAGCACCACCACCAATAATAACGATTTTTTTCTTCGGCGTTGTCAAAATGACCCCCTAAATGTGAACCAATTGTTAGCTAAGGGTAAATGAATAATATCCTTAGATAACATAGGGTTCACTGATGCTAATTCAATAAACTAACGTCAGAATATCATGCAGGGTTATTTGGTCATACCAAAATTGATATATATCAATTTTTTTTGATTAAAGTGTCAGCATAGGGATTTTTTCTGGAATAAAATTCAAATAGTTAGCGCTTAGTCACAGTTTATAAATTTTCTCTTGGAGGGGAGATAAAGCGCTATTTTGCGATTTTTAGCCATAAAAATGGCCTAAAAAAAGTGAGCGAAGCACTTTTTTCAAGCCAAATTGCACAAAATAATGGTTTTTACAATTAACTAATCTTTAACAAAAGCCGGGTTATACCACTATCCTTAACCTAGTGTTTTAAATGCTTTGATCCGCTGAAGATGGGGAGAGAGATCTTTAAACTTGTGACTTTGTTTATCATCCCAGACAATTTCATAATAAGGATGTAAATCACCGGCGGTCACTTGGCTATCGAGTATTTCATCATTGCGCGACAGCACCACCAGGCATCGGTCGCGGTTTTTCTCGCGAAAATCACTGATACACTTAGTGGCAATATCCACATACTCTTCCGGGCGATCAATTTTTCCGTTCATATTGTTTTGCGGATAAAGATTGGGATTAAACGCAACCTGGCGGATCCCACACAAGAAACCAATACGTTCGGCCCAAAAGCCCCCTAACCCCACACCACAAATCAATGACTTGGCATCTCCGCCCTGCTGAATAGCTTTATCCACTTCTTTCAGTAAATGCTGCATATCATGGCGAGGATGCAAAGTGCTGTAACTGATAAACCGCACATCCGGATCAATGAATTGTAATTGCAGGACTTTTTCGTGATTGCCGGGACTGTTGGAATCAAAACCATGTAAATAAATTATCATATTTATCCTCGCGGCTTATTGAGCATATCACCTAGCCCAATAGACTCTTATGTGCATCCCAACGTTCGCTGAGTGCTGTTAATGCCTTATTCGCCTGCTGCCAACGCGATGATGCGATCAACGCCTGACGGTCAAACTGCCCAGAATGATACAAGCGAGTGAGTTGGTCTGCTTTGACTGGAGACAGGTTATCTAACACACTCACTGCGCCCTGACGGTTATTGCACACCAAAATCATATCGCAGCCAGCATCCAGAGAGGCTTGTCCGCGCTCGGCATAGCTGCCCATAATAGCCGCGCCTTCCATCGACAAGTCATCAGAGAAAATGATGCCATCGAACCCTAGCTCTTGGCGCAATATATTTTGGAGCCAATAGGCCGATCCACTGGCAGGACGCGCATCAGCTTCAGTATAAATCACATGAGCAGGCATGATGGCGTCCAGTAATCCCCGCGCGATAAGTTCGCGAAATATAACCATATCATGTGTGCGGATTTCTGCCAGTGGGCGATTATCCCGTGGTGTTTCTTTATGTGAATCAGCCGCCACCGCCCCATGTCCGGGGAAGTGCTTACCGGTCGTTTTCATACCTGCGCTGTGCATTCCACGAATAAAGCACTCGGCCATATTCTGCGCTTGCTGCGGGTCACTGTGGAATGAGCGCTCACCGATGGCGGCGCTGACATGGCCAATATCCAGCACCGGGGCAAAGCTGATATCAATATCCATTGATATCATTTCGGCTGCCATCAGCCAACCCGCCTCTTGTGCCAACTGCGCCGCCGTGGCTGCATCATTCATTGCTGCAAAAGACTGGGCTGCCGGCAGGCGGGTAAAACCATCACGAAAACGCTGTACCCGGCCCCCTTCCTGATCAACCGCCACCACTAAACGTTCGTGGGATGCCGCCCTTATCTGGCGGACTAATTCACGTAATTGCTCGGCATCATGAAAATTGCGGCTGAATAAAATCAAACCGCCCACCAGCGGGTGCTTTAAAATCTCACGTTCTTCTGCATCCAGCTCATAGCTGGCAACGTCTAACATTACTGGACCCACGACAACCTCATCAACTGTAAAGAGTTGGAAATAAAATCAAAATGACAAATTAAAACGCTGACGCAACGGCACGGCCCATTGCAAAAACTCGCTGTTCCCCGTCTGCTGCCAACGCACCTCAAACCACATCAGCATCAGGTAATCAACCCATGGCAACCAGCGCCGTACCTGGCGAGATAGGCGGTCGATATCATGGTAGCCCAGTTTATTGCTGCAATAGTGCTGTAAAAAAGCCTGTTGCTGCGGCGCGGACCAATCATTGCCGCAAAATAAGGCAGCAATATCAAGGGCTATATCGCCATCAGCAGCATATTCCCAATCAATTAGTTTGAGGCCGGTTGATGTTGCTAATAGATTGCCTGGGTGAATATCCATATGCAGAGGAGCCAATTTCACAGGTTGGGGCTGTGCCCGGTGTAAAAAATCCTGATGCAGCCGCAACCAACTGGGCGAGAGACGTTTGGCATCAATCTGTCGGGCATAACGGATAAGCTGAGCACGTAAATCCAGACGATAGCCACTGGGAGGTAAATGATGCAAACAGGTTAATAGCTGTGCCAACTGACCATTAGCTGATAATTCAATGAATTGCTCGCTAGTGACAACGTCACCCTCAAGCCAATTGACCACTAACCAATGTTGATTTGCTGCAATAATCACCGGTGCTAAATGGCCACCCGCGACATGTCGCAATAGTTTACGCTCGCGCCGTCGATCTACACCTAACTGAGTTTTCTGGACTGATTGCTCACGCGCCAGCCAATCAATATTTGGGCCAATATTTGATGACTGAGTATTGGATGACTGAGTGTTTGACGGATGAACAATCCGCCAACTTTCACCGGTCAGGCCAGATACTGGGCTAATGTGCCAATCTGCCTTAATAAAATCGGTTGCATTAATCAGACCATCGGCGGTACCCGCCGCCGATTTTATGCTGTCGATTAGCGCATACAGAGAAGAATCAACGATTAACTGGGCCATTACCTGACCAGATGATTTCGCCGGTTTGTGCCTGCATCAGCTGCATTTCAATGGTCGGTGACTTCACATCGCCACTGATGTCACTGTACAGCACATATTGAGCACTGACATAACGCGCCAGGCCAATAGCTTTACTGCGCGAACCGAGACTATCTTCTTCTGATAACCCTAAAGTTTGCTTAGCAACCGCTAATTGCTGCGGCGAGATCAATACAAACTTTTTATTTGATGACAGCACTTGATGCAAAGCCGAGGTCGCTTTCGCCGTTTGTAACGCGCCATTGGTGTTATTTTTGACGCTATCGAGTAACAATATGCTGCCGTTTGCTACATCGTTGCTGTTGACCATTTGGGCAACCAAGGGTTCTACACTGGCAGCCCAGTTGATCGACTGCTGCATTTTGGGCGGTGGCGGCACAGTGTCTACCGGCGGCGGCGTTTCAGTCACCGGGGGCGTAACGGGTTCGATGGTCACGGGGGGCGTGGTTGGCTCAACCGGCGGCTGAGTGATACACCCCGTCAGCACCAGTGCCGCCAGAGCCACAGATAAATACCTTTTCATTGTCCCACTCCAATATCCCTTTCTCCTTGCAGCCGCAGGATACCTGCAACTCCAATGACTTTGGGTATAAAAAATAACACGGCTATAAGAAGAGATAAACACGCGCACTGCGCGCATTAAAATTATTATTAACTGATTGAATATCCACAGAATTATCTGGCGTGATAATAATAGACCGTGGGGCTTCCAGTGGCGGCACATCCAAGCCCTGAGCATCATACCAGTAAAAGCGGTAATTTATTTTTATCGGTTTATTCTGGCTATTGGTGATCACCGAGCGCGCCACATTATAATTATCAGATGTTGAAATGGCTGGTTGAGAAGCCAAAATACCCGCCGTCAGCACTGACGAATCCATTACCACGGTTTGCTGCTTATTCACCGCAATCCCTTTCGGGCTGCTGCACCCCAGCAATGTCGCTATACACGCGCACACTATCAGCGGTAATAAAAACGCCTTTACAGGGCGCATAGGCTTACCTCAATTAAACTCAAAAATCATACTGTTACTTATGTGACAGCAACGACCCCAAATCACGGCCACCGACCAAATGCATGTGGATATGGTAAACCACCTGCCCAGCATGCTTGTTGCAGTTGATAATCAGACGATATCCATCTTCAGCAATACCTTCCTGCTCTGCAAGTTTAGCAGCCACAGTGATCATTCGACCCAATGTTGCTTCGTGTTCTGCCGTGACATCATTCACAGTTGGGATAAGAATATTAGGAATGATTAAGATATGGGTGGGAGCCTGTGGGGCGATATCACGAAACGCGGTCACCAGTTCATCCTGGTAAACCACGTCGGCAGGGATTTCGCGGCGAATAATTTTGCTGAAAATCGTTTCTTCGGCCATAACGCATTTCCTTGAAAGTGATAAAAACGGGGAATGCGTAGTATGAGCGACAATTTCTATTGATTTCAACCTCAATCATTGAGCGCGGGCATAAGCCGCTGCTTTTTCAAACAAAGCTTGATCCGGGCGAATACCTGTATACAACACAAATTGCTCAACCGCCTGAATAGCAAAGACTTCAGCACCAGTAATAATAGTTTTTTCTTGTGCTTTAGCATAACTAATTAGTGGGGTAATTGTTGGCATCGCCACCACATCAAAAATCAGTTTCGCCCTCTCCACCTCGGCTTCAGTAAACGCCATGCTATCGGCATCTTTACCCCCCAGCATCCCCACTGGCGTGGCATTGATCAACATATCCGCTTGTATAGCCTGCATATCGGGCTGATAGGGGTAACCGGATTGTTCAGCTAGTTGCTGGCCAGTTTTTTCATTAGTCGCAATAATAAACCCTTGTTTAAAACCCGCATTTTTTAGCGCAAAAGCCACTGCTTTCGCCATTCCGCCACTGCCCCGCAGTGCAAAAACGGTTTTTGCCGGGACTTGATAGCGCTGTAACAATTGCGCGATGGCAATATAGTCGGTGTTATATGCTTTCAGATAACCATTTGTATTTACCAAGGTATTCACTGAATTAATTGCTAACGCAGAAGTATCCATCTCGTCAACCATCGGGATAACCGCCTCTTTAAAAGGCATTGAAATGGCACAACCCCGGAAGCCCAATGCCCGCACACCGCCAATCGCCGCGGCCAGATCAGTGGTGGTAAAAGCCTTATACAGATAATCGAGGTCTAAAGCATCATACAAAAAGTTATGAAAACGGGTGCCAAAGTTGCTGGGTCTGGCGGCCAGAGAAATACACACCTGGGTGTCTTTGTTTAAGTAGCGGGTCATTTTCTTACCTCAAATAATCATGGTGCTTTGTCTGTGGCCCTGCCTGATAAAAAGTGCCGAGGACACAAACAGTTGCTGTCATGAAAATTATCGGCTAAAAAGATGAGATATAAAACTGCTGAGTTTGACTCAATTAGGTTCCTCTTTTATGACCAGCCGCCGCCTTGAACAGCAATATTTGCGCTTACTGAACCAGGTTGGAGTACAACCGGTGGAGATTACACTGCAAGAACTCGCGGACAAACTGAGCTGCACCAAGCGCCACATGCGAACATTACTGGTTCAGATGCAACACGCGGGCTGGCTAATATGGCAGGCAGAGGCTGGCCGTGGCCGCCGGTCACATTTGCAACTATTGCGGAACACTCATCAGCTTTTAATTGAAAAAGCGGAACAGTTATTAGATTCCGGTGGTTTTAATGAAGCGATTGCCTTGTTGAGAGAAGATAAACAGCTGATTATCCCCCTGCTGCAGGCCAAGTTAGGATATCGAATACGCGATGACTATCAAGCCCTGCGCATCCCCTACTACCGCACTATGTCAAATCTTTATCCCGGCACCCCCTTACGCCGCTCCGAGTTGCACTTAGTGCGACAAATTTTTAACGGACTAACACGGATAAATGAGGCGGACGGCGAAGTCACAACCGATTTAGCCCACAAATGGCGAATGCTCGATCCATTACGCTGGCGTTTTTATTTACGTCCAGCGGTGCAATTCCATGATGGTCGAGAGCTTTCCAGCCGTGACGTGGTCAGTTCGTTAACCCGCTGTGCAACTTTGCCGCTGTTTTCGCATATTCAAACAGTCAGTCAGCACGGATCACTCAGTGTGGTAATTGAACTTAATCAACCAGACCCTCGCCTTCCTCAGCTACTGGCCCATCATAGCGCCCTAATTTTGCCAGAGAACCATGCCGCGCAGCCGGATTTTGCTTCTCACCCCATAGGAACCGGGCCTTACCGAGTAGCTGAAAATGATGACTGGCACTTGCAGATGAAATCCTTTGACCACTATTTTGGTTTTCGTGGCCTACTGGATGAAGTTGAAGTGCTTATCTTCCCAGATTTAGCCCGCTCTCCCTCTGACACACCAGCAGTGCTATCTGAGCAACTGAGTATAGCGAATATCCAAAGTGCCACTTGGCTGAGCTCCAGCATCAGTGATATTGATTATGTGTCTGGGTCTGCCGCCAGCCTGACCGGTAAACCATCAGACTCAACGCAAGAGATGTTTCTGGAACGCGGTGGGTATTTTTTACTGTGTGATAGCCGCTCAGCGCACTGGCACAGCATTAAACAGCGCCGCTGGTTGCGAAAAACGCTCAATCCTTATCATCTTATCCAACGTCTGATTGAACCCATTCGGCCGTTCTGGGTGCCCGCCAGCAGTGTCTTACCCACTTGGTTTCACGGTATCGACTCAGGAGAAGAGTGCCCTCCTTTCCCCATTGACAGCGCGGTGCAATCAGACGATGCCCCGGTGTTAACTCTGGCTTATCATGCTCAGCACCCAGAATACTCAATGTTGGTGACTGAAATGACTCATATTCTGGCCGCTCAGGGGATTAAATTGGCTGCAATCGAGCTGGATTACATCACCTGGGCCAAGGGCGAGGCCAATGTCGATTTATGGCTCGGCACCGTGAACTTTGCAGTTCCTGAAGAATGGAATGTTGGCGCATGGTTATTGGGCTCCCCGCTATTGCGTCAATGCATGACTGGCGGTGATGATGCTAAGTTGCAAACTTCACTACACAATTGGCGCAATCAATCCCTCGGTAGCGAACAATTGATCAGAGAGGTTATCGGCAGTGGGTGGTTGCAACCTTTGTTTCACCATTGGATGCGCCTAAAAGCCCCGCAACAAGCCCAAGGCGCGCACTTGAATAATTTAGGTTGGTTTGATTTCCAGACCACCTGGCTGGAGCCGGAATAGATATAATTAATATAAAAAAATTCAAAATAAACATTAATCACATAGAGGATAAAGTTTAATTTTCATATGAATATTTAATTTGTATTTCCATGCAACAGTACAGAGAAACTCTAATGAATAGAATTAACTCCATCATTTAATGATGTTACCTACCTATAACCATTAATCCAATATAAAATTAAAAGTTATTTCTTGACGACAAGTTTCATTAAGTGATACTTCTATTTCAAGGGAAGTGAAAGGACAAAAATTACATTCAGTCATAATATTAAATTTGTATGGTTAATTTATTTTCATAATTTAAAAATAAAGCCGAGTGTAAAAATACTTTCCTTAATGAACATGCCAAGAGGAGTTTTCTTGGCATTCATAATCAATGGAGGAATAAACTATGTCTCGCTTGAAAAAAGAAATCATTGAAACTAAAACCGTCATTGATGTCAGTGACACTAAAAAAAACCAACCTTAGCATTTGGCTGAGGATGTTCTTGAACAGACCGCTGGCGGTGCTGGCTGGATAAAAGCGTTTGGGAACTGGTCAAGAAGTTTTTAATCATCCAGTGGGCTGCCATTGGTGGCCCTTTTGTATACTCATCCACTGTCCAGTATGAAAATAATCGCTGGAAGCGAGGGTAGAGTTATGCTTAATTTATTAATTGAAAAGAAGATTAACGAGAATTGTATATCACGTCTCCGATTGATGGCACATTAACTGGCATTACAGGATTAGCTGGCAACACAATTCCGATGAAATATGAAACCAAGGTCGGTGATATGGGCAGCGCCAACGAGTTTCTCTGGCCCGCGCTTTATATAAACGCCCGCGAATATTATTTCTCGACGAAGCAACCAGTGACCTGGATATCGACAACGAAGCCCGAATTAATGACGCGATACGCGCATTGAAGATTACCCGAAATTTTGTTGCCCACCGCCCAACAATGATTGCCATGGCGGATCGAGTATTTGATCTCAGCAAAAATGCTGAATTTCTTAACGAGAAGTTCTCCATCCCAAAACTTTTGATCAATGGCATGGAATTTAAGAATGTAAAAGGCATATCAGTGAACACACCTCAGGGCATTGTGTTCAGCCCTGATAGCATTCCCCCTCATTCAATGATGATCGGGCTAGATTTATTCAAAGGTAAGGCGGTGCTGATTGATTACCAAAAACAACGTCTGTCTGTCGCGGATAATACTCAAACACTGGGTATTAATATGACTGATGGGTGGATATCACTGCCGCTGCAGTTGACACCAGAAGGTGTCGAAATCAAAGTCGTAAAAATTATAAAGAATACAATATGCTTTTGGATACCGGTGCAACAGTGTCCGTATTTTTTAAAGAACGGCTTAAATCTCCTTTTGTTAGCCTGTCCTGCCAGAGAGTCATGAAAGAGATGGATCATGAAGGCTGCGAAGCATCAGATTTTCAACTTAACGAAATCGGTGCAACAGAGATTGGTTTTAATGCCGTACTGCTAGACGGGGCCTTCAACCAGATGGATACCGATGGATTAATTGGCAATAACTTCCTCAACGAATTTGCCTTAGTAATTGATTTTCCAGGACAAAAACTCCACATCAAAAAATTCAAAACCGCATAAGTAACCCTTTCGAAACAATAAGCTATGCGCTCTGCAAAGCCTTTCTGAACACAAAAAAAGGGAGGCTTTCGCCTCCCTTTTATACTCCCCATACCTGAATTAATGGTTACGAATATATTCGTCCATATCAGTTTTCAGGTTATCAGATTTTGTCCCGAAGATAGCCTGAACACCTGAGCCTGCGACCACTACACCCGCAGCACCCAATTTCTTCAGACCCGCTTGGTCAACCTTGGAAACATCCGCCACACTGACACGCAAACGTGTGATACATGCATCCAGGTTAGTGATATTTTCTTTACCACCAAAGGCTGCTACCAGTGCTGCTGACATTTCAGTGCCACCCTGTACAGTTTGCTCTGTGGTTGTGTCTTCACGACCCGGAGTTTTCAAATTCAGTTTAGCGATCAACACTCGGAAAATGGTGTAGTACACCAGACCGTAGCAGATACCTACCAGCGGGAACAACCAGATACGGCTGCTGTTGCCACTCAGTACAATGAAGTCAATCAGACCGTGGGAGAAGCTGGTACCGTCACGCATCCCAAGCAGGATACAGATTGGGAAAGCCAGACCTGCCAGAATTGCATGGATAACATACAAGATTGGCGCCACGAACATGAAGGAGAATTCGATTGGCTCGGTGATACCCGTCAGGAACGAGGTCAGTGCTGCGGAGATCATAATCCCGCCCACTTTCGCCCGGTTTTCCGGCTTAGCTGAATGCCAAATAGCAATGGCTGCAGCGGGTAGACCGTACATTTTGAACAGGAAGCCACCAGACAGTTTACCCGCAGTTGGGTCACCCGCCATGTAACGTGGAATATCACCATGGAATACCTGACCCGCTGCGTTGGTGTATTCACCAATTTGCATTTGGAATGGTACGTTCCAGATATGGTGTAGACCGAATGGAACCAATGCACGTTCAACGACGCCGTAGATACCAAAAGCAACTACGGAGTTCTGATATGCTGCCCACTGAGAGAAAGTCTGGATAGCAGTACCGATTGGCGGCCATACGAAGGACAAAATCACCCCCACAAAAATCGCTGTGAAACCAGAGATAATCGGAACGAAGCGTTTGCCCGCAAAGAAGCCCAGATATTCAGGCAATTGAATACGATAGAAACGGTTAAACATGTAGGCCGCTATCGCACCTGCAATGATCCCGCCCAGTACCCCAGTATCCGCTAAATGCTTAGCAGCAATTTCTTCTGCCGGCAGATGCAAGACCAGCGGTGCTACCACCGCCATGGTTTTCACCATGATGCCGTATGCAACAACTGCCGCCAACGCGGATACACCGTCGTTGTTGGTAAAGCCGAGCGCAACGCCAATAGCAAAAATCAATGCCATGTTAGCAAAAACGGAACCGCCCGCTTCTGCCATTACGTGAGAGACTACCGATGGTAGCCAGCTAAAATTCGCGGAACCGACACCCAGCAGAATACCTGCAATGGGTAATACGGATACCGGTAGCATTAGCGATTTACCGACCTTTTGCAGGTTTGCAAATGCGTTCTTAAACATAGTTGAGTGAGCTCCTGAGTAATAGTGCTTTTACTGCTTTTTCTCGCGTTTATTGGCATTACAAAGGGGGGAGTAAGCCTTTGCGAATCAGGGTGTCTAAAGCACCCCTTTAATTTTTACGAAGAGTAAAATAAATAGCCTGCTTAATGTTTGATGGCAGTCACGTTTCTTTCAAGAAAGCGCTGAATTTGCTTCAGATAGCGCATTTTTTGTAAAAAAATGTCAATAGTAGCTGCCCTCACCCAATAAATCGGGTGAGAACATTACTCGTTTCGGGGATTAATTACGAGCTTAAAAAAAAGTATTATTAAGGAAATTAGCGCGTTTTACTGCGGAGTATTGACGAGTCCAGATGAAATAACCGGCAGAAGTTATCTGTGGTGGCTTGAGCCAAGGACTCGAGACTGACGCCTTTGAGAACGGCCATATACTCTGCAACATCACGGACATAGGCCGGTTGGTTCTCTTTCCCCCGATGCGGAACCGGTGCCAAATATGGCGAATCGGTTTCGACTAGCAACCGGTCTAACGGCACATAGCGTGCAACATCACGCAGTTGCTCCGCATTGCGGAAAGTGAGAATACCCGAGAAAGAGATATAAAAACCGAGGTCCAATAACGTGGCTGCGGTCGCTTTATCTTCGGTAAAGCAGTGTAAAACCCCGCCGCACTCTTGCGCCTGTTCTTCACGCAAGATGGCGAGTGTGTCTTCGCACGCATCGCGGGTATGTACAATCACGGGTTTATTTAATTTGCGCCCAATCCGAATGTGTTCACGAAACGAAGCTTGTTGCAGCGGGATATTGTCTTGCTGATAGAAGTAATCCAGCCCAGTCTCCCCCATAGCTACCACATTATCGGCCGCGGCCAAACTCTCAAGCTGCTGAAAATCATAGCCGCCATCGAGATTCAGTGGATGGACGCCACATGAAAACGCCACATTTTCTCTCTCGCCGATAAGTGCGGTCATGGCTGAGAAGCCCGGTAATGTAGTGGCTACGGCAAGCACAAAACCGACATCTCGCGCCTTCGCTTTGGCTAATACATCATCGACACTGCTGTGCAACGTCTGGTAATCAAGGCTATCAAGATGGCAATGAGAATCTATTAACAACATATTAAACTCAATTAAAGTGATGTGGAATAAACCCCGTGGTCAGGGCGGTTTCCCAGTTAAGCAACAGCTCGGTGAGTAATAATTCACGATTAACACCGACCACGGATAATAATTGATGGCGGCAATGGCCCAGTATCTTAGCCGAATGGAGCAATATAGGTGTCGTGGCCATCTGTGCCAATTGCTGTACTAACGGCAATTGGTCCTGATTAACCGCAAATTCACCCGCACCTTGCTGCCACTTCAAAGCATCCAGCACCAATGAGGAGAGCCACTGCAAGCGCTCTGGGGCATCTTCATGATTAAGCTGCGGTAATAGCGACAGTAAATCCGAACTGTTCGATGCGCTACTCAGCGCGCCACACAAGGCAGCTCTGATGCCCCAGTGTTCGGGTTGGAGCAAGCGCTCAGCCGCCAACGGCGCACCCTCGCTTAGTTTAAGTGCCGCCAGCATCGAAACCGGCTCGGCTTGAACCTGCCGTTGCAGCCATTGTAAGCTGAGTGCGGTATCCGGGCAGGGCAGGTGCCAGTAAAAGCAACGGCTACGCAATGTGGCTAACAAACTGGCGGGTTGATGACAATCGAGCAGAAAATAGGTTTTCTCTGGCGGCTCTTCCAGCGTTTTCAGTAGCGCATTTGCCGCCGCATCCGTCAATTGCTCGGCATGGGGTAGCCACACCACTTTTGCCCCGCCTTGTTGTGCATGAGAATAAAGTTTTTCAATCTGTTGACGCACTAACTCAACCCCGATGCTGCTTTTACCTTTCTCCGCCGTCAGCACATACCAGTCAGGGTGATTACCGGCCAACATCAAGCGGCAGCTATGACATTCGCCGCAGCTTTTCTCACCTTGCCGTTGCTGACACATCAACCAACGGCTGATGCCATAAATCAGCGCTTCCTCACCATTTCCGGGCAAAGAATGCAGCAATAATGCATGATGGCCTCGCCCGGCAGTCTGCTGCCCTACCCACTGACGGTAAGGTGCGGTGAGCCATGGGTACCATTTCATTGCGCTGTTTCTCGGCGGGTCAGCCATTGTTTCAGTACCCGGCTAATTGATTCACTGACTTGCTCAAGTGGTTGAGATGCATCAATGGTTTTGATGCTGGAATCTGCTGCGGCCAACTCGAGATAGCGTGCGCGAGTGCGTTCAAAAAAGTCCAGTGACTCTTGTTCAATGCGGTCTAACTCACCACGCGCCCGCGCCCGCGCCAGCCCCACCACCGGCGGCAGATCCAGATATAGTGTCAGGTCAGGGCGAAATGCCCCCAATACCGTGTCACGTAATGATGTCATGAGATTGATATCAATTCCGCGCCCACCGCCTTGATAAGCTTGTGATGACAAATCATGGCGATCCCCCACCACCCAACTACCGCGCGCCAGTGCAGGTTTAATCACGTTCTCAACTAATTGCACTCGGGCAGCATACAACATCAGCACTTCGGCTTTATCCGTCAGGACTTCGCCGTCAATACCTTGCTTTATCAAGTCACGCAACTTTTCTGCCAGCGGCGTTCCCCCTGGCTCTCGGGTGAAAACAATATCGTTAATCCCTTGGGCATGCAACGTGGCAACCACCGTGTCTCTGGCGGTGGTTTTCCCTGCCCCTTCAAGCCCCTCAATAACGATAAATTTACTGTTCATTTTTATCCTTTAGCGATTGACGATACACCCGCACCGCTTGGTTATGGCTGGCTAAATTGGTAGTAAAAGTATGGCCGCCCTTGCCGTCTGCCACAAAATAGAGATAAGCAGTTTTAGCCGGATGAGCGGCAGCCGTGAGCGATGCCAGCCCTGGCATCGCAATCGGGGTCGGCGGCAAACCGGATATTACATAGGTATTATAAGGCGTTGGGGTATCTAAGTCTTTACGACTAATGTTGCCATTATAGTTATTCCCCATGCCGTAAATAACGGTCGGGTCCGTTTGCAGGCGCATACCAATGCGTAAACGGTTGATAAATACCGACGCTACTTTGGTCCGCTCCTCATTGACCGCCGTTTCTTTTTCGATGATTGACGCCATAGTGACTAAGTCGCCAGGAGTTTTGTAAGGCAAAGACTTATCGCGACCTTGCCAGATTTCATCGACTGTTTTTTCCATTTTTACATGGGCACGTTTGAGTAATGCCAAGTCGGTGGTTCCGGCGGTATAGGAATAGGTATCTGGGTAGAGCCAGCCTTCTGGGTGCTCACTGTCTTTCAACCCCAGCAATAATGCGATTTCAGCATCACTCTTCCCATCCAATACATGCTTTATATATTTTGATTGTTGTAATTCATCCATCCAATCACGCAGCCGCTTACCCTCGATAAAGCGCACCGTAAACTGGGCTTCTTTACCACTGGCGAGCAATTCTAACATGTCGCGCACCGTCATTCCGGGAGTAAAACGATAAGTCCCCGCCTTGAATTTGGCTAACTCAGGTTCACTACGCAACAGCCATGGGAACCAGCGAGTGTTTTTAATCAGGCCATCACGTTGCAGCAAATTCTCTAGCGCCACTCGCCCGGTACCCGCAGGAAGTTTAAAGAAGGTTTCTTGTTGGATAGCCAAAGGCTGATCGGCGAAATGTTGTACTCTTTGGTAACCCAACAGCAACAATCCCAAACAGATAGCGACAAAAAGGATTAATGCTCTGGTGCTTTTTATTTTCATCAGACGGCCATCTTCAAATTAAAGGTATCATTAGTGCAAAAATCAAAATCCCCATAAAGCTTATATTTCGCAGCAATGAAGATTTAGGAAATCAAACAACTGACGCGAGTGATAAACCCACGCTTCGGCGCGGTTTACCGGTAATATCGGCATCAATGCGTTACACACAATAATTTCATCGGCATCTGCCAACACACTCACCGGCTGTGCCACAATGTCCACTTGCCGGCCATGAGCGGCCAGACAAGTGATTATTTGTTGGCGCATAATGCCATCTACACCCGATTGGCGCAGGTCTGGGGTAAATATATCATCCCCTTTGCGCCAGAATAAATTAGCCGCACAGCATTCCACCAGCATGCCTTCAGTGTCAAGCACCAGTGCTTCATCCGCCGTTGTCTGGTCAAGATGCGCGCGGATCAAGACTTGTTCCAGGCGATTCAAGTGCTTAACACCCGCCAACAATGGGCTCCGGGCTAACGATATCGGGCTGAGTGCCAAAGAAATACCCCGCTCACGCCAACTAAGGTAATGAACCGGATAATCACTGAGAGAAATAATTCGTGTGGGATGCTGACATGCCGTGCCACTGTAACCTCGACCACCGCTTCCCCGGCTGATAATCACCTTCAGCACACCGTCTTCAGTATGATTTGCCGCCTCAACTATTTCCTTGGTCAATGCATTCCAATTTACGGTGGGCATTAATAGCCGCCCAACCGCTTGTTGCAAACGGAGTATGTGTTTATCGAGCCACACGACCCGACCACCGGAGACTCTGGCAGTAGTAAAACAGCCATCACCAAACTGCACAGCGCGGTCTGAAGCTGAAATCAAATTTTGTTCAACACCATTAATCCAGAACATTCAGATTCTCTTTAAATAGGGGGGCACTTATCTTTTACTGAGACAGTTATTATGACGGGATGTTATGAGGAAGGCGCGTTTGAATAAGTAAAAAGACCCGAAACCGGGTCTTTTTACTCGCAGAAAGTCAACAACAATAGTTAAACTTTGCGGAACACTAAAGAGCCGTTAGTACCACCGAAACCGAAAGAGTTACACAGAGTGTACTCCAAATCGGTTACCTGGCGAGCTGCGCCCGGAACAAAGTCTAAATCACAACCTTCATCTGGGTTCTCCAGGTTAATGGTTGCCGGAATAGCCTGATCACGCAACGCTAATACCGTAAAAATAGACTCAACGGCGCCGGCTGCGCCTAACAAGTGCCCAGTCATGGATTTGGTGGAACTGACCATCACTCTGGTGTCTCCACCAAATACAGACTTAACTGCCTGCGTTTCAGCTTTATCGCCAGCAGGAGTTGACGTGCCGTGGGCATTGATATAACCGATTTGAGAGGGGGTCACACCCGCATCACGCAACGCATTCACCATTGCCAGAGCTGCACCAGAACCGTCTTCCGGTGGAGAGGTCATATGGTAAGCATCGCTGCTCATCCCAAACCCAACAACTTCAGCATAGATTTTTGCACCACGTTTTTTCGCGTGTTCGTACTCTTCCAGCACCATCATGCCCGCACCATCGCCCAGAACGAAACCATCACGGTCTTTATCCCAAGGGCGACTGGCAGCTTGTGGATTATCGTTACGAGTAGACAATGCACGAGCAGCACCAAAACCACCGACACCCAATGGTGTACTGGCTTTTTCAGCCCCACCCGCCAGCATAACGTCAGCATCATTGTAAGCAATGATACGGGCCGCTTGACCGATGTTATGCACGCCAGAAGTACATGCCGTCGCAATAGAAATGCTGGGTCCGCGCATACCGAACATGATGGTCAGGTGGCCCGCAATCATGTTAACAATGGTTGAAGGCACGAAGAATGGGCTGATTTTACGCGGCCCGCCCTTCACCAACGAGGTGTGGTTCTCTTCAATCAGACCCAACCCACCAATACCGGAACCAATTGCGGCACCGATACGAGGAGCATTGGCTTCTGTCACTTCAAGCCCGGAGTCTCGCATAGCTTGCATACCAGCCGCGACACCGTACTGTATAAAAGCATCCATTTTGCGTGCATCTTTACGCGAAATGTAATCTTCACAATTAAACTCTTTTACTAAGCCAGCAAATTTCGTTGCGTAGTCTGTAGTATCAAAATGGTCGATCAGGCTGATGCCACTCTGCCCGGCAAGAACAGCGTTCCATGTGGATTCTACTGTGTTACCGACAGGAGACAACATGCCCAGTCCAGTCACAACAACTCGACGCTTAGACACGGTTGTCCTCCAGGGAGGGAAAATTACACTAGGACAAAAAAAAACTTAGGCGGTCGAATGACCGCCTAACTATCCAAATTTAAAGCATGTTCGCTTACTGCTGGTTAGCGTTGATAAAATCAATGGCTGCCTGAACAGTAGTGATTTTCTCTGCTTCTTCGTCTGGAATCTCAGTGTCGAATTCTTCTTCCAGAGCCATTACCAGCTCAACGGTGTCCAGAGAATCTGCGCCAAGATCTTCAACGAAAGAAGCACTGTTCTTCACTTCGTCTTCTTTAACACCCAGTTGTTCAACGATGATTTTCTTAACGCGTTCTTCGATAGTGCTCATACTCTTAAATTTCCTATCAAAACTCGCTTTCGCGATGGTTTTCGTAGTGTATAAAATGTTGAAAAAGATGCAACTAAATCTCGGCTGGTCAAACCACGATTTTACGCTATTTTGCGGTTTTTACCTCAAATAACGCAAATACTTTCGTGATTTTTAAATCATATACATGCCGCCATTGACATGTAACGTTTCACCAGAGATGTAGCTGGCCTCGTCAGAGGCTAAAAATGCAACAGCGCTGGCAATTTCTTTAGCTTGCCCAAGCCGGTTAGCTGGTACTTGGGCTAAAATGCCTGCGCGTTGATCATCTGTCAACGCCGTCGTCATGTCCGTCTCAATAAAGCCAGGTGCCACAACGTTGACAGTAATGCCACGTGAAGCAACCTCACGCGCCAAAGACTTGCTAAAACCGATCAGACCCGCTTTAGCTGCCGCGTAGTTAACCTGCCCCGCATTGCCCATTGTCCCAACTACAGAACCGATGGTGATGATACGCCCAAACCGCTTTTTCATCATAGCGCGCATTACCGCTTTTGATAGGCGGAACACGGAAGTTAGATCGGTGTCAATAATATCTTGCCACTCTTCATCCTTCATACGCATCAGCAGGTTATCACGCGTAATACCTGCATTATTCACTAAAATGTCGACTTCGCCAAATTCCGCACGAATCGTTGCCAGTACTGACTCGATTGACGCGGGATCCACGACATTCAGCATTAAACCTTTACCTTGGTCGCCCAAGTAGGCACTGATGGCTTCAGCGCCCTTCTCACTGGTCGCCGTACCAATAACACGGGCACCACGCTCAGCTAATAATTCTGCAATCGCACGGCCAATACCGCGGCTCGCGCCAGTTACTAGCGCAATTTTACCTTCGAAGCTCATGTTATCCTCTTTTCTTAGTTTTCAAGCGCGCTGGTCAGCGTGGCAACATCGTTTACCGGTGCAGCAACTAAAGTATCCACGATGCGCTTAGTCAAACCAGTCAATACTTTACCCGGCCCAACCTCTAACAGTAGCTCAACGCCTTCTGACGCCATAAATTCCACACTTTCAGTCCAACGTACCGGATTATATAACTGACGCACCAGAGCGCTACGAATGGCTTCTGGCGACACTTCAGTTTTCACATCGACGTTGTTCACCACCGGGAATAACGGTGCCTGGAATTCAATTTCTTCCAGTGCGACGGCCAATTTATCTGCCGCAGGTTTCATCAGTGCGCAATGGGATGGCACGCTCACTGGCAAAGGCAAGGCGCGTTTCGCACCGGCCGCTTTACAAGCCGCACCTGCGCGTTCTACCGCATCTTTATTACCAGCGATAACCACCTGACCCGGTGAGTTAAAGTTAACTGGCGAGACAACCTGCCCTTGCGCCGACTCTTCACAGGCTTTGGCGATGGATTCATTATCCAAACCAATAATCGCGTACATAGCACCGGTGCCTTCCGGTACCGCTTCCTGCATCAGCTTGCCACGTAATTCAACCAGGCGAACCGCCTGTTTAAACTCCAGCACACCAGCACACACCAGAGCCGAATATTCACCCAAGCTATGGCCTGCCATCATTGTAGGCAGTTTACCGCCTTGATGTTGCCAAACACGCCAGATAGCAACAGATGCCGTCAGCAATGCTGGCTGCGTCTGCCAAGTTTTATTCAATTCTTCAGCCGGGCCTTGCTGTACTAACTGCCAGAGATCGTAACCCAGAACTGAAGATGCCTCACTGAAAGTCTCTTCAACTATCGGAAATTGTGCGGCCAAATCGGCCAGCATACCAAGGGATTGAGATCCCTGGCCTGGAAATACCATTGCAAATTTCGACATTTTCTTTCCTGTTGAATCAAAAAAGATACTGTTAAATCAAAAACGAACCAGCGCAGAGCCCCAGGTAAAGCCGCCGCCGAACGCTTCTAGCAGCACTAACTGCCCACGTTGAATGCGCCCATCTCGCACGGCTTCGTCAAGTGCCGCCGGTACGGATGCTGCCGAGGTGTTGCCATGACGATCGAGTGTGATGACCACTTTCTCCATCCCCATGCCTAATTTTTTAGCCGTCGCGCTGATAATACGCAGATTAGCCTGATGTGGCACCAGCCAATCCAGCGCTGAGCGATCCAGGTTATTGGCCTGCAAGGTCTCGTCCACAATGTGGGCCAGTTCAGTGACCGCCACTTTAAACACTTCATTACCGGCCATCGTGACATAAGCGGGCTGGTCTTGCTGTTGGCGATCCTGATACGGCAGTGCCAATAATTCGCCATACTTGCCATCGGCATGCAGATGGGTAGAAAGAATGCCGGGTTGTTCAGACGCACCTAATACAACAGCCCCGGCACCATCACCAAACAGAATAATCGTGCCGCGGTCTTCAGGATTCAGTGCTCGCGAAAGCACATCTGAACCAATGACGATAGCATGTTTGACAGCACCACTTTTCACGTACTGATCAGCCACACTGAGTGCATAGGTAAAACCAGCACAGGCGGCAGCTAAATCAAAAGAAGCCGCATCTTTGATGCCTAGCATTTGCTGCACTTGGCAGGCCGAGCTGGGGAACGCATGGCTTGATGAGGTGGTAGCCACGATAATCAACCCAATATCGTCTTTAGCAATACCGGCCATCTCCAGCGCTTTTTCAGCCGCCTGGAAACCCATTGTCGCCACAGTTTCATCAAGGTTAGCAATACGCCGTTCACGAATACCTGTCCGGGTGACAATCCACTCGTCCGAGGTATCCACCATTTTTTCTAAATCAGCATTACTGCGCACTTGTACGGGCAGATAACTCCCCGTACCGAGAATCTTAGTATACATGTACGATCAGTCACTCTTGGGTAAAACCGCTTCAAGGCGCGCGGCAATCCGTTGTGGGACTTGCCGCTGCACCGCCTGCACAGCCTGTTCGATAGCCACTGCGAATGCACGTTGATTCGCCGCGCCATGGCTCTTGATTACGATGCCCCGTAATCCTAACAGACATGCGCCATTATACTGGTCGGGGTTCAAATGACCGAACCGCTTAGCCACACGTTTTTGCAGCCAACGGCCAATAAGTTTAAGCCACCAGGACTGTTTTTTGCCCTCGCCCGATGACTTGAGCAATGACAAGAACATTCTTATCACACCTTCCATGGTCTTTAGAGTGACGTTACCCACGAAGCCGTCACAAACCATCACATCAGTCTTGCCTGTCAGCAAATCATTGCCTTCCAGATAACCAATATAGTTGATCGCCGGTGTATTTTTTAATACTGCGGCGGCTTCGCGGATATTATCTAACCCTTTAGTCTCTTCTTCGCCAATATTGAGCAAAGCAACACGTGGGTTTTTTATGCCAACAACTTCTTCTGCCATCACCGAACCCATGACGGCAAATTGCACCAGCATCGTACTATCACATTCAACATTGGCCCCTAAATCCAGGACCACCGTCTTGCTGCGCTGCTGATTTGGGATAACCGTCATCAATGCCGGGCGCTCTATTCCATCCAGTGGCTTAATCAACATCTTCGCCAACCCCATCAACGCTCCGGTATTCCCTGCACTGACACAGGCTGCTGCATCACCGTTTTTGACCAGCTCCAGTGCTATACGCATGGAGGTACCACGACTGGCACGAATAGCTTGTGAGGGTTTAGCATCGCTGGCAATAACATGCTCAGCGGAGATTACCTGTAACCTCTCCAGCAACAAAGGATCGGCATTAACAAGTAACGGAGTGATGGCGTCGGGGTTCCCGACCAGCAGGAGTTTTAACTTTGGATTAGAGGCCAGTGCCTGCAATGAAGCAGGCACTGTGACGTGGGGACCGAAATCCCCACCCATTGCATCTAACGCTAGGGTTAGACAAGTCAAGGTATCGCCTTGCTAAAGAAGATTAGCAAGTACTACTCAGCCGATAACCTTGCGGCCGCGGTAGAAACCGTCGGCTGTGATGTGGTGACGCAGGTGAGTTTCACCGGAAGTTTTGTCCACAGACAGAGTGGCAGTGGTCAGTGCATCGTGTGAACGGCGCATGCCACGTTTGGAACGAGTGGGTTTGTTCTGTTGTACGGCCATTGACCTTACTCCTTAATTACTTTCTTTAAACTGGCTAATACGGCAAATGGATTCGGTTTCTCCGCCTCTGCAGGCAGTTTACCAAATACCATGTCCGCCTCGGACACTTCACAGTGTTCAGAATCATGTACCGGAACGACAGGCAGTGAAAGAATAATTTCGTCTTCAATCATAGCCAGCAGATCAACTTCGCCAAATTCGTCGACTTCAATCGGCTCGTACGCTTCCGGCAATGCCTCAGCCTGCTCATCATTGACGACCGGGCTAAAACAATACGTTGTATGAACATGGTGTGCAAACGTGCCACCACAGCGCTGACACATCAATGTTACATCGACGTCCGCATGACCTGTAATAACCGCCAGGCGCTGATTATCAATATTAAACGATAATGAGGCCACGACATCGCTGTCCACACTTACCACTGAGTCGGCTACTCGTGTAACCTGCTCAGGTGAATAGATACCTGCGTAATCTAAACGCTTCTGAGCGGTACGAACCGCATCAATGGTCAGGGGTAATTTTACCTTTTGCATAGGGCGCGCATATTAACTTTGTAACGACATAGAGTCAAAGAAAAAGGCCGTTTTACTGTACCTTTCACCAATATTCGCTTCCGAAGCGGCAGACAGTTTAAAATGTCTGATTCAATTACGCCACGGTTTATGGAAAATATTATGCCGCAATTAGTCCTTGCTTCAACCTCGTCATACCGCCGCGCATTACTGGAAAAGCTGCAATTGCCTTTTATTACTGCCGCGCCAGAAACCGATGAAACCCCGTTGCCAAGCGAAACCGCAAGCGCATTAGTGCAGCGTTTGGCGCGAGCAAAAGCCCAAGCACTGGCTACGCATTACCCACAACACTTGATAATCGGTTCTGATCAAGTGTGTGTTATCAATGGAGCGATCATCGGCAAACCACATAATCATGCCAATGCCGTCAAACAATTACACCAAGCCAGTGGGCAATGTGTCACTTTTTATACCGGATTGGCGCTGCTAAACACCGCTACTAATAGCCATAGCTGTCTTTGTGAAACTTTTGATGTTTATTTCCGCACATTGAATAGTGCAGAAATTGAAGGTTATTTAGCACGGGAACAACCGTGGAATTGCGCGGGCAGTTTTAAAAGTGAAGGTTTGGGCATCACCTTATTTGAGAAACTATCAGGCCGAGATCCAAATACGCTCATCGGCCTGCCGTTAATCGCCCTCACCCAAATGTTAATTGAGCAAGGGATAAATCCATTACTGTAAAACTGATGACTGTAAAACTAATGGTTATAAAACTGATCGCGCCGTTTTTAAATAGCGGCCTTCTTGCGTAATACTGCAAGACAATGCCGCAATTGATTATCCAACGGTGCTTCAATGCGCATGGTTTCACCGGTATTGGGGTGTTCAAAACGCAAGGCGGCGGCATGCAGGAATAAACGATGTAACCCAGTTCCCTGTAATTGGCCATCAAATTCACGGTCACCATAACGATCATCAAAAGCGATTGGGTGACCAGCATGCAGCGCGTGGACACGAATCTGGTGTGTTCGGCCAGTAATAGGGCTGGCTTTAACCAGCGTGGCATGTTCAAAACGCTCTTCTATTTTAAAGCGCGTTTCTGATGGTTTGCCTTCGCTACTAACTTTCACCATGCGCTCGCCACTTTGCATAATATTTTTCAACAAAGGTGCTTGCACGGCTTTGCAATGTGATTGCCATTGCCCGCGCACCAAAGCCAAATAATCTTTCTGCATCCCTTTCAAGCGCAGTTGCTCATGTAAGGAACGCAAAGCTGAACGTTTTTTGGCAACTAATAAAACACCGGAAGTATCTCGGTCGAGACGGTGAACCAATTCCAGGAAACGCGCTTCAGGGCGCAGGGCACGTAATGCTTCAATCACCCCGAAACTTAAGCCGCTACCGCCATGGACAGCAGTACCGGAAGGTTTGTTCAGCACTAATAGATAGTCATCTTCAAATAGGATGCAATCAGCTAGCGCGGCAACTTTATCAAGTTTAGCTGATACCTGAATTTCTTCACGCTCAGCAACCCGTACCGGCGGCACGCGCACCACATCACCGTCAGCCAGTTTATATTCTGGCTTAATGCGCCCTTTATTAACACGAACCTCACCTTTGCGTACGATGCGGTAAATCATACTCTTTGGCACACCTTTCAATTTAGTGAGCAAAAAGTTATCGATCCGCTGACCGGCTTCGTCGGCAGAAATGGTGATTAATTGTACTACTGGATTATTCGTTTTCATGGGACGCGATTCTAAATACACCGAGGAATTAGCGCCACCCCTTTTTCTGTGCTTAACTGTCAATCTGGCTATTTAAAGATAACGTTTGCGTGCATTTATTGTTTAATAAGACAACGATAGCCGCAAACACTGTGAATACAGTAAAAGAATCTTTACCTAGACAGGTAAAGTCATCTTGCTATATCAGTGTCAGCAATGGAATAATGTGTTTAATTCTGCGTTGATTCTCGTTAGACCAAGAGACTTGTGGAATAATAAACTTTGCCTGATCACGCAAAAACGCAGCAATGGCGTAAGACGTAATGTGAAATCAAGCAATTAGCGGGCTGCGGGTTGCAGCTTGGTCGGCAAGTGGGTCAGGCTCTGTTGTCTTATATTCAGAAGCTACCCTTTATATAAAAAGCGCTGTTTTTCAGAAAGAAACGCAGGCTTACCGAAATAATGCGCCCCTATGCAGGCGACAACCGTGAGGTTGACGGCTTTGCTAGAAGACTCGGGGTCATCGGTTTACCCGACCATGAGGTTATTTTGCCCGCAGTTCTAATGACAATGTAAAAATAACGAGTAAGTTAAAGATGAAAAGAATGTTGATTAACGCCACTCAGCAAGAAGAGTTGCGTGTTGCCCTCGTAGATGGACAGCGGCTGTATGATTTGGATATTGAAAGCCCAGGTCATGAACAGAAAAAAGCGAATATTTACAAAGGTAAAATCACCCGAATCGAACCTAGCCTGGAAGCCGCTTTTGTTGATTACGGCGCTGAACGGCATGGTTTTCTCCCATTAAAAGAAATCTCTCGCGAATATTTCCCTAGTAATTATTCCTCTCATGGCCGCCCAAACATCAAAGATGTGCTGCGCGAAGGCCAGGAAGTTATTGTTCAGGTTGATAAAGAAGAACGCGGTAATAAAGGTGCCGCACTCACGACTTTCATCAGCCTGGCTGGTAGTTATTTAGTTCTGATGCCAAACAACCCACGGGCCGGGGGTATTTCTCGCCGTATCGAGGGTGATGACCGCACTGAACTGAAAGAAGCCCTATCCTCCCTGCAATTACCTGACGGCATGGGCCTGATTGTTCGCACTGCCGGTGTAGGTAAATCTGCTGATGCGCTGCAATGGGACTTATCATTCCGTCTGAAACACTGGGATGCGATTAAAAAAGCCGCTGAAGGTCGCCCTGCGCCGTTCCTGATCCATCAAGAAAGTAACGTGATTGTCCGTGCTTTCCGTGATTATCTGCGTCCGGACATCGGCGAAATTCTGATCGACAATCCTAAAGTTCTCGAACTGGCTAAAGAGCATATCGCCGCGCTCGGCCGCCCGGATTTCAGCAGCAAAATTAAATTGTATAGTGGTGAAATCCCATTATTCAGTCACTACCAAATTGAGTCACAGATTGAATCTGCATTCCAACGTGAAGTGCGTCTGCCTTCTGGTGGCTCTATCGTTATTGATACCACCGAAGCACTGACAGCGATTGATATCAACTCCGCGCGTGCGACTCGTGGTGGTGATATCGAAGAAACGGCGTTCAATACCAACCTTGAAGCCGCAGATGAAATCGCCCGCCAGTTGCGTTTACGTGACCTGGGTGGCCTGATTGTCATCGACTTTATCGATATGACACCGGTGCGCCACCAGCGTGAAGTGGAAAACCGCTTACGCGATGCTGTTCGTCAGGACCGTGCGCGTATCCAGATTGGCCGCATCTCCCGCTTCGGTTTATTGGAAATGTCCCGCCAGCGCCTCAGCCCGTCACTGGGTGAGTCAAGCCACCATGTGTGCCCACGTTGTAGCGGCACCGGTACTGTGCGTGACAACGAATCTCTGTCACTTTCTATTCTGCGTTTGATTGAAGAAGAAGCGCTGAAAGAAAATACTTATGAAGTTCACGCGATTGTGCCGGTACAAATTGCTTCGTATCTGTTGAACGAAAAACGTGAATCCGTCAATGCAATCGAAAAACGCCAAGGTGGTGTACGCGCAGTGATCGTGCCAAACGATCAAATGCAAACGCCGCATTATTCGGTGCTTCGTGTACGCAAAGGTGAAGAAGTCCCGACTCTCAGCTATTTGTTGCCACAACTGCATGAAGCAGAAATGGCGCAACCGCTGGAAGAAGCCACTATTGAGCGTAAACGTCCGGAACAACCTGCGTTGGCCACTTTCTCTCTGCCAACTGAAGTTCCACCAGAATCAGCCCCTGCTGTTACGACTGTTAAGCCAACAGTTGCACCACAGAAAACGGACGCGGCGGTGGAACAACCTGGTTTCTTCAGCCGTCTACTCAGTGGCCTGAAAGATATATTCGGCACATCGGCAGAAGAAATTAAACCGGTCGAAGTTGAGAAAACGGAAACCAGCGAAAATCGTCGCAATGATCGCCGTAATCCTCGCCGCCAGAATAATAACCGTAAAGATCGCGGTGACCGCACACCACGTGAAGGTCGCGATAATTCAAGCCGTGATAATTCAAGCCGTGATAATAGTGGCCGTGACAATGCTAACCGCGATAATAGCAATCGCGAGGGCCGTGAAGATCAACGCCGCAATAAGCGCCCAACGCAACAGACAGCCGCGCCACTCGCGCAAACTGAAGTTGTTGAAGCGGATAAAGCACAGCGTGAAGAGCAGCCACAGCGCCGCGGTGACCGCCAACGTCGTCGTCAGGATGACAAACGTCAGGTACCACAGGACGTTAAAGCTAAAGTTGATGATATTGATGTCATCGCCGCGGCGGTAGAAGAAGTGCAACCGGAGCAAGAAGAACGTCAACAGGTGATGCAGCGCCGTCAACGCCGCCAATTGAATCAGAAAGTCCGTATTCAATCCGCGAATGATGAGCTGAATGTTCTGGAAACGCCGGTCACAGCCCCTGTAGCTCACATTGCTGCACCCGTGGTGCACGAAGAAGTGAAATTACTGACGCAGACTAGCCCTCAGGCTGATGATGATGCAACGAATGACCGCAATGCCACCAACAATGAAAATGGCATGCCACGTCGCTCTCGCCGCTCGCCTCGCCACCTACGTGTCAGCGGTCAACGTCGTCGTCGCTATCGTGATGAGCGCTATCCAACTCAATCTGCTATGCCGCTGGCGGGGGCTTTCGCCTCACCAGAAATGGCGTCGGGTAAAGTGTGGGTGCGTTATCCGGTTGCCCAGCAAGTTGAACCCGCCTTTGTGGCAAACCCGATTGAAGAACAATTGCCAGTTGAGTACGTGCAGGAAGTTACTGCTGTAGTAGAACAAGTCGCTGTTGTTGCTGCACCAGTTGTTGTTGCTGCGCCTGTTGCTGCTGCCGTAGCTGAAACTGTCGTGCCGACTCCAGCCCCACAACATAAGCCAGGTGGTTCTTCGTCATCCGCTGCTGCCGTACCGGGCCGTGCGCCGGTTGTTGTAGAATCAGCCGTTGTGGAATCAGTCGTTGTGGAAACAACCGTTGCGGAAACAGCAACAGCAGAAGCCATTGTTGACATCCGTGCGGTTGAAGAACCTCTTCAGGTTACTGAAATGGCGGCAGAAGCAGAAACTATCCCGACCGCTGAACCGGTGGTTGAAGAAGTTGCTGCAACAGCGGTTGAAGAAACTATCGAATCAGAAGCGACTGTGGTGGAAACTATAGCTGAAGAAGCGGTAGTCGAAGAGGCGGTTGTTGAAAAAATAACCGAGCCAGAAACGATTGCGGCAGAAACTTTGGTTGAAGAAACTACAGTAGAAGAAACTGTGGTTGAAGAGGTCAAGGTAGCAGAAGAGGCTCCTGTTGCTGCGGCAGCACAACAACCGGTTGTTGCTCATCCAGAAGGCGTGCTATTTAAGCACTATGCTTCAGCGCCGATGACCAAAGCACCTGCACCTGATTATGTTCCAGTATCACCAACTCAAGGCCAATGGGAACGTCCAGCCTTTGATTTTGCAGGTAAAGGTTCTGCGGGTGGTCATGCGGCAGCAACTAAGGCAACAGCACCGGCAACAAAGCCACAATCGGTTGAATAGTAGCAATATCCTTCAGCCCTAATAGTGTAAAACCCGCCATTTGGCGGGTTTTTTATTGAGCAAAGATTATCACGCGATTTGCTTCACTTTCTTGATTTCAAGGCTTTCCAACTTGCCTTCAATAGCTTTGACAAACGCTTTGAAATGCTCGGTTTTATTATGTTTTTCCAATGCATCATCGGATGCCCAGCGCTCGAAAAATACAAAAGAACCTTCTTGGCCGCTTTCGGCATGGAGATCATATTGCAGATTTCCCTTCTCCTCACGGCTAGGATCGATAACCTGATGAACCGCCGCTTTAACTTCAGCAACAAATTCAGGTTTCGCCACTAAACTGGCAACGACACGGACTTCCATGGTTATTCTCCCATCTGATATTTAATTAGCGTACTTGGCGATAAAACAATCACTCGCATTGCGGGACATTGTGACTTGACGCCTCCTATAAGAGTCCCTTTTTACATTATTTTCAACTGACCAAAAATATTGTTTTCAACTTAACCGTAACAATCAGATGCATCCTAAGCACTTTCCGCTTATCCTTACACCCCGCCGGAAACAGCACAAAAAATCCCGATATCTCATGACTGCGGAGCCCGTTGAATGACTGCACAACCTCAAACCCTGAAAATTCGCCGCCCAGATGACTGGCATATTCACTTACGTGATGACGAAATGCTCAGCACCGTGCTGCCCTATACTTCCGAGGTGTTTGCCCGAGCCATCGTCATGCCAAATTTGACCCCACCGATCACCACGGTTGCCAGTGCTATTGCCTATCGGGAACGTATTTTGGCGGCAATACCTGCAGGTCATAAATTCACTCCACTGATGACGTGCTATCTGACCAACACCTTGGATGTCAATGAACTGACCCACGGCTTTGAGAACGGCGTATTTACCGCAGCCAAGTTATATCCGGCCAATGCCACTACCAACTCAACACATGGTGTCTCTGATATTCCAGCGATTTATCCGCTGTTTGAACAAATGCAGAAGATTGGCATGCCACTGTTGATCCACGGTGAAGTCACCGATGCCGCTGTGGATATTTTTGATCGTGAAGCGCGTTTTATTGAAACGATTCTGGAACCGGTGCGCCGTAAATTCCCAGAATTGAAAATTGTCTTTGAGCACATCACCACCAAAGATGCGGCCGACTATGTGCTGGCAGGCAATCGTTTCCTTGGTGCGACCATCACTCCTCAACATTTGATGTTCAACCGCAATCACATGTTGGTTGGTGGGATCCGCCCTCACCTGTTCTGCTTGCCAATTCTAAAGCGGAGCACTCATCAAGATGCCTTACGGCAAGCCGTGGCCAGTGGTTCAGACCGTTTCTTCCTTGGTACTGACTCTGCTCCTCATACCAAACATCGGAAAGAATCATCTTGCGGCTGTGCGGGTGTTTTCAACGCCCCATCAGCGCTTCCGGCTTATGCCTCTGTATTTGAAGAAATGAATGCATTGGAACATTTGGAAGCCTTCTGCTCTTTGAATGGTCCGCGCTTTTATGACTTGCCGGTTAACGAAGATTTTGTTGAGTTGGTTCGGAAACCTTTCCAGCAACCAGAGGACATTACATTGGGCAACGAATCTATCATTCCTTTCCTTGCCGGTCAGACCCTCAATTGGTCAGTTAAAGCCTGATAACATCGGCTGTAGAGCGCACTTTTTTCTACAGCTAAAAATTTTTTTCTTAGTCAGTTGCGGCCCGAATATTTATACTGTATAAATAAACAGTATAAATATTCGGAGGGCCAAGTATGCGTGTTGAAGTCTGTATTGATAAAAAAAACCAGTTACCCGCAGGTGCTATCGAAGCACTCACCAATGAATTGAGTAAACGGCTGAATACTAAATTCCCAGATACTACCACCGCTGTACAAGTCCGTTATGCCGGAGCGAATAATCTTTCTGTTTTAGGTGGAGCCAAAACAGATAAAGACCTCATATCTGAAATATTACAAGAAATATGGGAAAGCGCGGACGACTGGTTCGACGCGGAGTAACCCACTGCAATAGGCTGTCAATGACGGCGATAAATTGTAGATAAATGCTGTTTTTGCCGGGGAGTCGCTCCTCGGCTTTTTTATATCAATGAATATATGCCCTTCCCATCTCACATTTTTTATTTTTAACTTTCGATTCATTAATCATCAGAAAATAAATAATTTGTAAATATCTGTAGATAATCACCAAACTCATCAACGGTTGCGTATACTGAAAAAGCTCACTCAGTATTGAGCCGCATTGATCCTCGTTAGTCACTACCGTTCAGTAACTACTATATAAGGGGTCTTTATGGACAGAAATGATGAAGTTATCCAGACTCACCCGCTCGTAGGTTGGGATATCAGCACTGTAGATGTATATGACGCGATGATGATACGCCTTCATTACCTGTCTTCCATGGATCAACCGCCAGAAGATGCGCTAGTTGATAGAACACTCTGGCTGACGACTGATGTTGCGCGACAATTAATAAATATATTAGAAGCAGGTATTGCTAAAATTGAGTCATCAGATTACCAAGATTTGGACCACCGTAAGCATTAATTATCACCAGCAATTAATTTCTCAAAGCTCGTAAAAGGCACCGGTGAATATCACTCGGTGCCTTTTTATTAACCACTCCCACCCTAATATGGCGGACATTTCTTTTACTCTCTTGGGTGCCGTG
This sequence comes from Yersinia kristensenii, assembly GCF_900460525.1. Lineage (NCBI taxonomy): Bacteria > Pseudomonadati > Pseudomonadota > Gammaproteobacteria > Enterobacterales > Yersiniaceae > Yersinia > Yersinia kristensenii. The sequence continues at coordinate 4,027,082 of NZ_UHIY01000001.1, forward strand.
CTATTACTATCGTTTTAATTTTTATCGCAACTTGCAGCCTTTAATTTAAATCGCTCTGGTCATTATCAGGATAAAACTGCGTTACAAATCAAACAATATTAAATAAGATCGGGCGTTAAATAAGGTTCGCGGTGATATTCAGCAGGGTGAATAATATGGATTATGATTTGATTGTCATTGGTAGTGGCTCGGTCGGTTCAGCCGCAGGTTACTACGCCTCGCAAGCCGGTTTAAATGTGCTGATGATTGATAGCGCAATGCCCCCTCACCAAACCGGTAGCCACCATGGTGATACCAGAATCATTCGCCATGCGTATGGTGAAGGCGAGAAATATGTTCCATTAGTATTACGTGCTCAAGCACTTTGGGATCAACTTTCTGACCAAACCGGTGAGAAATTGTTTCAGGCCTGTGGAGTCCTTAATCTGGGGCCAGAGGATTCCGTCTTTCTGAAAAACTCACAACACAGTGCTCAACAATTTAATTTGCCGGTTGAGATCCTAAATGCGGCGCAAATTCGTGAGAAATGGCCGGTGTTTACCGTACCGGATAATTATATTGGTGTGTTCGAACCACACTCAGGTTTTCTCCGTTCAGAATTGGCGATCAAAACACTGATCAAAACCGTCACTGCCGCGGGTTGTGGCATTCTATTTAACTGCCCAGTGACCGCGATTCAAGCTTTGGACGAAGGCGTAGATATTGTGACCATCGACGGCACCTACAGTGCCAAAAAAGTGGTTGTTACTGCGGGAACTTGGGTAAAAGAGTTGCTACCGCAATTGCCGGTGGCCGCAATACGCAAAGTCTTTTCCTGGCACCATGCCGATGGCCGCTACAGTGAAGGGAATCATTTCCCAGCATTCACGGTAGAAACACCGGACAATATTCATTACTACGGATTCCCTTCACAGAATGATGAGCTGAAACTCGGTAAACATAATGGTGGGCAGCCCATAGAATCAGCGGCACAGCGCAAGCCCTTTGGCAGTTATGCTGAAGATGGAACAGAAGTCTTTGGCTTTTTGCGTAACTTCTTACCCGGTGTGGGCGTTTGTTTACATGGGGCAGCATGCAGCTATGATATGAGTCCTGATGAAGATTTCATCATCGATACTTTACCGGATAACTCCAATATTATGGTCGTAACGGGGTTAAGTGGTCATGGGTTTAAATTTGCCACTGCGCTGGGTGAGGTCGCTGCACTCTTTGCACAAGACAAACCATCACCTATTGATATTACTGCATTTTCTCTGGCCCGATTCACGGATTCATAGACTTATATCCGTAATTGACTCACTAAATTCTTGCCAATGACTATTGAGACTTAAAATAAGTCATTGGCAATTAATTCATATTTAATCGTTAGCATAAAAACTACATTAGCCTGGTAATTAGTAGTCATCAACTCATAAAACCCTTCCCAAAGCATCGTAAATGCCGAATTGACGCCTTAGTCGTCAGAGGATTACCTTATCCTAGTATGCAGTCAGGTATGGTTGCAGTTAGACAAGGATGTATGTCACATGAAAATATTAATTATTGACGAGTGCTTTTATACCCGTTCTGGGGTAAATACCTATTTGAATAGTTCCGCATCACTTAATTTAATGGATGTTCCTACAGTTGAAGAAGCCACACTCGCTATTCATGATTTTAACCCTGAAACAATAATTGTTAATCTTACACAATATTGTCGATTTGGTGGTCATTGTCCATTACTAGCACAATTTCTTAGTTGTTGTGAACAGGCAAAAGTGTATATTTATCTGGATGCATCATATCCCTTTAGCGAAACGCCTATTCCTCTAACGGATTCCGTTTCTATTCTGGCTAAAAAGCATTTGCCTGAACTATTACAAAGCTTATCAAGTATTTCACATGATGGAGGTAAGCCACTGCTACCATGTCCTGCATCATTGTTCAGCCCACAAGAACATAAAGTCATGTGCTATTGGATGACAGAAATGCCTAATTATCGTATAGCCAGAAAATTAAACATCAGCGATAGTACGGTTTACTCACATAAGCGCCATATTACTGAGAAAATAAAAGTCAGAAACCGTTTGGAACTGTGTTTTATCTATAATGTGTTTAAATATTTATACTAGAACTTGGCCTATATTTAGAGACGACATCAGCCAATGGCACTCGACATATAGCCAAATATAATACACATATATATTTAAATTATGAATAATGTAACCGAGAAAATAACGTGACATAGTTTTCTGTTAAAAAATATCGGTTACACTCTACTAAATGTAATTTAATATAAACTCCTTTTCTATTCCCTCCATTTTATACACATTTCTTAAAATAAGTTATTTATCCTTTTATTTCCTTAGGCAAGGATTTAACCCCTAACTGATTGTTTACCCAATTAAAATCACCTATAATAGCTAATAACTTTAACCTCAGGCCGTCAGTATGTTAAGTAAAATAATCTCAATGGTTATCAACAATGTACGAGAACATTTAATACTCTATATCTGCTTGTGGTTAATATTGTTGGCGCTGGATATTTATTTCTTTTTCTATTAACTCGTCTCTCCCTTTTTTCGCTGGGCCAACAGGCATCAAATCACCTGCGGCCCTCAGATGTTCAGTTACGATACGGGTGTATCCGACTCAATTTTAGCTGGCTTACCATCACTCAATAACACCGCAAACTTATAACCGGCAGGTGTTAACTCCAGCGCAATCTTGGCAATAATGGTTAATGGAACTGACAGCAACATACCTATCGGCCCCAATAACCATCCCCAGAAAATTAATGATAAGAATACCACCAGCGTAGATAACCCCAAACCACGGCCCATCATGCGCGGATCAATAATATTACCGCCAATCAGATTAATGAGAATATAACCGCCGGTTACAGCAAAAGCGTCAGCAAAACCGTTAAAGAGTAAAGCCTGAACAATGGGTGGAATAGCGGCCAATACAGACCCGATATTGGGAATATAATTGAGAACAAAAGCCAATAAGCCCCACAGGAAAGCAAACCTAACACCCATCGCGGCCAAAAATAGCCAGATGACAATCCCCGTCGCAATACTAATAATGGTCTTAATCACCAAATAATGGGTTACACCATTCAGTGCACGGCGGAGGATAGCATTCCCTTGTTCTGGATTATCAAACATCAACTGCATTTTATAAGGCAGGCGCTCGACCTCAAATAACATGAAAACGACCGTCATTAACAACAAGAACGTGCTGGCCATCGCGCCGGAAAGGTGGCTAAGCAGGCGGGTAACAAAGTTCATGGCCATGCTGGGATCGACATGTTTCATAATGTCATCCACCGAAAACTCGATATTAAAGCGCATGGCGAACTCTTGCAGTTCACGCATCTTTTCCAGCATCATCCCACGATATTGCGGCAATGAGCGGGCAAATTCATTTAAAGAAGAACCTAAGCGGCTAAAGAGTAATGCCATCAGTAAAACAATAATGGTGACCAGTAAGATGATAGCCAATGTCCGAGGGATCTTTATTTTCTCGAGCAATTTCACCAAAGGGTTTAAAACAATAGCGAGAAATATCGCCAGTAAAAAGGGAACCACAATAGGCGATGCCGCCTTGATACCGGCCATAATCACGACCAGCATTGCCAACATCGCAACTAACCGTAACCCTTGGCCACTTACCACAGGTTTTGTCATTATCAATCCTTGTATGGAAATCGCCACGATACAAATGGCAAAAAAAAGACGCTACCGGATAAAATAACCGACAACGCCTTATTTTAATAGCACCGAATATTACTTATCAGCACTCTTTTCTGGCATAGGAATATGCATGGTTGTTTGCAGTAATCCTTTAGACTTATTAAAAATCTTAATGCCGTTTTCACGCCCAGCCCGGCGAGCGCGTTGCTCTTCCTGTGGTAACTTCAGTTCTTCCTGGCAAATCTGACTGCAACAACCTTCAAATTTTGCTGCACAAACGGGGCATTGAATAAACAGTAAGTGGCAACCATCATTCTTGCAGTTAGTATGTGTATCACTTGGCGTACCGCACTGATGGCAATGTGCAATGACATCTTCAGATATTCGCTCGCCCATCCGCTCATCGAAAACAAAGTTTTTACCGATAAATTTAAGCGGCAATCCTTGTTCTTTTGCTTTGCGGGCATATTCGATAATCCCGCCTTCGACGTGATAAACATTTTTAAAGCCATTATGCAGCATATAGGCGCTGGCTTTCTCGCAACGAATCCCACCGGTGCAATACATCACAATATTCTTATCTTTATTATGTTGCAGCATATCAACCGCCATCGGCAGTTGTTCACGGAAAGTATCTGAAGGAACCTCTATTGCGTTTTCGAAATGGCCTACTTCGTATTCATAATGATTACGCATATCGACAAACAAGGTATCAGGATCATCAATCATCTGATTAACCTGGTCGGCCTTCAGATAATGTCCAACATTGCTGGGATCAAAACTGTCATCGTCGATACCGTCAGCTACAATGCGCTCGCGAACTTTCATGCGCAGCACCCAAAATGACTTGCCGTCATCTTCATGCGCGACATTCAACCGCACTTGGTTCAGCGCGGGATGAGCGGCAAATAGCGCGACTTTAAACTCATCATAACGATTTGCAGGCACGCTAATTTGGGCATTAATCCCCTCTTTTGCCACATAAACCCGGCCAAACACCCCGAGTTTAACAAATTGGCTATAGAGGTTATCGCGGAAAGCTTTTGCATCTTCTAGCATGAAATATTTATAAAAAGAAACTGTGGTGCGCGGTTCGGTTTCAGCCAACATGCGCGCTTTAAGTTCCTCATTAGAAATTCGGTTATGTAACACTGGCATGGTGTACGTTCCTGTCTTTCAGAGAGGTTACTGATAAATATTTAATTATTGCTCAATGGGTTAGGTTAATCATTAGACGGCTAACCACGCTAAATCATCGCGCAACAGAACTGATATTTCGGCACCGGCTATCCCGTGCGGCGCATATAATACCTGAAACCCGGCCACGTCACATCTTTAGCGGCAATTGCGGTCAGTCAAAGCAGAAAAAACAACCCCGCAGAGCAAGGTAACTCCGGCAACAATCAGTAGCGGTTTGCTCTGCCAATCAGCACCGAGATAACCCAATATGCCACCGACGACCAATAAACCCGCACTGAGCTTTGCAACTGTCATCGACGGTTCTCCGATAATAATGAATCACACCACTGAAATGACTAACCAATAGATACACTGGCAATATCATAACGCAAAAATAAAAAATCCCTCTTAGATAGAGAGGGATTTGACTGCTGACTTAATTAATTTGCGGGGAAAGGTGCCGGATGGGGCCCGGTTAGTTTCAAATACAAGTGCGTGAACCGTCGGAGCGCCCATCGGTGCAGCCGCCCCGCCAGTCTCGATGTGATAAAAGAGGTTTGTCATTGACCTCGGTTTTGAATCAACTTTGATAGCGGATTAGCGTATGACCTCCAGTTTGGCTGGTAGCCCCTGCCGAACCGCCGCGCCGCTCACCCAATCCAGCCAGGTGTTGGGAACTTCTCTGGTGGGGTCGGTAAAACCTAAATCATTCAGGTTGGTTCCCTGGCCTATTCGAGGGTCTGACGCCATCACGACACCATCCAGTGAGTGAGTTCGGGCCCCCATTTCGCGATGCCCATAACCATGCTCAATAGCAACAACCCCCGGCATAACGCCATCCAATAGGCTGACTTGCACTTCCATCTGCCCTCCTGGGGTCATTAACCGCACAATATCACCATGCTGAATCCCATTGCGCTGCGCATCCAGCGGATTGATCGCCACCAAATTGGTGGGTTTGACCGCCCGTAAGCGCTCAATCATGGCTGTTGAACTGCTCATTAGATGAGATTTAAATGACATCAAACGCAATGGCCAGTCAGTTGCCGGATAATGCTCGAACACATCCGAACCGTCTGCCAGGCGCGGCGGATACCAGGTCGGGCAGCCGCTGTAGCGCTCGCCGGTAATAGCATGATGATGTTTCGCCACATTTTCATTCCAGATTTGCAGTGGTTTTTTCCATTGCGGCCCAGTGGCATCGCCATTCCAGCTTTTCTCATAAGGTGCAAATCGCCCACCGCGAGCCAGCAAATAAGCCACCCGCCGCTGTTCATCCTGCTGCAAACTGTGCTGGAGAGCAGGCCACAAGCGGTCGACGCCGGTTAAGCGCAATTCATCATCCGCCGCGGCTGGCAATGGCTTTTCACCCCCATAGGCAATATTGGCGGCAGCCCGCAAGTAATAATCTTCTGCTCTGTCCAGCGACAAATTGTTGCCCTCGCTGTCCTGCATAGCATTGGCACCAAACCCCGGCAATTTCATAGCCTTAGCGACAGCAATCAGGAAACTTTCCATCGCCACCGGCTCACCTTGCGCGGTACGGGCAGTGCGTGACTCCACCACCGGCCAACGGGCGGTACTGGCTTTCACTAACACCCCAGCCCATGGCGCACTGAATCCCCAACTCTCAAAGTTATGGGTATCCGGCACAATATAATCCGCCAGTGCCGTGGTTTCATTCATGAAAGCATCAATAGCAATAAATAGCGGTAACTGACGTGGGTCTTGTAGCCGCTCTTCAATCAGATTACGCAAACCCGCCACCCCATACAGCGGGTTGGTCATATGACTTATCCAGGCTTTCAGCGGATAGGGGTAGCCCGCCAATGCGGGGGCTAATTGTTCGGTCAATTGCCCACCGACAAACGGATACCACGGGCCTCTGGCCGGGTAACCCGATTGCCCCTGCTGAACTTTCTGTTGATATTCCTCTGATTTTTCATAAGGTTGCTTACTACGTGAAAGCGGTAAACCTTTTGGTTTAACCCTGCCCGCAAAGGTGGCTAATTGGTAACGCGGCCCATCAGCAAAACCATCAAACTTGCCGCCGCCGACCGAAACACCACCTTTAAGGTTGAGATTACCAATCATGGCATTCAACATCATGACCGCCCAGGTGGTGTAAAACCCATTGCCGCCCATCATCCCGCCATGAGAAATCACCGCCGCCTGGCGCTGATAAGCGGTGAACTCCCTGGCTAATCCGACAATGGTCGCCTCTGGCACGCCACATTGCTGGCTGTATTCGGTCAGTGTGAAGCGCGCTGCTGCTTGGCGCAGGCATGTCATGCTCGACTGCACCTGAACACTTTGCCCATCATGCAAAGTGACTTCCCGGCTGACGAACAATTCGGCCTGTAGCACCTGCGCGGCGGGCTGTAATGCCCCCTCGGGGGTTTGCACCAAGACCGGGCTTTCTTTTCCCTCAGCGACCGGTTCGTCACTCAACACCGGTTCACCACTCAACATAGTGGCGCGTAAAAATTGGCCAGCTAATGGATGGCTTTCTGTGGTGATAACCAAATGGCTGGCATTGGTCCAGCTGCGCTCTCCGGCGGCTTGCATCGCCATTTCGCCAGCAATGGCGAGATAATCGTGATTAAAACGCTCCTGTTCAATAATCCAGCGGATCATTCCCATTGCCAGTGCGGCGTCAGTCCCCGGCAAGACCGGCACCCAGCGGTTATGCTGATTGGCGAGAGTGGTCGTCAGCGGTAAGGCGGGCGAGACCACCACATAATTGAAATCATCGCGCTGGCGGGCATTGGCTAACTGTCGCCCCTGGCGCTTAAATGGGTTACCGGATTGCGCCGGTGAGGTTCCCAAAAATAAGGCAAAACGGACGTTATCCCAATCCGGCTTCACATGGGCATTTTTGTCCAAATCCCCCATCAATGCCCCCGAGCCAGCGCGGTAGGCCAGCCCACAGTAGGCGCCGTGGCTGCCCAGATTTTTTGTGCCAAATGATTGATTAGCAAAACGTTGAATAAAAGCATCACGCCCATCATCACCGGCAATAGTCACCAATAATTGATTGGCTTTTGGCCCAAGAGAGGGTTGTTTAGCATCAATCGGCGTCACCAAATCACGAATAGCCCGCAGCCCCTCAACTGGCCCCTCGCCGAATAAATCACCGCCGTCGGTCACCTCGGCAACTAACTGTTCAAAGCTAATACGCTGCCATTTACCACTGCCGCGAGGCCCCACGCGCTTCATCGGCTCCGTGATGCGATAAGGGCTATCGACCCCCTCCAACAGAGTCGCCCCTCGGGCGCAGGCGGTTGAGCGCCCCGCCATGCCTTGCTCGCCCCCCAGACGTTGCAGTGCTTCACTGAGCGGCAACTGATAAGGGAAGTGATGGTCATGAGATAAGGGATGGTAAGGATTACCAGCAATACGCAGGATCTTATTCTGTTGGGTATCGACACGCACTCGCAAGCCGCACAGTGTCCAGCAGCCAAAACACTGAGTCATGGAAACCGCCTGTTGCGGATTGGCCTGCCACTGCGGCCCGACTCGCCCTTCCGTCGTTAAAGCATTGCCACTGATGGGGTCAAGAGTCAGTTTACCCGCACTCCCATCCACCAATCCGGCCAGGGTTTTGCGGGCAACATCATGGTAGCTGGCACCAAACGCCACCACGCCCCCCAAAGCTAAGCTGCCCTTTAACCATTGACGCCGTGTAGACTTAGCCATGATGTATTTCCCCTTCCACTTGATTTGCACTTGTTACTTTTTGTTCAAGCCATCTGAGACCTTCGCGGATCGCAATGATTACTGCGATCCATAATCCGAAAGTACCCATAATTGCCAGTAACCCCTCACTGCCCAACGGCAAGGAGTACGGATTGGCTAACACATTGTATTTAGGTAATGTTTGCGTTTGCATCAGCAGCAACCAGCGCACTGACCAGCACAGTGTCAGGGCAATCAATACCTGTGCCGCTATCACTGGGGTGGATAATGTTTTTTTGCCATTGAATAAGGCCAACCCGAATAACAGCAGCCACAGCGCCACCGGGAATGCCGCCGTTACTGGAGCTTGTGCCGCCCAATCGCGCAGAGCTTGTGCCGAACCATTATCACCACTGGCCCACAGTGCGGTGACCAACGCCAACAGCACTAAATTGATTAACTGCCAGCGCGCCAGTGGGCGCTGATAGTGCGGTTCTCGCCACAGCCACACAGATAATAGCGAGGGGATGGCCTGACCGGCGGTCAGGAAGATAAAGAGTGGCAGCCATAAGCTAAACCACAGCGGTTGGGCGCGTAATATTGACACCTCACGCCCGGTGTAAAGTAAAATACTGAGGGCGGAAAGTGCGCAAAGCCCCGCCAAACCGGCCAGCAGCCGTGGCAAAGGTTTGGCTTTCAAGCGGCTGTAAATCAGTGCCAGAAAATAGCTCATCACCAACAGGCTAAACAGCGGCAAGAAGATGGAACCCCATGACATCCACGACCACGGGGTAAAATAGGCATAAAAATGCCAGACGCGGGCCGGTTGATGGAGATCTGCATTCAGCGCCAGCGGGGCCACGACCACGGCGGTCACCGCCAGCATCAGTGCGGCAAATTCCAATTGGCTTTGTTGCGCGGATAGCAATCCTCGGCGGGAGAACATGCGCTGCCCACCGGCAAACAACACCGCGCCACACGCTAAGCCAATAAAGAAGAAATACTGCACCGCCCAAGGTAGCCAGGCGATATCCTGCGGGCGAGCTAAAATTTCACGGATCATCATGCATGAACCTCCTGCCAGAGTGCGGGCTGACCTTGTAATGGCTGAGTAAATACCTCGTTTAATCCGAGGTAAAATACCTGTGGGTGCGTCCCTTGTTCCGGCTTCAAGACTTTGATATCAGTGGCATGCTCCAACAGCATTTTGCGCAAAATGCTGTTGCCATCGCGTAAATCACCAATAACCCGCGCCCCACCGACACAAGACTCCACACAAGCGGGCAATAATCCGGCATCAAGGCGGTGAACACAGAATGTGCATTTATCCGCCGTTTGGGTGCTGTGATTGATAAACCGGGCTTCATAAGGGCAAGCCTGTACACAATAGGCGCAACCTACGCAGCGGGTATTGTCGATAACCACAATGCCGTCTTGCCGCTGATAAGTGGCCTGCACCGGGCAGACCGGTACGCACGGCGGGTTATCGCAGTGATTACACAGGCGGGGCAGCAACACGTTAGTGACACTTTCGGCCCCCGATAGCGCAATTTGATATTGATTGACGGTGGTGCGGAACTGGCCTTGCGGCAGTTGGTTCTCAATAGCACAACTGACGGTACAGGCCTGGCAACCAATGCAGCGGCGCAAATCAATCAACATGGCATAGCGCCGTTTGATATCACCTTGTTTGCGCACCGGCTCCATCTGCCAACCCGCCTCGGCTAATGGCACCAGCGCGGCACCGGCGGTTAACACCCCCAATCGCTGTAGAAATGCTCTTTTCCCTTGATCCATTTTTTCTCACCCTCTTCTTGATACAGGGATTGTAGAAATCGACGAGCAGAAGCCCTATTGTGGTTTTCCACATTCCCTTTAAGGACTTGATCCAGGACAATTGCACACTGCGACGGGGATCATAAAAAGGAACATGCATGAATTTCAGAGTGCTGGCGATAATGCTGTTTTGGTGTGTTTCTACCGCCCAAGCCCGCGATTGGACTATTGGCGTGTTGGCGTTACGGGGTGATGCTCAGGCGCAAGCACATTGGCAACCCTTGGTGGATAATTTGAATCAGCAACTGCCGGGGCAGCATTTTCAGTTATTGCCACTGGACTTACATGCGATGAAAAATGCCGTGGCACAGAATCGGATTGATTTTCTGCTCACCAATCCAGCGCAATATGTGCAGATTGATAGCCATTTTCCTCTGCGTTGGTTGGTGTCTTTGCGCTCCAGTCATGAGCCGGGGGGGACTAGCCGCAATGTGATTGGCAGTGTCATTCTGGTGCGTGCAGACAGTGATATTCGCTCGCCACAAGGCCTGATGGGCAAACGAGTCGGCGCGGTGTCACCAGAGGCCTTTGGCGGTTACTTATTAGGATACAAAGCGTTGCGTGATACAGGGCTGCAACCTGAACAAGATTTTAAGTTACATTTTTCCGGTTTCCCGGTAGATGCATTGATTTATCTGCTGCGCGACCGCGCGATTTCTGCCGCTATCGTCCCCACCTGCTTGCTGGAAGATATGCAAGCCGAAGGGCTGGTACATGCCCGCGACTTTCGGCCATTGCTGGCCAAACACTCCATTATCCCCTGCCTAACCAGCACCGAGCTGTACCCTAATTGGTCATTTGCCGCACTTTCACAGGTTCCGGACGAGTTAGCCGATAATGTCACGCGAATTTTGCTCAATCCCGCTGACAGCAAGGCGCCACAATGGGGCGCGCCGTCTTCGACCAGCCAGGTAGAAAGCCTATTACGCTCGATTAATCAGCACCCGCAGCAGCCCTATTTTTGGCAACAAATGATCGATTGGGCGCAACAGCACTGGTTATTGATCGCCGCGATTGCGCTGATTCTGCTATTGCTCGGTGCTAATCATATTTGGGTGGCTTTTCTGGTGCGTCGCCGCAGCCGCCAATTAGAACAATTACATCAACAACTTAGAATCAAGGAAAGTGCCCTGGAACAAGCCCAGCGCCTGAGTATTTTGGGGGAAATGGCATCGGGCTTTGCTCATGAATTAAACCAACCGCTTTCCGCCATTCAACATTATGCTGACGGCTGCGCCATTCGCCTGCAACGGGAGCAAGCTGACCACCCCTTACTGCCTATTCTGGAGCAAATCAGCCAGCAAGCTCAGCGCGGGGCGAATACTATTGCTAACTTGCGCCTGTGGGCGGGGAAATTACCGGCGCAGGAAAGGGCGACCACCGGCCCGCCGCTGCACGAATTGACCAAACATCTGTGGCAATTATTAGGGGCAGAACAGCACCAGCCCTCCTGCCAATTGCACACCGAGATTGACCCACAGATAGCGCTGCACTTGCCCCCGACCTTGCTGGACCAGGTATTATGCAACCTGATAACCAATAGTTTGCAAGCCGGAGCACGTCAGTTATGGTTGAGTGCCTATCAGCAAGTTGGCTGGGTGATACTGACATTACAAGATGACGCTGGGGGATTGACTCCGGAGCAACTGAGCCACCCTTTTGCCCCTTTCCGCTCGACGAAGAGTGAGGGTCTTGGCCTTGGCCTGGTCATTTGCCAACGGCTGATAAACAGCCAGGGCGGAAAACTCACCTTACGCAATCAGGTAGCCACCAATGGCAATCTGGGGCTACAAGTCACCCTGATGTTGCCACTTAATCCAGACAAGGAGCTTACTTTTGTCACTGATTTATCTGGTTGATGACGATATTGCCGTCACTGACGCCTGCCGTTTTTTACTGGAAAGCCTCGGCTATAAAGTGAAAGTGTGGCATCACGGCGCAGACTTTTTGGCACAAGCTAACTTATATCAGCCCGGCGTATTATTGCTTGATATCCGCATGCCAGTGCTGGATGGCACGCAGGTTTATACTCAGATGCGCCAGTTAAACAGCACTCTGGCGGTGATATTTCTCACTGCACATGGCGAAGTGCCACAAGCGGTGGAACAAATGAAATTAGGCGCGGTTGATTTCCTGCAAAAGCCGGTGGCAACAGCCCCTTTAATCGCGGCCTTGCAGCAAGGTTTAATACAATCTGAACAACAGGTTACCCGCCGACAGGTACAACTGCGCTATGACTCGCTGACACCTCGGGAACAGATGATTGCTCAGTGGGTGATGCAAGGTTTGATTAATCGCGATATTGCCGATGTGGCCTGTGTTTCCGTGCGAACCGTCGAAGTGCATCGGGCCAAAGTGATGGAAAAAATGGCCGCTAATAGCCTGGCTGAATTAGTTAGCATGCTCAATCCGACAAAATAACTCACTTATTTTGCTCATATAACCATCAAATAGGTGATTTATTTGATGATATCTTCAACAAAAAGGCATAAAAATGGCTTTTTGGTGCGGTCTTTTTTCCTGTCAGCCCCTAAAAATGCCACAATAGTCTACCTTAAAATGGCAGATAAACAGGTTGGTACAGGGCCGATTGAGGTTCTCTGATGAACTCAATGTGCACCATCAATAGTCAATAATTAGCTGTCCGAACGAATGACAATAATGCTGAGAACAGATATGCAAGTTCCTTCTTTTAATCGCTCACTACTGCACCCCCGTTATTGGCTGACTTGGTTCGGTCTCGGTATTCTCTACCTCTTGGTACTGCTTCCCTATCCGGTCATCTACTCCATGGGCACCTCCCTGGGCCGTTTTTCCATGCGTTTTCTGGCTCGACGCAAACGAATAACGCGGCGCAATCTGGAACTGTGCTTCCCTGATATGCCTAAAAATGAGCGGGATGAGCTGCTGGTTAAGAATTTTGAATCCGTCGGCATGGGGTTATTTGAAACCGGCATGGCATGGTTTTGGCCGGACTGGCGTATTCAGCGCTGGTGCAGTGTCAGCGGGCTGGAGCATATCCAAAAAGCGCGCGATGAGGGTAAAGGGGTGTTGTTGATTGGCTTGCATTTTCTGACACTCGAACTGGGCGCGCGTATTTTTGGTATCTACAATCCGGGTATCGGTGTTTACCGCCCACATGATAATAAAGCCATGGATTGGATGCAGACCTGGGGTCGGATGCGCTCAAATAAAGCCATGCTTGATCGCAAAGACCTCAAAGGGATGGTTCGCAGCCTCAAGCAAGGTGAAATTATCTGGTATGCGCCCGACCATGACTATGGCCCGCGCAGCAGTGTGTTCGTGCCCTTGTTTGCCGTCGAGCAAGCTGCCACCACCACTGGGACTTATCTTCTGGTGCGCATGGGTAAACCCGCAATCATTCCTTTCACCCCACGTCGATTACCTGACGGTAAAGGTTATCAACTGATTTTACAGCCGGCGGTGGATAATTTCCCGCTGGATAATGAAGTTGAAGCCGCAGCCTTCATGAATAAAGTGGTCGAAAAAGAGATTGTGCGCGCCACTGATCAATACATGTGGCTACATCGGCGTTTTAAAACCCGGCCAGAGGGTGCACCTTCTTTGTATGAGTAACCGAGTTAAACAGAATTAGCTTAGAGCAAAATAATATAACCAATGATAATGAGAATTAGTTTACATCAGTTTTTTTGATACAATCTGTCAGTATTATCCAATAGAAATATAGGATTAGTCTGACGATACTGAATTAATTTCTCTGAGTTATTTTCTGGTTATACCCTAAATAATTCGAGTTGCAGGAAGGCGGCAACTGAGTCAATCCCCAGGAGCTTACATAAGTCAGTGACTGGGGTGAGCAAAGGCAGCCAACACACATGCAGCTTGAAGTATGACGGGAATATTTTTCTTAATAAGGATATATATGCTCGCAACACTCAATCTCTGGTTCACTCGGTTAACCGATCATCCGAACGGCGGCAAACTATTATTACGCCTGACGTTTGGTATTTTGATGTTATTTCATGGTGTCGCAAAAATTCAGCACGGTACCAGTTGGATAGCCGCGTCTTTACAGGCACAGGGCATCCCCGGTTTTGTCGCCTATGGCGTTTACATTGGCGAAATTGTCACCCCGATCCTGATTATTCTTGGTTTATTTACTCGCCCCGCTGCTTTCATTTATGCCGTTAACTTGTTAGTCGCGGTATTGATGGTCGGCACCGGTAAGTTCTTCACGCTGACCCAAGTGGGCGCATGGGGTTTGGAAAACGAAGCGATGTATTTCCTCGGCGGCGTGGCTATTATGCTGTTGGGTAGCGGCCGTTATTCCGTCACAAAAAATGAAGCTTATCGCTGATAGCTAGCGCTCATTTTCTGCGGTGATAAATAAGCCATTGCACCCACAGTGTGGTGGCTTTTTTAGTTCATGGCGATGAGTTATAACAGACTGCTAAAACCGACTCCACTCAGTTATAACCCAATCACATAAGCATATCCCCAAAATTCAAACCCTCTTTTCATTTTAATAAAAACTAACATTCACCTCATTGATGTCAATGTGCCATAGGCGCATACTTACCAAGCTAACTGTTTTATTGTTGTGTTTTGTTGCCCTTTCAAACGCCCCTATCGACGAATAAAGAGACGCAAAGCACCCAGCTTATTAAGAAGCAATCCCTTGTTTAATCGGTAATTTATGACTTCGGTACCCCAACCTGTTAACTGGAAAAGAAACTTATTTGTCACCTGGTTAGGCTGTTTTCTGACCGGCGCGGCCTTTAGTTTAATCATGCCCTTCTTGCCACTGTATGTGGAACAGTTGGGTGTGAGCGGTCACCAGTCATTGAACATGTGGTCGGGTTTGGTGTTCAGCATTACTTTCCTGTTTTCCGCCATTGCCGCGCCTTTCTGGGGCAGCCTTGCCGACCGAAAAGGCCGGAAAATCATGCTACTACGATCTGCCCTCGGCATGGGGATTGTGATGGTACTGATGGGCATGGCGCAGAATATTTGGCAATTTTTGGCTCTGCGCGCCCTACTGGGGCTGTTAGGGGGCTTTATTCCTAATGCCAATGCGCTGATTGCCACACAGGTGCCGCGCAACAAAAGCGGCTGGGCATTGGGCACGCTCTCCACCGGTGGGGTCAGCGGTGCTTTAATCGGCCCGCTAATTGGTGGGTTATTGGCCGATAATTATGGTTTGCGGCCCGTATTCTTTATCACTGCCGGAGTGTTATTCGCCTGTTTTGCTATGACCTGGCTTTATGTCAGGGAGCAGTTTGCGCCGGTGTTGAAAAAAGATATGCTGAATGGCCGACAGGTGTTTAACTCGCTGAAAAACCCTAAGTTAATCCTGAGTTTGTTTGTTACCACCATGATTATCCAGATTGCGACCGGCTCAATTGCACCTATTTTAACCCTGTATGTGCGCGAGCTGGCCGGAGATATCCATAATCTGGCCTTTGTCAGTGGCATGATTGCCTCGGTGCCGGGTGTCGCTGCGCTAATAAGTGCGCCGCGCTTAGGTAAGTTGGGGGATAAAATCGGGCCTGAGCGCATTTTGATCGCCATGCTGGCATTATCCATTCTGATTTTGATCCCGATGGCCTTTGTTCAAACGCCGATGCAACTGGGTATTTTACGTTTTTTATTGGGCGCGACCGATGGCGCATTGTTGCCCGCAGTGCAAACCTTGCTGATTTATAACTGTACTAATCAAGTTGCGGGTAGGATTTTTAGCTATAACCAATCATTCCGTGATGTGGGGAATGTTAGCGGCCCACTACTCGGCGCAGCGGTTTCCGCCAGCTATGGTTTCCGGGCAGTCTTCTGCGTAACCGCCGTGGTGGTGCTGTTTAACGCCCTTTATTCTTATTGGTGTTTACAACGCCAGCCCTTAAAAGCACAGCGGCGCGAAGTTCAGCAACAGCAAGATCACTAACGCAAAATAGCGCCATCAATGCGATTCAAAAACCATATTCAAAATACCTATGGTTGTGCACTTTTTCAGCATACCCCATCATCAAATGCACCTAAAAATAGCGGAAAAAGCCATAATATTCGGTTTAAACTGATTGATAATTGTAATGCATGTCGACTTTTCATCTAAAAATACGATATAACCCCCGGTGGTAATTAAAAAATGACGTTATTATTGCGTTAAATTCTACTGTAACGAGTGTTAAACCTGACCACGGACCACAGTGTAATGGGCGACATTCGATGACGGGTTTATTCGCTCATTTTAAAGCGATTCTATGGGAAGACTTTATGCAAACCTCTGTTAACACCCCTGGTGGTCGTACATTCTTTGGGCATCCTTACCCGCTCAGCGGACTGTTTCTTTCCGAAATGTGGGAACGTTTTTCGTTCTACGGTATTCGACCTCTCTTAATTCTGTTTATGGCGGCCACCGTTTTTGATGGCGGCATGGGCCTGCCCCGTGAGCAAGCTTCGGCTATCGTCGGGATTTTTGCTGGCAGCATGTATCTGGCGGCCCTCCCCGGCGGTTGGCTGGCGGATAACTGGCTGGGCCAACAGCGCGGTATGGTACGGCTCGATTCTGATTGCCTTGGGCCATCTGTCGATTGCCTTATCTGCTTTCTTCGGCAATGACCTGTTCTTTATCGGCCTGGCATTTATCGTGCTCGGTACCGGCTTGTTCAAAACCTGTATTTCAGTGATGGTCGGCACCCTCTATAAACCGGGTGATGCCCGCCGTGACGGGGGTTTCTCACTGTTCTATATGGGCATCAATATGGGGTCGTTTATTGCGCCGCTGCTTTCTGGCTGGTTGCTACGAACCCATGGTTGGCATTGGGGCTTTGGTATCGGTGGGATTGGTATGCTGGTGGCATTACTGATCTTCCGTGGCTTTGCCATACCGGCGATGAAGCGCTATGACGCAGAAGTGGGGCTGGACTCCAGTTGGAATAAACCGACCAATCAACGCCAGGGTGTGGGCAAATGGGTTGCAGCCATTATGCTGGTGGTGGTGGCGATTATTGCTCTTATTTCACAGGGTGTTATCCCGATTAATCCGGTGTTGATTGCCAGCTTGCTGGTGTATGTTATTGCCGCCTCGGTAACACTCTATTTCGTCTATCTGTTTGCCTTTGCCAAAATGAGCCGTCAAGATCGTGCCCGTTTGTTGGTGTGCTTTATTCTGTTGGTGTCAGCGGCGTTCTTCTGGTCTGCCTTTGAACAAAAACCGACCTCATTTAACCTGTTTGCCAATGATTATACTGACCGCATGGTGATGGGTTTTGAGATCCCGACCGTCTGGTTCCAGTCAATAAATGCACTGTTTATCATTCTGTTAGCGCCAGTATTCAGTTGGGCATGGCCAGCATTGGCGAAGAAAAAGATTCAGCCGAGCAGTATCACTAAATTCGTGATTGGTATTCTATGTGCTGCCGCCGGTTTCGCCGTGATGATGTATGCCGCACAGCATGTTCTCAGCAGTAACGGCGCGGGTGTTTCGCCCTTGTGGCTGGTGATGAGTATCCTGCTGCTGACTTTAGGTGAATTGTGTCTTAGCCCTATCGGGCTGGCGACCATGACCTTACTGGCACCGGACAGAATGCGCGGTCAGGTGATGGGGCTGTGGTTCTGCGCCAGTTCACTGGGTAATCTGGCGGCGGGCTTGATTGGTGGGCACGTTAAAGCTGACCAGCTTGATATGCTGCCGACCCTGTTTGCGCGTTGCTCAATTGCTTTGGTTATCTGTGCCGCGGTATTGATATTGCTTATCGTGCCAATTCGCCGCCTGATGAACAACACTCAGGGCCAGCAAACCGCTTGATCTTGGCCCTTATGGCTTGCGCGCACGAATGGTTGCCACCAAGGCCTTTAAGCCAGCCGGAACGTAGCGATGCCCTGGATAATAGAGACACAAACCCTTAAATGCCTGACACCAATCCGCTAAAATAGGTATCAGGCACCCACTGGCTAAATCGTCTTTAATTTGTGATTCATTAATAAACGCAATACCTAGCCCAGCGCGTACTGCCTCTAATCTGGCTTGCATGCTGGGCAACACCAACCGCGGGATAATATCGACTTCGTAATATTCTCCGCGCCGTTCAAGCTCCCAACGATAGATGCTGCCATTCGAAAATCGCATACAAATCCCCTGATGCTGCTTAAGCGCTTCCGGTGTTTGGGGCGTACCGTATTTCGCCAGATAGTCCGGTGAAGCGACGGCAATCTGGCGTAAATCTGAGGTAAGCGGCACAGAAATCATGTCTTGCGGCACCGACTCAGCCAGCCTGATCCCCGCATCGAACCCCTCTGCCACAATGTCTATCAAGCGTGCCTGTTCAGCAATTTCCACCCGCATTTGGGGGTAACATTGCAGATAAGGGATCACAATACGCTCGAAAAATAGCGGCCCACTTTCTGGTGGTGCATTAATGCGCAATATCCCGGTGGGCTCGGCTGAGCTGCTATTGACCTCCTCCGTCGCGCGGCGGATTTCCATTAAGGCTGGGCCAATACGCTCGACAAAGTTTTTCCCCGCTTCGGTCAACGCCACACTGCGCGTGGTGCGGTTAAATAAGCGGGCCTGCAAGCGCGATTCGAGGCCAGCAATGGCGCTACTGGCCGCGGTGGTAGATATCCCCAGCTCCTCTGCTGCCGCACGAAAACTGCCCCGGCGAACGACCGCCATTACCACTTCTAATTCAACCAGTCTGGATCGATGCATGGATTATCCTGAAAATCGGTTCACTCTATCCAGAATACACTGGCTTATCGGCATTATACAACGGCGCTACACTGAGTCCGATTATTCCTCTAACGGAGCATTACCATGCAGCGCATTGATAAAATCTATATCAACGGACAATTTGTCACCCCGCACGGCGAGGAGTGGTTCTCTCTTTACAACCCGGCGACAGAAGAAGTCATTGGTCAGGTTCGTCTGGCCGATGCCGAGGATGCTAAACACGCCATCGCCGCCGCAAAAGCGGCTTTACCGGCGTTTTCCCGCACCAGCAAAGCCGAGCGTATTGCGCTTTTGACGCGCATGCGCGATGCCCTCGCGGCGCGCAAAGATGACTTGGCAGAAGCGATTATTGAAGAATACGGTGCTCCCGCTGCTCGTTCCGGCTGGATGACCGACTTCCCGGTCATGGCGATTGAATCCGCCATTGAGCAGCTCAAGAGTTATGAGTTTGAAAAACAAGCCGGAAATGCGCGAGTTTTAATGACGCCAGTGGGGGTGGCCGGGTTAATTACCCCTTGGAACAGCGATGCGGGCTTCATCTGCGGTAAATTAGCCACGGCCCTCTCTGCCGGTTGTACTGCGGTGATTAAACCCAGTGAAATGAGTGCGCTCCAGACACAAATCGTGACCGAGGCGCTGCACGCCGCCGGTTTACCTGCCGGAGTGTTTAATATCGTCACTGGGCGCGGTGAAGTGGTCGGTGCTGAAATGAGCAACAGCAACGAGGTAGCAAAAATCTCATTCACCGGCTCAACTGCCACCGGCAAAGCTATTTTGCGCAGTGCCGCTGAAAGCTTTAAACGTGTGACACTTGAATTGGGCGGTAAATCGCCGACGATTATTCTTGATGATGCCAACATTGAAGAAGCCGTCCCTTTGGCGATAGCCGCCGGTTTTATCAATAGCGGCCAAGCCTGTATCGCGGGGACGCGTATCCTGGTGCCCGAATCGCGCAAGGTCGAGTTTGAAACCGCGCTGGCTCAGGTGGTTTCGCAGACACATTCGGGCAATCCGCGCGATCAGCACACCGACATTGGCCCGATGGTGAGTCAAAAACAGTGGGAGCGAGTACAGCATTATATCCAACTCGGAATTGATGAAGGCGCTCGGGTGCTGAGTGGCGGCGTCGGTCGCCCGGAAGGCATGGTGCGCGGCTGGTGTGTGAAGCCCACCCTGTTTACCGATGTGCGTAATGATATGACCATCGCCCGTGAGGAAATTTTTGGGCCGGTGCTGTCGATTATCAGTTATCGCGACGAAGCTGAAGCTATTGCTATCGCGAATGACACCCAATATGGGCTAAGTGCGCTGGTGCTCACGGGCAATAAGGCACGCGGGGCTCGTGTCGCGGAACAGATAGAATCAGGCCGCGTGTTGATTAACACCCTCGAACATGAACCTAAAGCGCCGTTTGGTGGTGTCAAACACTCCGGCATCGGGCGTGAAATGGGCGTGTGGGGGCTGGAGGCTTTCCTCGAACCGAAAGCCATTCTCGCCGCCAGATGATTTTTTAGTCAGCCAAAGCCCATTTTGTTACACCGAGACTCGCGGAGCGACTGCACCGATGGGCGCTCCGGTCGCTTACGCGACTACGACCCATTCGGCACATTTCCCCACTTATCAACTTTGTAAACAATCTGAACCCGCCTTAATGGCGGGTTTCTTTATACTCAAATAAGCTTACAGCTCCCATGCCCGTTGCTGTAAAACCACTCGATAACCATCTGTATCTTCGAAAGTTTTACCACTGACATCCCAATAAGGGTTATAAGACGCTACAGCACGAAAACCAGCAGCCAACATTTGCTGGCACTGCGCCGCCCACTGCGTTTCATCCGGCAAATAAAATACTAATAAATTATCCTGCGTGGGTGCAAAACCTACCCGCGTGCCGCGGTGATGAGTAAACTCTATATGGTAAGCGTGGTGTGGATGACCCAGAATGGCACCATCAAATCCTTGATGATCCGTAAAACTGCCCAACGGGGTGAACCCTAAGCCGTGACAGTACATCTCGCTGATTAATATCAGATTATCTGTGGCTCTGGCCACTCGCATTACCGAGATTTGTGGCAATACGGGTGTTTCCTGTGCGAAGCCCGTAGCGAGCAAATCCATAGGTTTGGATGACATCTGGCTCTCCCCTGATAACACATTTGAATGCTGAGACTAAAAATGAAAATAAGACCTGCCCAACCTGCTGATTACCCTGCCATCTTACAGTTGCAATCACAAAATACCCCAGAAAATTTAAGCCCGGAACAGCGTAAACAGGGTTTTATTGTGTCGCAGATGGATGAAAAACAACTGGATTCTATCAATCGAGGTCTGGGCATTTTGGTGGCCATTGAGGATGAACAGGTGGCGGCTTTTGTCTGCCTGGCGCGCGCGCATCAGCAGCCTCGCCCGCCGGTAGTCGATGCCATGCTGGAAGCAATAAGCCAGCAACAGTTTCACGGAAAAGCATTGAATGAATTGCGGGTATTTCTTTATGGGCCAGTGTGTATTGATAGCCGTTGGCGGGGAAAAGGTGTGCTGAGCCAACTATTTACCGCCGTTAAAGCCCATGCCTGCAAAGATTTTGATGTCGGAGCCGCCTTTGTTAACCATGATAACCCACACTCACTGGCGGCTCATGTAAAAGGGTTAAATATGACACCGATCTGTGAATTCACTTGCCAGCAACAACATTATCAATTGCTGGTTTTTGCCACCACCGCCTAAGGTTACTCATAAGGGCCATGACGGGCATCGATAGGCAACATAAAGGTATCGACAATCATTGACAGGGGAACGTCGATCACGGTGATGTATTTCCATGCACTATCGCGCATATCCCATTGCACACCGGGGTAATATTGATGCCCCTGTCCCTGGCCCGGCACCGTGCGGCTGATAATACTGCCGCAACCCGATAACAACAAAATACCGGCTCCGAGCATGAAAGTACGGGTTAAGGGAGGCCAGCGGCGGGTCAGTTTAAACATAGGATTCCATCGACTTTTAGTCTTCACAGAAAGCTTTTATATACACAAAAAAACGAGCAATTTATATGCCCGTTTTTTATTTTACTTTAGCGCTATTTCGCGGCGGGTAACGGCTTCATATTATGCGCCAGTGGGCGATAATAGCCGCGCCAGATTTGGTACTGCTCTGGCTGCTGCCAAACTTGCTGGTGCAAACGTGAAATCATGACCGGATCACTGAGCAGCTCCAAGCGCTGTAATTTGGTCAATTTCTCCGGCCCGGTTTCCAAAGCCTGTGTCACCCGCTCACGACGATATTGCTCAATAATCGCACGAGTGTGATGGCGTGCCGTTGCCATCGCGCTGACTAACGCGTTATACGATGGGTTCATCACCGCGTGGAAGAAACCATGACTAAGCGCTCGCTGATGGTTAAGTTTCAGATACTCTTCCGTCGCGACCAGTTCCCGTGGCGGATTATATTCCTCAGGGATCAGGAATAATTTCGCCCGTTTACTGGCCAGCCCCAAGGTACGCCGGCTGGAGAACACCGACACCACCGGAGACAGGATCAGCGAGAAAACGATCGGCGATAACCACCATAAGAAACGCAGATCCAACCAAGCCACGCCGCCTGCCCATACCACACCGAGCAGCAGTTGTGGCCCGTGGCGCACCATAGCTTCACTCCAGGGCGTAGCATCATCATCGCGTTGCGGTGAATTCCACTGTACCGACCAACCGAGGAAAGCACTGACCACAAATACGGTATGGAATAGCATCCGCACCGGGGCCAGTAACACCGAGAACAGCATTTCCGCCAGCATAGACAACAGCAAACGGAGTGCCCCGCCGTACTCTTTCGCCCCCTTAGCCCAGATCAGAATGATACTGAGTAACTTAGGCAAGAACAGCAAGACCAAGGTGGTGGAGAACAACCCAATGGCCAACTCCGGCCGCCACTGAGGCCATACCGGGAACAGTTGACGCGGTTGCAAGAAGTACTGTGGCTCCATCAGGGTATGCACCGCTTGCAAAGCCGTACACAATACCAGGAACATAAACCATAACGGGGCCGACAAATAAGACATCACACCGGTAAGGAATACCGCACGATGCACCGGATGCATACCTTTAACCAAAAATAACCTAAAATTCATTAAGTTACCGTGGCACCAGCGGCGATCACGCTTTAACTCATCAAGTAAGTTCGGTGGCAATTCTTCATAGCTGCCCGGTAAATCATATGCAATCCACACGCCCCATCCGGCACGGCGCATCAATGCCGCTTCCACAAAGTCATGGGAGAGGATAGCCCCGGCGAATGAGCCTTCACCCGGCAACGGCGCCAGTGCGCAGTGCTCAATAAACGGCTTCACCCTGATGATGGCGTTATGGCCCCAATAATGGGATTCGCCCAGTTGCCAATAATGTAACCCCGCAGTGAACAACGGCCCATAAACGCGGGTGGCAAATTGCTGAATTCGAGCATACAACGTGTCCATACCGGAGGCTTTCGGCGCAGACTGAATGATCCCGGCATTTGGATTGGCTTCCATCAGCCGCACCAAGCCAGTCAAACAGCCACCGCTCATCACGCTGTCGGCATCCAATATCACCATATAGCTATACTGGCTGCCCCAACGACGGCAAAAGTCATCAATATTGCCACTTTTGCGTTTCACCCGACGGCGACGGCGGCGATAGAAAATGCGACCATGCCCGTCAACATCACGGCACAATTCCAGCCAGGCTTTTTGCTCCGCCACACAGATATCGGGGTCATAACTGTCACTCAGCACATAAATATCAAAGTGTTCAAGTTGCCCGGTGGCAGCTACCGATTCATAGGTGGCCCGCAAGCCCGCAAACACCCGCGCCACGTCCTCATTACAAATGGGCATAATCAGCGCTGTCCGGTGTGCTGGATTTAGCGCCTCATCCCCTTTAATGGTGGAGGAAATGCTGTATTTGTCTTTACCAATCAGTAATTGCAGGAACCCCATTAGCGCAGTCCAGAAACCGGCGGAGACCCAGCAAAACAACACGGCGAACAAAATAAGGATGCCAGTTTGCAGTAAATAAGGCAGCAATTGCATCACCGAAACCTGCCAGTTCTGCTGCCAAATTTCGAACGGATCGATTAACGCCCAGCCCTGATAAGGCAAAATGGTCTTCATATAGCTGGTAGCAATGGTGGTTTGCAGCACAATCAGTATCAGCAATATATAGCGGCGTAGAGACCCCACGCTGCGCCATTTTTTCTCGGCGAGTGCCTGTTCATGTGTTTGGGCGCGTGACACCGGGTGGCGACCCAGTAGCGAATCCCAAAAACGCCCGACCGGATTGGTGCGCCAAGCCTGCGGTGCCATACTGGTGCGCTTGATGGGCGGCGTAGCATGAATCACTGTGCGCCCTTCTTCGTCTTGCGCCAGTTGTTTGCCCTCCGCCAGAGCATCCGGCCATGCTGCTTGCAAACGCGCATTGACCGAAGCCAACGCACTGTCTTGTTCACTGAATTTCATACTGTCAGCAGTGCCAGCAGCCAATTGTTGATGAACCCGAGGTATCGCATCAGATGTGCTGGTCAGCAGCACATCCTCGGGTAAAACATCGCGCAACGCCCCTTGCTGCTGCGCAGTCAGGGGCAAGTTGGCAATATAATCCTGTACAGGAGATTGATTTGACTTATTCATCGGCAGGTAGCTGATAGCTCCAGGTTTCCGTCAGGGTTTTGTCACCATTAACCAGCGCAGCGCGCATTTCTATTGGTTTCTTGGCATCCTTAACTTTTAGCCGCAGTGTCAAACGCCAGCCTTTAGTCACTGGATTGTAACGGACACTGTTTTCGATCAATTCACCGTTTTCATCAATACTGACTTGCGAAGCCAGTGGCGCATTTTCATCCTGCGATTTCAGGGCTGGCCCGATAAAATCAACCAGGAAAGCGACACTACCGTCTGGCTCACGGATCAGATTCGACTGTTTCACATCCCCAGTTGAGCGCAGAGTTTGCTTCACATAACCCACATCCGGTGAATGTAATTTGTCTTCATCACGGGTGAAATGCAGGCGGTAATTTAGATCGAGCGAAGTCTTGGCATCCGGTAAAACATCCGGCGTCCAGAAAGCCACGATGTTATCGTTAGTTTCATCCGCGGTTGGGATTTCCACCAGCTCCACTTTACCTTTGCCCCAATCACCACGGGGTTCAACCCAAGCACTCGGGCGTAAATCGTAGCGATCGTCTAAATCCTCATACTGCGAGAATTCACGGCCGCGTTGCAGCAAACCAAATCCTTTCGGATTTTCAATAGTATAAGTGCTGACTGACAAGTGCTTTGGATTATTCAGCGGTCGCCAGATCCATTCACCATTACCGGCATGAATAGAAAGACCATTGGAATCATGCAAGGCCGGACGATAGTTCAACACCGCAGATGGCTGGCTTGGGCCAAACAAGAACATACTGGTTAATGGCGCAATGCCCAGTTTCTCAACTTTATCGCGCAGGAAAACCTTAGCTTGCACATCAATGGTGGTATCGCGGCCCGGATAAATAACAAATTTATAGGCACCGGTTGCACGCGGTGAATCCAACAATGCATAGATAACTAAATGTTTATCATTAGGTTTTGGTCGCTCAATCCAGAACTCCCGAAAACGCGGGAACTCCTCGCCAGAAGCCAATGCGGTATCTATTGCCAACCCGCGCGCAGAAATGCCGTAAACCTGGCCTTTACCAATGACGCGGAAATAGCTGGCACCGAGCATACTGACGATTTCGTCTTTTTTATCCGCTTTATTGATAGGATAAAGCACTTTAAAACCGGCAAAACCCAAATTCTTCACTGATGCAGGGTCATGCTTGACCGAGCCAAAGTTAAAGTAGTCCGGACTATAATTGATGGGTTTCACACTGGTGGCAGTGACTTCATTAATTTGCACCGGAGTGTCGAAATACATACCTTGATGATAAAACTCTAACTTAAATGGCGTATCCAGTTTGTTCCAATACGATTTATCATGGTTAAACTGAATTTGCTGGTAGTCGGCAAACTTCATTTCACGAAATTGCGATGGCAGATTACTTTTCGGCGCTTCGAAACTTTTACCCGCCAGAGCCTGTGCTTGCTTAGCCACATCATCTAACGAGAAAGCCATGGCCTGAGCAGTGAATAATGACAGCAAGAGAGCCACCCCCAGCCATCTGACGCTGTGCGCGCGTGACCCTTTTGACATTCTATTGACGTTCGACAAAATATTAACTCCCACATCTCCCCCTAAATCATAACAGCCAAATTATTGACGGTTTATCCAGCAGGTGCCGTTGATAAGCCCCGATTAATGTTGTATCCGGACTTACACCGCCAGCCGAGTGTTTAAACCAGTGGCTAAGCCACCAGCCTAGCAAGCTAGACTAAAATACGCTATGGAAAACTATTAACCCTTATAGTAGTGTTTCTTGTCGTACTGATCCATTGATAACGCATATAGTTACCAATGAGTAATTACTATAAAAATATTCTGGGAAAAATCAGATACGTTATTCTAACTCCGATAACAAACAGCGAATAAGTATGAAAAAAAACACTAGCCAACGGGAGTACTTTTTAGACGCCATCCGCGCCTATTTGATGTTACTCGGCATTCCTTTTCATCTTTCACTTATATACTCCAGTCATCATTGGGCGGTGAATAGTAGCCATCCATCATTGGTATTTACCCTATTGAATGATTTTATCCATGCCTTCCGCATGCAAGTATTCTTTGTTATTTCCGGTTATTTTTCGTTCATGTTATATCAGCGTTATGAGCGGCAGCGCTGGCTGCAAGTCCGGCTGGAACGTGTTGTTATTCCTTTAATTACTGCTATTCCGCTTATTACAATACCCCAGTTTTTCTTGCTTAAGAATTACACCAATAAATTACAAGATTGGCATTCATTTACAATTTATCAAAAAATAAATATTGCTATTTGGGAAGTTGTTTCTCACTTATGGTTTTTGTTAACACTTGCCTTACTGACCACACTTTGTTTTTATCTGTTCCAGAAAATGAAGAATAAACAACACGCAATTCCTGCCTTGATAAAGGAAATGAATAACATAGGAAAAATCTCACTATCATTATTTTTATTCGTGTTCATTTATTCAGTCATTCGCAGAATAATATTTATCCTAAACCCTGAAATACTCTTTAATAGCGTCTTCAATTTCGTTGTGATGGAAACCGTGTTTTATCTGCCTTTCTTTCTTCTGGGCGCTTACAGCTTTATCTATCCCCCACTCAAACAGGTTTTTCTCACCTTTTCGCCTGGTGCACTAGCCGCCTCATTCCTGTTGTTTGGTGCTTACTACTTAAACCAACACTTTAATACTGCTGAGTTTTTTGCCTTTGAGCTGGATCTTATCATTAAAGCATTAATGGGCGTGACGATGACCAACGTGGTCTACTCGTTGGGGCACCAGCTGCTCAATTATCCTTCTGCGCGCATCACGTACCTGGTTAATGCCTCTCTTTTCATTTATCTGGTGCATCATCCATTGACCTTGATTTATGGTGCATTTGTCACCCCAAAAATTGACAACAATGGTTTGGGCTTCTTACTCGGAATGCTCTTTGTGTGTTTGATTTCATTTATGTTATATGAGGCCCATCGCCGTATTCCTTTGCTAAAATTCTTGTTTTCGGGCAAGGCGCAGCAGCAAACGACGTAATCAGAGTATTAGGCAAAGGAATAAAGTTATTGCTAAGTGATCTACCTAACTGCATACCGTTTTGGTCATAAAACCGCTACACTGTGAGACCATCATGTAGATGCGGGATGGCAAATGCCTCACTGTGCGCTCTGTTTTCAGAGCAATTATCCTGTTATACCCTACACAATTCGAGTTGCAGGAAGGCGGCTACTGAGTAAATCCCCTGGAGCTTACATAAGTAAGTGACTGGGGTGAACGAAGGCAGCCACGCACATGCAGCTTAAAGTATGACGGGTATGTTCCTTATCAGGATTTGTTTCACTTGCAGTGACAACAAAAAGAGGAATTGTGATGAGTAAGCAAGAATCTATTGAGAATAATCCCACATCTGATACTACGTCAGTCACCGAGTTCAGCACCTTGTTTGCCTTGATAAGCCGCCTTAGCGGTGCTTTGGATAGCGCGATCACCGGTAAAGACCGCAGCGTATTGGTCAATGAACTGTCACAACTTTCTGTCAATAATCTCCCTGAGCAGGAAAAATCAGTGACGATTGAAGCACTAAAAAGATCGTTAGCAACACTAAAACGCGATTAATTTCATTCTCCAACGCTCACCCTTGATTCCCCACTGGGCGATTAAAGGTGAGCGATCTGGCTATACCTCACCATCACTTCCTATATGCAGCGACTATACCTCTATTTAACATATTGAATTAGGTCATATCTTCCCATCGATTCCTTTAAATCTGTGTATAATAATCCTGCCCACCCGCCATTTATTTTCATATCAGGAGATCTCCCACATTGGACGCCATCACTATTAACAGCCTTTTTTTGATTGGCGCAGTGCTGGTGGGAGCCAGTATTTTACTGAGTTCACTCTCTTCCCGCCTGGGTATCCCCATTTTGGTCATCTTTCTGGCTATTGGTATGTTGGCGGGCACCGACGGCATCGGCGGGATTGCTTTCGATAATTATCCTGCCGCCTATTTGGTGAGCAACCTGGCGTTGGCCGTCATTCTATTAGATGGCGGTATGCGCACCCGGGCATCATCATTCCGCGTCGCATTGTGGCCAGCCCTTTCATTGGCGACGGTCGGGGTATTGATTACTGCGGGCCTGACGGGTATGGCCGCTGCTTGGCTATTTGATTTAGATATCATTCAAGGCTTATTAATTGGGGCGATTATAGGGTCAACCGATGCGGCGGCGGTCTTCTCACTGTTAGGCGGGAAAGGCCTCAACGAACGTGTTAGCGCCACCCTTGAGATAGAATCGGGCAGTAACGACCCCATGGCCGTCTTTTTGACCATTACTCTGATTTCCATGATTTCAGCCGGTGAAACCAGCCTAAGCTGGATGTTTTTAGTTCACTTAATCCAACAATTTGGTTTAGGTATTTTCATCGGGCTGGGTGGCGGCGGTTTACTCTTGTTGCTCATCAACCGGATAGAATTACCCAGTGGTTTATATCCATTACTGGCGGTGTGCGGCGGAATTCTAGTCTTTTCACTCGCCACCGCGCTGAATGGCAGTGGTATTTTGGCGGTCTATCTCTGTGGCTTGCTACTGGGCAATCGTCCCATCCGCAACCGTTCGGGAATTTTACAAACCTTTGATGGGCTGGCATGGCTCAGCCAAATTGGCATGTTCCTGGTCTTAGGGTTACTGCTTAACCCCAGTGAGTTGTTGCCGATAGCTATTCCGGCATTAATTCTTTCATTGTGGATGATTTTGTTCGCCCGACCGCTATCAGTATTCATCGGCCTACTGCCCTTCCCCAGTTTTAATCTGCGCGAGCGCATCTTTATTTCGTGGGTTGGTTTACGCGGTGCCGTCCCGGTCATTCTGGCCGTATTCCCGATGATGGCGGGTATACCCAATGCGAATTTATTCTTTAATGTCGCCTTTTTCGTGGTGCTGGTTTCATTGCTGCTGCAAGGTACGAGTTTGTCATTCGCGGCGCGTAAAACAAAATTGGTGGTGCCTCCTGCTCTCGCGCCAGTGGCACGGATTGGTTTAGACATTGATAAAAATAACCAGTGGGAGCAATTCATTTACCAGCTCAGCTGTGATAAATGGTGTATCGGAGCTACCCTGCGTGATTTAAAAATGCCAGAGGGAACGCGCATTGCCGCACTGTTCCGCGGCAAGGATCTCTTACATCCCACCGGCAGCACCCGCCTGAAAGAGGGCGATATTTTGTGTGTTATTGGTCAAGAGCATGATTTACCCGCACTTGGGAAACTGTTTAGTCAGTCCCCCAGCATCCAGTTGGATGAGCGTTTCTTCGGCGATTTCATTCTTGATGCTGATGCGAAACTTCATGATATTTCTCAGATTTATGGTCTCAATCTGGAGCCGGGTGTTGATAAGCAACAAACACTGGGCCAATTCGTGCTCTATCTCTTTGGTGGTGAACCGGTTATTGGTGATCAGATTGAATGGGATGGTCTGACGTGGACCATTGCCGAAATGGAATCTGACCGAGTGAGCCGGGTCGGGGTTAAGATAGTCACCGATAAAGCCTGATTGTCTCGGAGTGTTGTCACTCGCGGTAATATCCTTGCGGTCGTGCTAACCGGGCTTTATTGATCCGGTTAGCACACAAATATGCCCCAGCGCAGTTAGGTTCTAACCGATTTAATTTTATTAACCAAAACAATCCCCACACAGACCAATACCAGGGCGATGGCATTCTTCCATTCCAAAATACTTTCGTTCAGGAAAATGGCGGACAAAACCGCGCCAGAAACGGGGATAAGGAAATTGAATGGCGCCACCATGCCGACTCGATTATATTTCAGCAATAAGCTCCACAACGCAAAGGCGGCCGACGACAATAGCACCAAATAACCCAGCAACAATAATGCCTGCCAACCGAAATCACTTAAATAGCCTCCAAACAGATAACCGCCCAGCGTTAATACTAACCCGCCGATCGCCAACTGATACCCCGTCATCACGGTGGTGTCCATGGTTTGTGAGATCCGTTTACCATAAATACTGGCAGCAGACAGAATAAACGCCGCTAACACCACACACCCCTCCCCCATCAAGGAGAAATTAAAGTCCATTAAATCGGAACCAAAATTCACCACCATGACACCAGCAAAACCCAAAGCGCATCCAATGATTTTATTGAATGTCAGGCGGTCATTTTTATAAATATAATGCGCTAACAGCACACTGAAAAAGGTGCCTGTCGCGTTCATGATAGAGCCTTTGACACCCGTGGTGTAAGCCAGACCAATATAGAAAAACACATACTGTAATGTTGTCTGTGTTAGCCCCAATAGCGCAATTTGCTTATATTGGCTCTTTTTGAGACGGCCAATTGCCTTACCGCTGGCAACAGCAAACAACAGCAACACTATTCCCGCCAATAAAAAACGATACCCCGCAAACACCATCTTGCTCGGAATATCATCCGGTGCAATATGAAACAGCGCATAGCCATTCTTTATCGCCGGATAGGCACTGCCCCAAAGAAGACAACAAAATGTCGCGACAAGAAAAACAAATTTTTTATGGGTAAAAAGCGGAGGACTCCGGTCCACGTCAACATCCTTTCAAGCAAGAAATGAAACATTGTTTCGTTATAACCATTTCTGGTATAAAAATCCTGTCTAATGTCACTTTTCCCCTAAAAAGATGACGATAATGCTATTGCCCCACACCTATAGCGCATCTTGATACCAAAACCCTCAAACTCTTTATATTAAAACCCTCAAAACGCTTTGCGTTTGATCTTTTTACTGATCCCAGACCCCAAAATCACTTTGCGGTGTGACAGCCCTACTCGGATGATTTTATCGTCACAATCCACGATTTATCTTGTTGCCTGTTGTGCATATAAGGCACCGCACACTTTCAAGTATATTAATGCCGCTAAGTGTGTAAAAAAATATTCTTCAAAAACATATAAACATTAAACATATTAATGTAATTTTGATAAACTTGACTTAAGTCATTTGAGTAACCTAAATTAATCGTATGATAAGTAACCGGTTATAATGTTTCCCTGGTGTTGGCCGAATTGGCATCCCTTACCAAATGAGATTGGTAAGGGTTTTTTTTGCCTATCATTTGAGCTAAACCCGCGTTTTATCGGATGACGACTTTACTGCAGTGCCCGAGCTAAGGTAATGGCTCGGATAATCACCGCACGATCGACGTCGGGATGGGGGCTTTCGAGTAACTGCTGCCAGATGACAATAGCTTGCGCATACTGTGCATGAATAAAGTGATCATTGGCTTGCAGCATCAGCGCGGTATATTGCAGCGGGTCTTTTGCCAGGGCTTGCTGTAGCCAATAGGCCACATCCTCCGTCATTTTTTGCCCTGACTGATAATAAAACAGAGTCGCTCGGGCAGCATCTATAGAAGCACTCGCTCCCTGCAAACGTTCGGTCTGCTGCAATGCCACCAGCGCGTCCTCAAACTCGTTCTGATACAAATAGTATTGAGCCAAACTAAACCAGAGTTCACTGTTATCAGGTGACTGCCGGATGCGCTGCTGTAATAGAAATAATGTGGGGTCGCTGCTTTGTTTATCCAACATATTATTCAATCGCGTCGCTTCTTGCTGGCGTAAAACTTCCTGCTGTACCGCAGTATAGTGGCCCAATTGCTGATACCCCAACAGAATAAGAGTCGGGAGCAACAAGCTCAATCCCAACGGCCAGTGCCAACTCAAACGGCCATATTGTCTCAGCCAAGGCCACCATATGCCGCTTAAAATCATGAGTAATAATATCGCCATCCCGACTGCCAATATCATCAGCGCTCCCCTCTCGAACCTGAGGCCGCTCGGTTTCGAACGCGAAGCATTAATCCGCCTAACACACAAACCAACAGCACTCCCGGCCCAAACCACAGTATCAATGTTGCACCGCGCACTGGCGGACGATAAAGCACGAAATCACCATAGCGCTGTGTCATTAGGGCCATAATTTCCTGAGAACTGTGGCCCTCCTCTACCAGCCGGTAGACTTCCAGGCGCAAGTCTTGCGCGATGGGTGATGTCGACTCCAATAAGTTTTGATTCTGACATTGCGGGCAACGTAACTCTTTTGCCAGTGCCAGCGCCTGTTGTTGATTTTGCTGCGAACTAAAGTGGGTGGTATCCACCAAATCGGCCAATGCCCACGGCGAAAAAACCAGTGATAACAATAGCAAGAGAGCTTTCACGATGTTTCCGCCTTAGCCCATTGTGCCAGTAATGGCATAAACTGCTGCTGCCATATCTCTAGTGTCATTTCACCCGCATAGCGCTGACGAATAACACCATCAGCATCAATCAGCCAGGTTTCGGGGGTGCCATATACGCCCATCGCCAGCGCTAAAATCCCTTGTGGATCATAAAGATTCTTTTGATAAGGATTAGTGTAACGGTGGAGTGTATTCACTGCTGCCTGACGATCGTCGCGGTAATTCAAACCATAGAACTGCACTTTATCCGAGCGAGCGGCGATTTGGCCCAATAGCGCCAGTTCGTGTTTGCAACTGGCGCACCAACTGGCCCATACATTAATCACGGTCACTTTCCCCAGCAGTTGGCTCCGCGTTATTGTCTGTTCCGGTTGCTGTAATTCCGATAATGAAAACTCAGGAATTGGCAGATTTTTCTCTGCTAATTCAATATGATGCGGGTCACGATTTAGGCCACTGTAAAGCACGATCCCCAAGACAAAGGCCAGCATTGGGACACACAACCAAGGCCACCGCTGTTTCATTTGTCCTCCGCAATATCACTGGCAGGTTTGGCCCTACGCCACAGTGTCAGCACGCCGCCGAACACCATGATCAAAGCACCGCCCCAAATCCAACTGACCATCGGCTTATGATATAAACGCACGCTATACTCCCCGGCAGACAGATTATCCCCTAACACGGCATAAAAATCGGCCAAAGGGCCACTGGCTATTGCCGGCTCAATCATCAACATTTCACGCGCTGTATAGTGCCGCCGCTCAGGTAACAGCATGGTGATGGGTTGCCCATGCTGGCTCACCATAATGTGCGCCCGCTCACTGGTATAGTTCGGGCCGACCAGTAATTCAGTTTGCTGATAAGTCAGTTGATAGCCCGCCAATGTTGCCTGGCGACCAGGGGACATGCGGCTACCCAGCTCCACCGAATGATATGAAGCAAACAGCATGCCCAACAAGCTGATGGCAACACCGCCATGAATCAGCCATGAACGCCAACGGATCTTGGAAGCAAACAAAGGTGCCAATAATGCCCAAAGGGCCAATGTGACGCCCGGCATCATGCCTGGCTGCCATTGCGATTGTGATTGAAACCAGCCCGAACTAAATAGCGCCCCCGAGATAGCCAATAAGGCGGGTACCACCAGACGCCAACGCGGAGTTTTGCGGCTTTGCTGCCAATCAGCAAATGGCGCGGCCCCCATAAGTAGTAGCAACAGCAACACGAAAGGCGTCAGTGTTTGATTAAAATAAGGCGCGCCGACAGAGAGCGATCCCAAGTCTAATGCGTTGAAAATCAAAGGATATAAGGTACCAATCAACACAGTGATCGCCGCGATACTGAGTAACACAAGCGCCGCCAGTAGCAAGGTTTCCAAAGAAAATAGAGTGAAATCAGCCGCGTGATGATTACCCCGCACCCGCAGTGCAAATAACATCAAAGAAACCAATGTCACCACGCCAAATAGTGCCAGTAAGGCCTCGCCACGGGCGCTATCAACTGCAAAAGCATGAACTGAGGTCAACACGCCGGAGCGGACGATAAAAGTCCCTAATAAGCAGAGTTGAAATGTCACCAATGACAGTAAAATGCCCCATTGATGATACAAACCGCGCCGCTCACTGATAGCCAGAACATGCAATAATGCGGTGCTGGTCAGCCAGGGTAATAATGACGCATTTTCTACCGGGTCCCAGAACCACCAGCCTCCCCAGCCCAATTCACTGTATGCCCACCACGCGCCAAGTAAAATCCCGATGCTCAATAAACCCCAAGCCGCCAGTACCCATGGGCGGCTGTAACGCGCTATATTTTGGCTACTTTTGCCGTCAAGCAATGTCGCGACCGCAAAAGCAAAACTGATGGCAAAACCGCTATAACCCAGATACAGCAGCGGAGGATGAAATATCAGCGCGAGATCTTGCAGCATCGGGTTCAAATCGCGCCCCTCAACTAATGTGGGGAATAATCGCACAAAGGGGTTAGAGAAAAAGAGGATAAACACACTAAAAGTCACTAGCAGCCAGCCCATCACACCCAATGAGCGGGCGAAGAATCGCAATGGAAAATGGCGGCGAAAGAGTGTCAGCGCGCTGCTCCACAAGCTCAGTGCAAACAAGAGAAACAGCATGGAGCCCTCGTGCCCCCCCCAGATTGCCGCAATCTTATAAAACAGCGGGAGCTGACTATTGGCGTGCTGGGCAACATACAGCACAGAGAAATCGTTGGTGGCAAAGCACCAGCCCAGCGCTAACATCGCCAATGTCATCAATAAGGTGATGCCATAGCTGAGCGACGGCAGCCAGATCAACAAAGGTATTCGCCGCCCATACAACGCCATAAAGGGCACACAACCCAGCAATAGCGCCAGTGACGCCGCTGCTAGCAGTGAAAGCAGCCCTAATTCCCCTGTCATCGCATTTTATCCATCACTTAACCTTACTCATCACACCATTTTTCCATCACACCACAGTCATCTGACCGGCATAAAGAATGAAAAAGCGCAAAACGAATACGCCGAACAAACTTAAACCGGAAACGGTCAGCAGGAATGACACCCGGTGGCGCAGGTTATGGCTACAATAGCGGTTTAGGGCCAATGGCAACACCATGCCGCAGCCAATCACCCAGAACCAGAACATCAACGCCCAGAAACCGCTGCCGAGGGCGACCGCCACCGCCACTTCTTTCTGCCCGCCGCCAAACCATAGCCCGGTAAAAAAAGCCAACAGCAGAAAAAGCTCCAGCCAAACCACCGGTTTTTCCAATCGATGAACAAAAGCCAATGCCGGGCTATGGAGCGACTCTTTGAAAAAAGCCACCGAGCACAGCACCATGGCGGCAATACCGGAAGAAACGCCCGAAAACAGGAATAACACCGGCAATACCGGATTATTCAGCAGCGGGTAACTCTTCAATGCAGATAACAAAAAGCCGGTATAAGCTCCCAGCGCAACCGCCAGAAACATCATCAATGGCTCAAGCTTGCGTTCAATGGGGGCCAGTTTATTCAGTAGCGCACTAATCCAGCTCAACTTAGGATAAGGCTGCAAAAATGCCGTTATCCCGTGACGGAATATCACCGCCAACCAAACCAATAACACCAGCATATAAATTTGAAATAACATGACGCCCAATGACATCACCGAGCTGCTGCTGTAGAAAAACATCAGCTTCCAGAAAGTCCAGGGCCGGGTCAGGTGCAGGATCAAGATAAGTAAACCGGCGATAACCGCCAGTGGCGCGATAATCGCGGTAGACTTCAGCAAACCACTTTGCGCGGCATCCTCCCCCAAGATGCGCCGCTTAACCAACAAGCTCACCACCACCATGCCAGCGGAAACCCCGATTAAAAACAAATAGATAGCAATCGGCCAATCCCAAACTAAAGACTCAAAATGAAAGGGCGTATTCAGTGCAGGACTCATCCGGTTATCTCCCCATACTGGAAAGGAACACGATAAAGTTTCGGTTGTGTTCCCAGATGTAACTTGGCGCGATAAACCGTGCGCTGATGTAACAGCTTCACCAATTCACTGTTAGCATCATCCAAATTGCCAAAAACCAGGGCTTTAGTTGGGCACGACAGTACACAAGCCGGTTGTTTGCCCTGCTTAAGATTGGTTTTGCGGCAAAAATCGCATTTGTCGGCGGTTTTCGTCACTGGATGAATGAAACGAACCCGATACGGGCACGCCGCAATGCAATACTGGCAGCCAACGCAAAGGTCAGGATCGACATCAACAATTCCGCTCGCCTTATCGCGATAAGAAGCCCCAGTGGGGCAAACATCGACACACGGCGCTTTATCACAATGCTGGCAAGAGTGGCGGTAAAACTGATATTTCACTGCCGGGAACTCGCCAATAGGCTGACTGCGAATGATGCTTAAGCGCGAAACCCCCGCAGGCACCTGATTGACTTCACGGCAAGCATCCATACAGGCGGTGCAGCCAATGCAGCGGGTTTCGTCATGCAACATCCCGTAACGAACCCCCTCAATCGTGGCGCTCAGCGCCAATGACCGCCCAGATGAGCTGGTCATAAAAATCAGCGCCCCCATACTGACGATAAAGTGACGACGATTGGTCTTCATGGCGCGTCCTTAGGGAGCAGCTCCTGCTGACGGCGATGGCAATCCACACAGATTTTGACCCGCCCTTTATCATCCAGCCCATGCATTGGATCTGTTTTCGGGTGCAACTGATGACAACTGGCGCAAGAAAGTTTCAGCATATGCACATCGTGGGGCCAGAATGCTTCGCGTAATTTTTCCGGCTGATGGCAACTCATACACACACTGTTTTGTTGTGACACACTGAACATCGCCTTATCGGCATTCAACATATCGCTATCAAAACGCATCACATCTTTGACGCCATTTCGGTGCAATATCGCTGCTTTTCCATGGCAATTAGTGCAAGTTACCGCCAATTGAGTATTCGGGTTGATGGCCCCGGCATGTTTACCGTGCAACTCATCTTTTTGTTCTTTATGGCATTGGACACAAGCTGCATCCGGGTTGCGCTGCGGCTCCACCACATGGCGCGAGTCGGCGGCTTTCGACGGTTCGGCCGGTGCTGTGGCGAGTGTAGGCAGCGTGTACAGGGTCAACACTGCCAGCAACACCGCTGAACAGAATGAACGTAAAACGCGCATAGTTATTCCACCTTTGCTATGGCCCCAAGTGGGAGCCAGTTTGTCTCTGGAATAGCTCCGGCAGGTGTTTTACCCCACCGGAACGCCTTTTACTGGCTCAACCGGCCCGCTTTTTTGGCTTCTGCATCCCAGGCGGGCACCACTTGTTGCAGGAACTCCTGCTTCTCACTGTTTAGCTTATCCATGTCCATCCCCAGCGCTTTCTGCGCATTGAGTTTGGTGGAGATATCCGGCAGTGGAATTTCGTGGCTGATCCCCTTGGTGGCCAGCAAGCGCGCCAGTTTGGTGCGGGCGTCTGCGGCTTTATTCAACGCGCCGCCGAGTACCCGCAGCCCCACATCCGGTGCATGCATATGTATACCGTGGGAAGCAATGGCGTAATCCCAGCGCCACTGCGCATGGCGAATATCCTGCAAAATCGGCTGCATTTCTTGCTCAGTCGCCCCGGCATCCCAGGCTGCTTTCGCCTCGTAATGCGCATGAACCAGCTGTTTCTCAACATTCAGTTTCAACTCCTGAATGCTGGCTTTGCGTTCGGCGACAATATCTTGCAAGGTTTTTTTATCTTGGGTATGGCAGTTAACACAGGTGGTTTCGAAGCTATCAAAGGGATTGCGGATTTGATGATCGGTATACACTTTACCCGCCGCATTTTGGATTTTCGGCATATGGCAATCAATGCAACTGACATTATTTTTACCGTGAATACCTGCACGCCAGGTTTCGTATTCAGGATGTTGCGCTTTCAGCAGTGGGGCTTTCGACAGGGGGTGAACCCAATCAGAGAAAGCAATTTCGTCATAATATTTCTCCATCGACTCCACGTCAGTCCCTTGATCCCAAGGGAGTTTCACCGCTTTGTCTTTACCGGCGAAGTGATATTCCACGTGGCACTGGCTGCACACCATAGATTGTTGGTCCAAGCGGCTGGCATGTTCGAAAGGTTTGTTGATAGATTGCAGCGCGCGATCAATATAGGGACGTGATAGCACCAATGCGGGTTTGCCCGCTGCAAAATCGGCCGAGGCGGTATCATGACAATCGGCGCATCCCAACTGATTGACCACTTCCGGGCCACCTCTGGCCCAGGTTCCTTTGAAATAGCCCTCTTCCCCTTGTTCATTGATCAAGCGGGCGACATCCGGGCTTTTACAGCTCCAACACGCCATGGGCAATGGGCCATCTTCAGCAGTTTTGGGGGCTGCTGTGCGCAAGGTTTCCCGCACATCCGTGACAGCGTAAGCATGGCCGCGCGGTTTGTTATAATCTTTGGCGAATGGATAACCCGCCCACAGAATCACCAGATTGGGATCTTCAGCCAAAGCATCTTCTCGCGGCCCACTTTCTTGGGTTTTCAACCAAGAGGTGAATTGATCCACATGCTGCTGCGCGAACTTATCATTGCGGGCCTCAATCGGCGGCGTAGGTGCTGCCGACACAGAAAACACCCCTCCGATGACCAAAAGCGCCAATATCCCTACCGACATTTGTCTTATAAATTTGCTCACAATAGATACTCCAGTGTGTTTTTCCATACCGGACGCCGCCGGTGCTGGCACCAGGCAGTCATTTTTTTATTTTTAAACCCGCACCAGGATGTCAAACACTCACCCAGAGATACCCATGACAAATTTCGCCCAGTGGGGTTATGGAGATAGTAAGGAGGATTTTCAGTAAATGATTTGTTGTAGTAACAATGCTTGTTTTAGATCAAACATTCTTTGTGTGGGTATTTAATTTTATGAACCAGCTCAAAAAAAATCAGCACCAAACAATTTTTACATAAAATCAAACATATACCTCTTTAGAGGTATTCAACGAAAAAGGAGAAATAAGACGCCGGATAGATTTCTAAAACTGCCTGTACGGCAGTGAACGGTCTTTTGCACGTTGTAATCGCTATTTTCACTTTCTAAGCTGCCTGTGCGGCAGTGAACATAATTTAGCCGCCATTGGTTCGCGTTTACTTTTTCTAAGCTGCCTGTGCGGCAGTGAACCTTCTGCTGGTACGGCAGACCGACACCATCCATTTCTAAGCTGCCTGTGCGGCAGTGAACACAACAATGTTATCCGGCTGGCTGTTGTAGGCTTTCTAAGCTGCCTGTGCGGCAGTGAACAGATTGCGATCCAGACACCTCTGCCGCTGACTTTTCTAAGCTGCCTGTGCGGCAGTGAACTGACCGGTCGCCAGTGTTGGTTGCCGCTGACTTTTCTAAGCTGCCTGTGCGGCAGTGAACAAGTGCTGGCTGATTATTTTGCTTTGCCGTCTTTTCTAAGCTGCCTGTGCGGCAGTGAACTATCTGTAGAGCTTGAATGGCTTGGCGAAGATTTTCTAAGCTGCCTGTGCGGCAGTGAACAATTAAACGAGTGCGCCGGTCACATTCGTCATTTTCTAAGCTGCCTGTGCGGCAGTGAACAGTAACGAAACACGAATAACACAATGATTATAATAAAATAACCCACCAAAATCATAAAAAAGGCTTTTTTAATCTTCTCGGCCAACTCTATATAAAATCAATGAGTTAGAGTTGGCCGAAAAAAGAGGGTTAAAACCAAGGGACAGTGGCTATGGCACTTAAACCGTAAGCACTGAAGGTTCCGCTAACCGGTGCTTGCTGTAACTCGCCTTGATCAATAAATAACAAGAAGCTTTGCTCGCTGGATAGGCTTTTTAAGCGTAAAAAAGGTAAATGACAGTGCTGCTCGCGATTATCAGGGATCCGTAATAGAGCCTCTTCCTCAGTCAGCCAGCCTTTACTGACAGAACGACGGCGTAGCCGCTGCGCATTACTTTTTACCTGCACGCGGCGCACGACCCGATATTGAACCCGTGTCGGTATCGGAATAATTTCACTGCATTCGCAATAATCCCGCAAACCTTTCAGCCAGCCCGCAGACTGCAATTCGACTAAATCGCCAGAGCCGCCATGTAGCCGTAATTGGCTGCCCAACGTCTTCCCAGCACTGGGAAAACTCACCCCGATGCGCCCATGACCGGTGGCGACAAGTGCCCGGTGTAATTTGGCAAACAGGGCCTCCAATAAGGCCTGAGTGCTAAACTCGGGGTCAGCAAGCACGCGTATATTAAGGTAATGATCCATTCCCTCTCCTTATTCGGCTTTCTCACCAAAGACACCACCACGGATTAAAATTGCCATCACATAGTGTTGTTGACTGACATCAGGGGCATTACCCTTCGTCACCCAATTATCCAATAACGTGTAAAAATCCATTTTCTGTTTTGGCTGGCGATAAGCTTTACCCCGGCTGGTCACTGAACCATAAGGTTCGACCGCAATCGGCCCAAGTTCTAATTCCACCGCATCCGGATACCAGTCATCGATAGTACGCAGCGCATTACCAATTTTTTGCGAATGCAATGCCGCGATGCCATCAACCTGATATAACACTTTGCTTTTCTTACTGTTACTGTCCAGCACCAACTCTTGGGATGGGTAGACTTCCTGCCCGTTGCCCAGGCGCACGAAAGCATCAATGGTCAGGAATGTAAAACCGTTACCCGCCAAACCTTGTTCGATTTCCTGTGCCAATTCTGCCAGATCACCACTCGGCTGGATAAATTGGCGCAAACTAAAATCACCACTTTCAAACTGCCAGCTTTTTGTTTTACCGGTCACACACACTTTAATTTGTTCAGCACCCACCCGGTTGCGCCATAAAAAACGGCCATTCGCCAGGTTCTCTGCATAACGCGCCGCCAGTACACCAAAGCCCTGCTCTGCGATATAACCATTGATAACACTCGCCAACTCCGCCTGATATTCCTGATCATTACAGACTGACGGCGTCGCGAGATTGCCCAGCACCCGCAGAGTGAAGCTCATTTTCAAGGTGTCGGCATCAAAAGGCAGTGCGGCCATATCGACCCGCTGCAAATTCGCTTTTTGAATCTCCGCATCCACTTTGCCCGAATCACTGGCTATGGCATTTTTCAGCCGGTTGGAGATAGTGCCCCTCACAGACTTCTCTTTAATAACAATAGGTTGCCAGCTGTCTTTTTGTTCCCAATGACCGGCAAACATCGTGGCATCAGAATTAGATAATTTGCGTTCAAATGCCAGAACAGAAGCGGTCTTAATCGTTGCTTTAGCCATTTTTAGATCCCTTTAAAATTCTTCATCGTCATTAAATGCATAGTTATCAACTGGTGCGGGAAGCGCGCAGCGACAGAGATAGTGATCGTCTTGCTGGTGATATTGCCAGAGTATGTGGCGCAGATCTTTTATGCGGTGCAATCCGCTCCATTCCCCAATGCCGTAGACTGATTCAGCAAAGCGAAAAGGGGTTTCGGGGTCACGAGATTTTTCCACCTCACCGGGTGCATACAAAGGGGAAATAGCGCGATAACCGGTGACAATAGGCACCAAATACCCGCCCTTTCCGGGCTTGGCGATAATGTCCCACTGAGCTGGCGCACCCTGCTCTGGTGAGTTATCCCCCGGCGCAGCTACCGCCTGCATTTTGAATGCCGAGAAATCCAGCCAGGCATCAAGCATCTCGGCCTGCGGTTGGCTTTGTTTTAATCGGTTAAAATGTTCCGCCAACAGCTCGGAGCGATCAACTAACACGAAGCCCGGCAGCAACCGGCACAATAATCTGCGGGTCGCGGTCTCAGTTTCTGGGTAATTAATCACCTTTATTTGGCCGATGTGGGTGATAGTGCCCCCCGCCAGCCGCTGGCTCAGACACAGTAACGCCAGATGTTTTGCCAGCGCCTTAGCTCCAGCATCACCATCGGCAATCACTCCCTCACACTCAATCACTAAGGAAACCGTCATATGCATGCGCCCCTCTTCATTGAAAG
Organism: Yersinia kristensenii; assembly: GCF_900460525.1. Classification (NCBI taxonomy): domain Bacteria; kingdom Pseudomonadati; phylum Pseudomonadota; class Gammaproteobacteria; order Enterobacterales; family Yersiniaceae; genus Yersinia; species Yersinia kristensenii. The sequence goes on from NZ_UHIY01000001.1 coordinate 4,069,530, forward strand.
CGGCGACTTTAGCCTCTTTAGTCAGTGGGTTGCGAGTCAGCGAGAAGACATAATCATAGCCGGATGAGTAGGCATGGACTTGCTGTTGATGGCAGATAACCGCGCAGCCCTGTAGGGTTAAACCATGGCTGGCTTGCAATTTACGAGACAGCGCGTGGCTATAGCCCAAAAAATGGGTTATTGCCGGAAAACCATAGGTTAAGCCCGCGATAGCATTGGCGTTTTCCACCCGCACTTGCTGCAAAATAATCAGTGAACTCATGACTCTGCCTCCAGACTCTCTGGTTCAGACAGGCTGCCTTGCTCAAACTCACGTAGCCGCTGCTTAAACAAGCTGGCCCACTCCCGCCGCTCTACTTCGCCAAACACCAATTCATCGTGTTTTAGTCGGCGATTAAGCCAGTAGCCAAACTCTTGGGCGACCTCTTTTTTCCAGTCGCCTAACTCGCGCTGCTGTTTAAATGCCGGGTCAAGCCAAATCTGTTGCGAAAGTTTTAAGTTGCAGCCGTCCTCCTGACTCCAGCCAGCGGCTATTTTAAGATTTTGCACTTCAGCGACATAATTAAATAAAATATCAATGATTTCATCACTGTAGGCCAGACGAGAGGCGCGAATCCCCATGGTATTCGTCAGCGGTTTAACACTCAGTAGATACTGCTGCATTTGCCGTGCGGTTGAGTATGCCAGGGCGGTAAATTCACTATTATCATTGAAGATGGAGCTATGTTTGGTGGGCGGTTTGCGGCTACTGCGCCACTGTGGCGCACCGGCGGGTAACAACCAGACTTTTCCGCCACGGACGCTGTTCAGATAAGAGATATTTTGTGGTTTGGTGCCGCCGATATTCTGTACTGCGGTATCGAGATACATTACGCGGGGTTGCGGATGCCATGTTTTCGCTTTATAGGCAGCCTTGGCCTCTTTAGATTGATCACCAAAACGGGCGTCAGTGATGCGCTGATGCATAGCATGGGCTAAAGATGAGGAGAACAGCGGGCTGAGCAGATGATATTGATTTGGCCCCACCGGGAAATAAAGCTGTTTTGCCAGTTTGTGCGAAGTGAGTTGTTTATCCACCAGCGCCTGTTTGAACCCCTCCACCCACAATGTCAATTGCGCTGGATTTTCGGCTAACTCGGCTAAGGGCGAATAATCAGCACGATGCAGACAGGCCAGTAATGAATCGCCGTTATGCTCGGTTTGCAGCAATTTGGCGACATCAAGCGCCGCGGCATTGCCCACGGCATCGATGGCCGGTTTCGCTAAGGTGGCGCTAGAGAGATAAACAGCATTATCTTCTGCCGCAGGCAGATTAAATACACTGCTGCCTCTGGCGTCACTGTGGATGTATTTCAATGCATGGGTGACTAAGCTGATTTGCCCGGCCCGGCTGGCGGCATCTGTTAGCCAACTGCGAGTCTCATAGCGGGCCGCCAACTCTTGTCGTTGTAGTGCGTTTTCTTGCTGCACCCGCGCGATATCTTCTGCTGCGGTTAACCCTGCCAGCCTTTTTTCTGCTTCCTTATCAAAAGCTTCAAGCTTGGGCTGCTTGCGGCCTTCAATATAGGAGACAATAAAAGCCGCTAATCCATTTTCTTGCATAACACCTCGCCTGTAATCCATTAAAATGTTAATCGAGTGCGCCAAATACCCCTAATAACGGATGATAACGCCACATTTCGCCATCGTCTTTGTTCGCGCGCAGTCTAACCTCACCAAACTGTCGGCTGACCTCACTTAATTCCTTATTGAGTAACTCGGCCAGTTGTTGGTAAATCCGCAAGCAATCCGTATCTATCCATGGGCTATTTCCTGCCGCCACAGTCAGATCCACCACCCGAAAACAGTCACTGTCTTTCCATTCAATCTGGTCACTATCCAGCCGTTTAAAGCGCGGTTTGTCTGTTTCATCACTCAGCCACAGATTATGCGGTTCATCAGTAGCGGATTGCCGGAAAGGGGTGCGCCGTTGCTGTTCCCCACTCCAGGTCGCCTGTTTACGCCACCATAATGCGGCGTAATATTTTGGCTTCGGATCTTGGTTGCCCTGTAAAAGCATTCTCAAGCTAACATGTTCTAAATCAACAAAATTATTCGCATGATCCAGCTTGGCTCGCTCCTGAATCCGGCTAACGGCATTTATCACCTCATACTGAGAGGGCAACAGCACCTTGTCCAAATCATGGCTATTCAGTAAGTAGTCGCTGCTTTCAAAACCGGGCTGGAGATAGACGGGTTTTTTGGGGGCAATATTAATCAGCGCCTTATAATTCTTTTGTAAAACATGCAGATTCGCCACTTGCGGCGCGATTTGCCGGTGGCGCTGAACCCGCCCCGCCAATTGAATTAACGAGCGCATTGAGCTGGGTTCGGCCAGCGCCCAGTCATAATCGTGGTCGCGCCCCACTTCAGCCACCGAGGTGGCGAGCACCACAAACAGATGATGCTGCTCGGGGTAATGCTGTAATGCATGTTTGATTTCAGCCACTTGCCAGAGGGCATCTGGCTGATAGCGGGTTAAGGTAGCATCCAGCCGCTGTTCAATAGCAGAGCGCACCGCGAGCGGGTGCTTGCTGTGATAAACGCAATAATGAATGCGGACATTTTCTGGTGCCGCCGTGGCGTAGAGGCGCAGGGCAATCGCCACTAGCGGGTTGATATTGGCCATCCTGACCACGCCAACTGACACTGTTTTGCCCTCAGGGTGAGTTTGATGATGCTGTTGATGTAACCGCAACATAGAATCGCGCATCACCGCCGCCATGCTATCCAGCACCGTCGCTTTCTTGGTGCTCGCCGCAGAAATCGGGATTAATTCGGCTCGACGTAACGCACGGGCGGCTAAGAGTTTTTTGACTCGCTGAGCCACAAAATCTGCATGGGCGGCAGTAAAATCCTTAGGTTGCTGAATATCTTGCTGCGCGACATCATTCTCATCAAACCAGGCACAACAAATATTGAGCGGAGCATTGGGCTGCCCGCAAGCTTGCTGATAATCCGCCCGTCCTTTCCCATAGGCAGCAAAGAGCGCCTGAACCAATGCTGGCGGCAATGTGGCCGAAGAGAGCAACACGCGTGAACCGAGCATGCCAGCCCAATTGACCAAACGACACAATGCGGGCAAGTCGTTGAGATCAAAGTCATCCGGCTCATCCAACACCAAATCTGAAGTGAGCAAACGCAGCATCGGCGCTATCTGCTTGCCGCCGCGCAAGCTTTCCGTGGCCGGGATCAAATGGTCAATCGTACAAACCAGCACTGGCGCACTAATCAGACGGTTTAATTTATCACTCTTGCCCAGCCAGGCACTCAAGCGCCCATCATCCAGACTGCCGTCATAACTGACATACTGATGATCAGCAAAGAATGCATCAGCCGACTCACTGCCGGTGCCGGGTGGCCGGTCTTTATCGTGATTTAATTGATGTAATTGTGTGACCGATTGTGAGCCAATCAATACCGCCAAATCATCCGTTTCCAGTGTGAGTTTATCCCGCAATGCATCACCGGTTTGTAAGGTTAAGGTGCGCAACCCCAAAGCGACGGAGAAGCGGCATCCCTGCTTTTCATCGGCTAAACCATACATAATCCGTGCATTAGCAAAGGTTTTACCACAACCGGTGGAGGCCATATTAATGCCGAAAAAACCTTGCTGCTGCGAACGCTCGCGCAAAATACTTGCCAAATCATAGGCTTTGTCTTGCCAGCGGAACCGCTCTTGTGTGGTGCGCTGTTTAAATCCTTTATGGCGGGTGATCGCCGGCAAGGTTTTTCTGATATTGGGCAAACTTCGGCCCAGTAACAGCGCATTTTGCCCGACACCCATATTATGCTCGTCCAACCGTTGCTTCATTTCTTTGGTTTGCCGGTCAGTATTGGCAAATGCCTGATAGCGTTCATCTTGCCAGCCGATTGTTGGCGGCAATGATGAGTAATGATGGTCGGCCAGCATTAATACCAATCGCGCCATATGGCTGGTAAATCGTTGCGATAACTGACCATAATTATTCAATGCCGGTTGCTGCAAAGCCCGACGGGCAAATTTTTGCGCCTTTTTACGCCACTCGGTACTCTGTATTGGGGTGCCGTGCGGGAAGTGCCATTGATCCCGTTTATCTTGCTCGCTCCACTCATTATCGGCCATATTGGTGGAATTCCATTCCGGCATAAATTGCTGATGCAACCAATCGTCCATTTCTTCTATTTTGGGCGGCCGCTCGTAATTATTGTTTTTGGGATAAACCGGTATTCGGTGATGAGAGATAATCAGCCAGGCCACTGTCGTGGCCACCGGTGGTAAGCTCATAAAAGGATTCTTATAATGGTCAATCCCATCTTTCACCAGATGAGCTATTACGCGGGGTTCATCATCAGCATTAATTTGGCTCAGTGCAGTGAGCCATTGAATATCATTTTGTTGCCCCACAAAGGCCTGAAATAGCCGCAATGACACCCATTCATGCCGATAGGGCTGATAACTTTTACCTTTACCTTGCAGACCTTTTTGAAATAATACATTGGCTTTGCCAAAATCATGAAATAACCCGGCAACCGCGGCCAGCAGTGCAATACTTTCCACACTGTGCCAATTATTTTCATCCTGGCTGCGCAAAATATTCCGTTGCGTGCTATTCGTCGGCACCGAACCTTGAATATTAAAGCGCCTTAAATTACCGACAATCCACAACAGCTCACTTTGATTATTACTTTTGATCCAATGACAGGCGATCGCACTATTACGCCGTGCTGTTTTGCGCAGTAATTTGCGTAATGTATTCAAACCCTCAGCAGTGATGGCGGTTTGCCATGTGCGGTCACCTTTGCGCTCCGCAAATTGGTCCAAAATACGCCGGGTTTCTCCCAATGCTCGTTTATTGCATTGGGATATTAATAAGATATTCATCGTGATACCTGGCTAAGAAGAGCTGCAGTCTGTTTTATGCCATCAATCATGACATCCAGCGCTTCTGTTCTTTGAAACCCGCTAATACAACGCTGACGAAATTCTTGCTCTTCCTCTCCACGCATCGCCGCAATAAATGCTTGGGGGAGCACCAAAGCATCTTTAATTAAATCTGCCACATCAAAAACTAACCCGCCGCGCCGAGTCTTGCCATGCAAAACAGATAATCCATGAGGTAAGCCAATTACCCAGGTTGCAGTGGCGGCTAAGCCATAAGCGAGGTAATTCCCATGATCAAGAAAACGGTTAGCAAGGTCTACCCCACCACCTCGTTTTGCACGGGTAAAGTCACCATACTTCGCTGTATTGGCTGCTAACTTATACAGCGCTTTGGTCAATACAGCCTCTTGAGCCATTAGGTCATTACTGGTCTGACAGTGAGTTAAATTTTGTTCGAAACGGTTAAGAATACTTTGCAATTGGTCACGATTTACTTGAAAAAGGGGTTCGCGTTGCATGTGGCTGCTTAGCCAATGTTGCTGTATTTGGGTTATCCTGATGCGCTGGAAAGCGACCGCGGCTGCCAGTCTTTTGGTGTCATCGAACCAGAAGCTAACCCAATCTTGTAGATATTCGGTTGGCCGGTATTCACTTTGTGCCGTTAGCCACGAAACATTGACCTCAACTTCATTCGCCGCAAAAAGTGGTGCGCCACCACCGCCACAAAACCCGACTAAAACACCCGCGCGGGCAAACTCACGCATAGCGGCTTGAGTCACAGATGTCCCCGTCCCCAACATGATGACAGTGGTATTCGCGATGGGGATATTCCAATAAAGAGATTGTTTCCCCTCATCAGTGACATATTCAACCCGCCCGCCGTTAACTAATACACGACAATATTCTAAATAATAAATATTTGAACGCTTTGAGTGCAGAATTGTTTTTAGATCAGAGGAATGAATAGAATTGTCCATCGCCAGCAACCTCCTTAGACAGAACACCCAAATCGTTCTAACGGGTTAATTGTATCTTGCCAGTCAGTGAGCGCGCCTTACCAAGATAGAGGTCCGCACGATATTGATATGATTAATTTATTTACACTAACCCAATACCGGCAAAGTCGGTAATAGAAAACAGTAATAAGCCTACTGTAAGTAACAAAATGTGTTTGGGCTCTCAATCTTGATGCTGCCTGTACGGCAGTGAACCTTCCTCGTCGCTATTGCAGTTCGTCTTAACTTTTCTAAGCTGCCTGTGCGGCAGTAAACACCAGCGTTGTAAATCACTGAGCATCATTTCTTTTCTAAGCTGCCTGTGCGGCAGTGAACCTTTATCCTAAAGTTTGCTCGTTTTAATATTCTTTCTAAGCTGCCTGTGCGGCAGTGAACCAGGATTACTCGCCGCGCCAGTCAGGACGACATTTCTAAGCTGCCTGTGCGGCAGTGAACTAGCAGCCTCTGATGCAAGTTACCGACAAGGTTTTCTAAGCTGCCTGTGCGGCAGTGAACTTTGTTTCTCTCTGGCACGATGCACACCGTTATTTCTAAGCTGCCTGTGCGGCAGTGAACATGAGTTGAAGAAAGGCAGCTGTAAACGGTGCTTTCTAAGCTGCCTGTGCGGCAGTGAACGCCATATAGGCGGCTGGTGGTGATGCTGAGGATTTCTAAGCTGCCTGTGCGGCAGTGAACGCTCGTCAGGTGGATGTTGATTTGCGCGGTGATTTCTAAGCTGCCTGTGCGGCAGTGAACGCCATGAATGATATTTTTTGCCTTATAAATCATTTCTAAGCTGCCTGTGCGGCAGTGAACCCGTTTATCACGGTTGAATGGGTAGAATAAAATTTCTAAGCTGCCTGTGCGGCAGTGAACGAAGAAGTCAGCTACAGATTGTAGCTCGCCGATTTCTAAGCTGCCTGTGCGGCAGTGAACGCGTGGTTAGCTCATCCCAATTGTCGATAATTTTTCTAAGCTGCCTGTGCGGCAGTGAACAGTAGAACAATACAGATAACTTACTGATAATAAAAGTGCATTGAAGCGCGGTGATAAAAAATGATTTATTAAAAGCCTTGGGGATTTCTATATAAAATCAATGCGTTAAAAAACACGCTAAAAAAAGGGTTCAAGTTGGGATTAAGGCAAAATGTCATTAAACCTTTTCTACTGCGGATGATGTGACGGACAAAAAGGAGGTTTGAAAAAGTTATAGTTCACTATTTTGGGGCGGGTTTTGCTCGTTTTGTTGTATCAGAAAGAATAAATATGACCGATTAAAAATTGAGGTATTTCAAGGGGTTAAGCAAGGATAACAAGCAGGAGAAACAGAGAAATGATGGCGGAGGAGGAGAGATTCGAACTCTCGAACGGTTACCCGTCGACGGTTTTCAAGACCGTTGCCTTCAGCCACTCGGCCACCCCTCCGCAACGAGCCGAACTATAAACAGAGCTCCGCCGCTTGTAAAGCTTGTTTGTGTTTAATCGCCCAAAAAGCCGCCATCTGATTATCGAATGATGAATTAATCATCATGATGATGATTCACTGTACAACCTCCCCCAGCATCTATTACCCCGAGGCCGATTTACCAAGCAGCAGCACAGACTTCTTTGGGATAGCGGCAAATATTTGCTAAATTAGCTGCCGTTTCATTGATTGGACCACCGAGGTTGTATGTTGGAGTTTGAAGGCCGCACGATTGATACCGACGCGCAAGGTTACCTGAAAAATAGCGCAGACTGGAGCGAAGCTCTGGCCCCGATACTGGCTGAACAAGAGAGCATTATCCTCACCGAGCCGCACTGGGAAGTGGTGCGTTTTGTACGTGCTTTTTATCAGGAATTTAATACGTCACCGGCCATCCGGATGCTGGTAAAAGCCATGGCGCAGAAATACGGTGAAGAAAAAGGTAATAGCCGCTATCTCTATCGTTTATTCCCCAAGGGGCCTGCAAAACAAGCGACAAAAATTGCCGGGCTGCCAAAACCGGTGAAATGTATTTAATCAACGGCCACATTCTGGGTGAGGCGGCTAATAGCGAATGTTAAATGTCTCAAATGGTGTGGCCGGATGAGGCTCTGTCAGTAGGCGATCAACACGCGCGCCCCGTGGCCCGCCCTGTTTGATCCACTCCATCAGTTGCTCGACCGCCTGTTGTTCACCATAAGCCACCACTTCTACACTGCCATCGTCACAATTGCGGGCATAACCGGCCACTCCTAGCGCCAGTGCTTGCCGTTGCGTGCTATAGCGAAATCCCACACCTTGAACCACACCATAAACATAAGCAGCGGTGCATACTTTTGCCATATCGCCCCCTCATGGACTGCGTTTCCAATCGAATTGTCCCGTTTTAGCCAATAATCGTGAAATATTTTCCAAGCTGCCTGTGCGGCAGTGAATCCCTGCGCTTCGCTGGGGCCAAGGGGGACGCCTTTCTAAGCTGCCTGTGCGGCCGTGAACAAATAGCTTTTATTGATCGCAGTTCTTTTGGTTCAAGTGGAACGAAAAACGCGATTGGAAATAGGACTTAACTTGTTCTTCCATCGAGTGAATTTTTTGGTCAATGCTATTACACAGAAACTCATCGCTGTTCATTGCCTGAACGCGTTGTAGCGCAATTTCGTCAATTTCTTCTTTTTGTTTTTCTGTGAGTGCTACGTCAGTTTGCTTATTCGTCATGATGCGGTCCCTACTTTGAAGAAAGAAAGTTATTATAGCTCTATGAATATAGTAGTGAAAAAGTTTTTAGTCGCGCTGTTGAACGCGATATTGCCGCCAGATATCAAGGCCGCCGTGGTAGTGAGTAGCATGATATTGCTATATCATTAGCACCTTATTTTGATTGATAATGACTTATCAATTTCAACTATTTGATTTAATAAGACTCTTACAATGCGCCTATTTCTTGCAAAAGGACGTGAAAAATCCTTGCTTCGTCGCCATCCATGGATCTTCTCTGGGGCCGTGCTACGCCTTGAAGGCAATGCTGTTTCCGGTGAAACCATCGATATTCTTGATAGTCAGGGTAAATGGCTGGCCCGCGCCGCCTACTCTCCTGAATCACAAATTGTGGCGCGAGTTTGGACGTTCCAACAAGATGAAGTTATCGACAGTGAATTTTTTGTTCGCCGTCTACAACGGGCACAAACCTGGCGTGACTATCTGGCCCAGCGCGATGGCTTAAATGGCTACCGCCTGATTGCCGGTGAATCCGACGGCTTACCGGGTATCACCATTGACCGCTTCCAAAACTTCCTGGTCTTGCAATTGCTGTCGGCGGGGGCTGAATATCAACGCGCAGCACTGGTCAGCGCGTTACAGCAGTGCTACCCAGAATGCTCTATTTATGACCGCTCCGATGTTTCTGTGCGCAAAAAAGAAGGTTTACCACTGACTCAGGGCACAGTCTGTGGCGAAATGCCCCCGGCACTGTTACCTATCACTGAGCACGGTATGCAATTGCTGGTTGATATTCAGCAAGGCCATAAGACAGGCTTTTATTTAGATCAGCGTGATAGCCGCCTTGCAGCGCGTCATTATGCTGATGGTCGCCGCGTTCTAAACTGCTTCTCTTATACCGGGGCCTTTGCCGTCGCGGCACTGATGGGCAATTGCCAGCAAGTGATCAGTGTTGATACCTCACAATCAGTGTTGGATATTGCCAAACAAAACGTCGAACTAAACCAGTTAGACCTGAGCAAAGCCGAGTTTATCCGCGATGATGTCTTCCAATTGCTGCGTAATTATCGCGCACAAGGGGAAAAGTTTGACATGATCATCATGGACCCACCGAAATTTGTGGAAAATAAAAGTCAGCTGGCCAGCGCTTGTCGGGGTTATAAAGACATTAATATGTTAGCTATACAGCTATTACGCCCCGGCGGTATCTTATTAAGTTTCTCCTGCTCGGGCTTGATGCCAATAGATTTATTCCAGAAAATTTTAGCCGATGCTGCATTAGATGCTGGCCATGATATACAATTTATAGAGCAGTTCCGTCAGGCCGCGGACCATCCCGTTATCGCAACATATCCTGAGGGTTTGTACCTAAAAGGCTTTGCGTGTCGGATAATGTGACTTGAAATGCCCTGCACTGCCCTCATATAGATGGCAGCGTAATGTTTCTCCGGAGGTTATCATGATCGCCAGCAAATTCGGTATTGGGCAACAGGTTCGCCACAGCCTACACGGCTACTTGGGTGTAGTCATTGATATCGATCCTGAATATTCTCTTGAGCCACCAGCCCCTGATGAAGTTGCAAATAATGATAATTTGCGTTCATCACCTTGGTATCACGTGGTTATTGAGGATGATGAGGGGCAACCGGTACATACTTATCTGGCTGAAGCACAGCTCACTTATGAAGATATGGATGCTCACCCGGAGCAACCTTCATTAGATGAATTGGCCGCTTCTATCCGCCATCAATTACAGGCTCCGCGCCTGCGCAACTGAGTGTTGAGACTGATCAAACCCGGCACTGGTGGCCGGGTTTTTTATACCCAAAATTTAACTCATTCATGCAAAAATATTACTCTTTTGCTAATCCTAATCGCGGGATTTCAATTTTAGGGCAGCGATCCATAACAACTTTTAGCCCAGCATCTGCCGCCAATGTGGCTGCTAATTCATTAATGACACCAATTTGCAGCCACAGCACTTTGGCTCCGATAGCAATAGCTTCCTGCGCGACACAATATGCCGCTTCAGTGTTACGAAATACATCAACCATATCAATAGGATAAGGAATGTCAGCCAATTCAGCATAACCCTGCTGACCCAGTAATGTCTTCCCCGCCAGTTTTGGGCTGACAGGCGTCACCTGATACCCCTGCTGTAGCAAGTAAGCCATAACACCGTAACTGGGCCGCGCAGGGTTATCACTTGCCCCCACTAATGCAATTGTCTTTACCTGTTGGAGAATGTCAGCAATGTCTTTATCGTGCATTTTCAGTTCCTCTGATGCGCTAAAAGAATATTTCAATCCATATGTATCCAACTGGATGCACACATGTCAGGTGACACTAAGTGTATATCATGCAAAATAATGATGATAACCGCCGTCTAATTGATTTGGTTTAATGGGTATAGCAGGAATTACTGTTAGATTAGTTATCTAACCTTTAAAATTCATTGAGATAACATAAATATAGTTATACTGATTGTTTCAGGAAGTAAATAAATATGGGCAACCAGAAAGACTTTGACACATAATCTAGCGTGTCTGACAATATAAACGGATATCACCCTCAGGAGTAGCACATGAAAGTTGGTCTGGTGGTCGTAGGGATTTTGGCCGTTTGCTGTAATGCTTCCGCTATAGCCATGACCTTAAAACTCGCGCCGGAAATTGACCTGTTGGTGGTCGATGGTAAAAATATGTCAGGGTCCTTGCTCAAAGGGGCTGATAGCTTGGAATTAAATAGTGGTCAGCATCAAATCTTGTTCAAAGTTGCAAAACCTCTTCCAGCTGATCCAAAGATATTATATGCCTCCCCGCCGTTAGTGGTGGTATTTAACACCCGCAACACCAGCTCGGTAGCGATAAAATTACCCACTATTGAGACTGAACGCGATGCCAGTAAATTCTCTAAAAACCCGGCATATCAGCTGATAGGTGATAACGGGCGACCACTGTCAGTGCGCCACG